>JAHEBA010000013.1 GCA_024642465.1 Alphaproteobacteria bacterium
GACATGGCATAGACGATGCCGCCTGCCACAGCAGCCGCCAGGACAGCGAACATCAGCTTTCCGATGGTCAGTCTTGCCAAAGCCGTTTCCAATCCAAGTCGCCGCGGACCGGTTGCGCCCTGCCCCGGTGAGATGCCGCCGCCTGCCGCATGGCAGGCCTAGCCCACCAGCACAGTTTACATGCGCGCTTGCGCAACATAAACAGGAATGGAGAAATGATTTGCAAGGGGCGTTGGCCTAACCGGTCCGGCCCTGTCCCTCGCAGGCACTGTCCGGAGTTCAGCATATGCCTACCCGCAAGCCAATCGTGATCGTTACCCGAAAGCTGCCGGACGTGGTCGAGACGCGCATGCGCGAACTGTTCTCAACGACGCTCAACGACACCGATGAGCCGATGAGCCAGGCGCAGCTGGTCGAGGCGGTGAAAAAGGCCGAGGTGCTAGTGCCGACTGTGACCGACCGGATCGACAAGTCGGTCATTATGCAGGCAGGCGACCAGCTCAAACTGATCGCCAATTTCGGCACCGGGGTCGACAATATCGACGTCGAAACTGCTACGGCGCGCGGCATCACGGTTACCAATACTCCGGGCGTGCTGACCGAAGACACCGCCGACATGACCATGGCGCTGATCCTTGCCGTGTCCCGGCGGCTGATCGAGGGTGCCAGCGTCATCGGCGAGGAGAACGTCTGGCAGGGATGGTCGCCGACCTGGATGCTGGGCCGGCGGATCTATGGCAAGAGGCTGGGTATTATCGGCATGGGCCGCATCGGCCAGGCAGTGGCCAAGCGCGCCAAGGCATTCGGCCTGCAGATCCACTATCACAATCGCAAGCCGGTTCACCCCAGCGTCGAAGAAGCACTTGAGGCAACTTACTGGGAAAGCCTCGACCAGATGCTGGCGCGCATGGATATCATCTCGATCAATTGCCCGCACACGCCGGGCACCTACCACCTGCTGTCGGCGCGACGGCTGCAGCTGGTCAAGCCCGATGCAATCATCGTCAACACGGCGCGCGGCGAAGTCATCGACGAGAACGCGCTGGCGCGAATGCTGGAAAAGGATGAGCTTGGCGGCGTGGGCCTGGACGTGTTCGAACACGAGCCCGCGGTCAATCCGCGCCTGTTGAAAAATCCGAAGGCCGTGCTGATGCCGCATATGGGTTCAGCCACCATCGAAGGCCGTGTCGACATGGGCGAGAAGGTGATCATCAACATCAAGACCTTTGTGGATGGTCACAAGCCCCCGGACCGGGTCGTGCCGGCGATGCTTTGATCCTTTCGCGCAATCCATCCGAAAACCACTTCCCACTCTCTGGATTGCGCTTCAACCGCCTGACCGGGCCCGCGCCCGCCATGCTCGGATCCTTGCGCGCAATTGATCCGAAAACCGGTTTCCACTTTTCGGATTGCGCTTTACCCGCCTGACCGGGTCGCGCCCGCCATGCTCGGATTCTTAAAATGCGAAGCGCCGGACCTCGGAGGGTCCGGCGCTTCTCGTTCATGCGTTGATTACCGGCCGGAGACGATTACTCGTCGCCGTCCTTGCCCTTGCCGGAGATATCCTCGCCGGTCTCCTGGTCAACCTGCTTCATCGACAGGCGAACCTTGCCGCGCTGATCGAAGCCGAGCAGCTTGACCTTGACCTTGTCGCCTTCCTTGACGATGTCAGACACCTTCTCGACCCGCTTGGGGGCCAGTTCGGAAATGTGAACCAGCCCGTCCTTGGCGCCGAAGAAGTTCACGAACGCGCCGAAGTCCACGACCTTGACCACGGTGCCTTCGTAGATCTCGCCTTCTTCGGGCTCGGCCACGATGGAGTGGATCCAGTCGCGGGCAGCCTTGATCGACGCACCATCGGCAGAGGCGATGTTGATCACGCCGTCATCGTTGATGTTGATCTTGGCACCGGTCTTCTCGACGATCTCGCGGATCACCTTGCCGCCTGAACCGATCACTTCGCGGATCTTGTCGACCGGGATGGTCATCACCTCGATACGCGGAGCATGTTCGCCCAGCGATTCACGGCCCTGGGTGATGGCTTCAGCCATCTTGCCGAGGATGTGCATGCGCCCATCCTTGGCCTGGTACAGGGCAGTCTCCATGATCTCCTTGGTGATGCCGGTGATCTTGATGTCCATCTGCAGCGACGTGACACCTTCTTCCGTACCGGCCACCTTGAAGTCCATGTCGCCAAGGTGGTCTTCGTCACCCAGGATGTCGGACAGCACGGCGAACTTCTCACCTTCCAGGATCAGGCCCATAGCGATACCGGCGATCGGCCGCTTGACCGGCACGCCCGCATCCATCAGTGCCAGCGAGGAACCGCACACGGTGGCCATGGAAGATGAACCGTTGGACTCGGTGATCTCCGACACCACGCGGATGGTGTAGGGGAACTCTTCCTTGCCTGGCAGCATCGGGTGAACGGCACGCCAAGCCAGCTTGCCGTGACCGATTTCGCGGCGGCCGGTGAAGCCGGTGCGGCCGGTTTCGCCAACCGAGTAGGGCGGGAAGTTGTAGTGCAGCAGGAAGTTTTCCTTGTAGGTGCCTTCCAGCGCATCGACGAACTGCTCGTCATCTCCGGTGCCCAGCGTGGTCACGACCAGCGCCTGGGTTTCGCCGCGGGTGAACAGGGCCGAGCCGTGTGTACGCGGCAGAACGCCAACTTCGCACTTGATCGGACGAACGTCGGCAAGGCCGCGGCCGTCGATACGCGACTTGGTGTCGATGATCTGGCCACGGACGATGTCGGATTCCAGCGACTTGAACACTTCGCCGACCTTGTTTTCGGCCGGTGCGTTCTCGTCATCAGGGTTGCACAGGGCCTCGATCACCTTCTTCTTGGCGGCGGAAACCGCGTCGCGTCGCTCTTCCTTGCCAGCGATGGCATAGGCCTTCTTGAGATCTTCGCCGGCGATTTCGCGAGCCTTGGCAGCCAGTGCGGAATTGTCTTCCGGCTGATGGTCACGCGGCTCACGCGCCGCGCGTTCGGCGAGACGGATGATGGCATCGATGACCGGCTGGAATTCATCGTGACCCTTCACGACTGCGCCGAGCATGATTTCCTCGGTCAGTTCCTGGGCTTCCGATTCGACCATCAGAACGGCGTCGGTGGTGCCGGCAACGACAAGATCGAGCTTCGAATCCGGCATCTGGTCCAGCGTGGGGTTAACGACGTACTCGCCATCGATGTAGCCGACCCGGGCAGCCCCGATGGGGCCAAGGAACGGCGCGCCGGACAGGCACAGTGCGGCAGAGGCGCCAACCATTGCGACGATGTCCGGATCATTTTCGAGATCGTGGCTCAGCACGGTCACGATCACCTGAGTTTCGCACTTGAAACCCTTGGCGAACAGCGGGCGGATCGGGCGGTCAATCAGGCGGGAAACCAGCGTTTCCTTTTCGGAAGGGCGGCCTTCACGCTTGAAGTAGCCGCCGGGGATCTTGCCGGCAGCGAAGGCCTTTTCCTGGTAATTCACGGTCAGGGGGAAGAAGTCGAGACCGGGCTTCGGCGTCTTGTCTGCAACGACAGTTGCGAGCACGGTGGTCTCGCCATAAGTGGCCAGCACGGCACCGTCTGCCTGGCGGGCGACACGGCCGGTTTCAAGCCGCAGCGTGCGGCCGGCCCATTCAAGTTCTTCCACGTGGATATCAAACATCTACATCATTCCTTCATTTGGCCCTTTGCCGCGTACACACGAAACAATCATCCGGGCGGCTTGTCCCCGTATGGGCCGTCACGGCGGGAAGCCCCATTGCCTCCGCGCCAAAAGGGGAAGCGGGCGGCCCCGCCCAACCGGAACCGCCCGCGATTTTTTGCCAACTTACCTGCGGATACCAAGCCGGTCGATCAGGCTCTTGTAGCGGGCTTCATCGCGCCCCTTGACATAGTCAAGCAGCTTGCGGCGCTGCGACACGAGCTTCAGCAGACCACGCCGGGAATGATTGTCCTTCTTGTGCGTCTGGAAGTGCCCGGTCAGGTTCTTGATCCGCTCGGTGAGGATTGCAACCTGCACCTCGGGAGAACCGGTGTCGCCATTGGCCGTGGCGTACTCTTTCACAAGCTCCTGCTTGCGTTCAGGCAAAATCGACATCGTATGCGCTCCTTTCAGTCTGGAGGAAGTGGACGCCTGGTGCCGGGATGCCGTCCAGCACAGGCCATGAAAAACACCGGCCGAAGCCAGCGTTGCGCGTGCCTATAGCGCAGATGCAGCAAAATTGCCAGCGGCAATGCAGCGCGGGGATACCTGTTACAGGTTGAACACGCGGGCGGGTCTTGCCTCGCTGCCGACAAGCCTGGCGATGGAAAGCGGAACCGAGTTGGAGACCAACAGCGCTTCGTCCTTTTCGCCAGCGCCGGATTGTACGGGCAGCAGCATGACCGCATTGCCATGGATGACGCGTGCTGCCTGTTCGGGGTCCAGTTCAATCCGGGGCAAGTGGGCGAGCACGACGTCGAGAGGCTGAAGAAGCTTTGCCAGTTCTTCCGGCGTTGCAGCCTGCAGCTGGTCCGGCGTGACGGCCATTGTCACGTTGATGCCACCGGAGGCAGTCCGGCGAAGTGCGCTCAGGTGACCCTGCGTACCAAGCGCCAAAGCGATGTCGCGCCCGAGCGAGCGCACATAGGTTCCCTTGGAGCAAACGACCTCGAAGCTGGCGTGGTCATGATCAGGCATGCCAAGCAAGGTCAGCCGCTCAATCCGCACGTGGCGGGCCGCAATGTCGACTTCTTCACCGGCGCGGGCCAGATCATAGGCCCGCTTTCCTTCAAGCCTGATGGCCGAGTAGGCAGGCGGCACCTGCTCGATCCCGCCCAGAAAACGCGGCAGCACGGCCTCCACCTGCTCACGCGACGGCCGAACATCGCTGCTGGCGACAATCTCGCCGCGCTCGTCGGCGTCGCCGGTGGAGGTAGCTTCACCCCACTTCACGGTAAAGGTGTAGGTCTTGTCGGCGTCCATCATGTACGGGACGGTCTTGGTGGCCTCGCCAAGGGCCACCGCCAGCAGGCCGGTCGCGAGTGGGTCGAGTGTGCCGGCATGACCTGCCTTCCGGGCGTTGAAGACGCGCTTCACCAGGGACACGGCTTGCGTCGACCCGAGCCCCAGCGGCTTGTCGAGAAACACCCAGCCGTGGACCGGGTCACCCTTCTTGCGTCTCGCCATGAGGCTTAATCATCGTCGTGATCGAGGTCGCGGGCAACCTTCGGGTCAGCCATCAGCCGCTCTATGCTGGAGGCATAGTCGGATGCCGTGTCGATGCGGAAGCGGAACTCGGGCATGAACTTGAGGTCCAGCTTCGGGGCAAGCTCACCGCGGATGAAACGGCGGTTGCGATTGAGTGCCTCGATCAGCTGGTCCGGATTGCCGCCGGGCTGGAACGGACGGACGTAGGAAGTCGCAATCTTCAGGTCCGGAGAGGTGGTGACTTCCAGAACGGTGACGCCCTGTTTCTCGATGACGGGGTCCATCACGTCGCCGCGCATGAACAGCGCCGACAGCTCGTGCCGGATCAGTTCGCCGACACGCAGCTGACGCTGGGATGGACCTTTGGACTTGGCCATCTTAAGCCTCCGGCGCCGGCCTTACAGCGTGCGCTTGACGGACTCAACCGTGAAGCACTCGATGATGTCGCCAGCACGCATGTCCTGGTAGTTCTCGAAGGCCATGCCGCATTCCTGGCCGACCTGAACTTCCTTCACTTCGTCCTTGAAACGCTTGAGGGTCGACAGCGTGCCTTCGTGCACCACCACGTTGTCGCGGATCAGGCGAACCTTGGCACCGCGCTGAACCGAGCCTTCGGTGACGCGGCAGCCGGCCACCTTGCCGACCTTGGTGATGTTGAACACCTCGAGGATTTCCGCGTTGCCGAGGAAGGTCTCGCGCAGGTCCGGCGACAGCAGGCCGGACATGGCCGCCTTCACGTCATCCACGAGGTCGTAGATGATGTTGTAGTAGCGGATTTCGATGCCGTTCTGCTCGGCAGCGTCGCGGGCCTGCTTGTTGGCACGCACGTTGAAGCCGATGATGACGGCCTTGGAGGCCTGCGCCAGCTGCACGTCGGACTCGGAAATGCCGCCTACCGCATAGTGCACGACACGGGCTGCCACCTCGTCGGTGCCCAGCTTGTCGAGCGCCTGAACGATGGCTTCGGCAGAACCCTGCACGTCGGCCTTGATCAGGATCGGGAATTCCTTCTTCCCGCTCTCCTTGAGCTGGCTCATCATCTGTTCGAGCGACGAGCGCGCCGTCGGAGCGCCACGGGTCTCGCGCATCTTGCGTTCGCGATAGACGGTAATCTCGCGGGCACGAGCCTCGTTCTCAACCACGACGATCTGGTCACCGGCCTCGGGCGCGGAGTTCATGCCCAGCACCTCGACCGGTACGGACGGGCCTGCCTCGGCAACATTGTCACCCTTGTCGTTGATGAGCGCGCGGACCTTGCCCCAGGCTGCGCCCGCGACGACGATGTCTCCCACCTGCAGAGTGCCACGGCGCACCAGCACGGTGGCAACGGGGCCACGGCCCTTGTCAAGCTGGGCCTCTACCACGATGCCGTCCGCAGGACGGTCCGGGTTGGCGCGCAGATTGAGCAGTTCCGCCTGCAACAACACGGCTTCAAGCAGCTTGTCGAGGTTGGTGCCCTTGAGCGCCGAAATCTCGACCTCGAGCACGTCGCCGCTCATGCTTTCCACGATCACTTCGTGTTGCAGCAGATCGGTGCGAACCCGGTTCGGATCGGCGTCGGGCTTGTCCATCTTGTTGATGGCAACGACAAGCGGAACGCCTGCCTCACGGGCATGACTGATCGCCTCGATGGTCTGGGGCATGACGCCGTCGTCGGCGGCAACGACCAGGATCACGATGTCCGTGGCCTTGGCGCCGCGTGCACGCATTGCGGTAAACGCTGCGTGGCCAGGCGTATCGATGAAGGTCACCATGCCGCCCGCCGTTTCGACCTGGTACGCGCCGATGTGCTGGGTGATGCCGCCAGCCTCACCAGCCACGACGGACGCGTTGCGCAGCGCATCGAGCAGCGAAGTCTTGCCGTGGTCGACGTGACCCATCACGGTCACGATGGGCGCGCGCGGCTTCAGGCTTTCGGCCGGATCCTCGTCGCCCATCAGGCCTTCTTCAACGTCAGACTCCGAAACGCGCTTCACCGTATGGCCGAAATCCTCGGCGATCAGCTGCGCGGTGTCAGCGTCGATGATGTCGTTGATGGTGTGCATCTCGCCCTGCTTCATCAGGAACTTGATGACATCCACCGCGCGTTCACTCATGCGGTTGGCCAACTCCTGGATGGAGATGACTTCCGGAATTGTGACTTCACGCGATACCTTCTCGCGCACTGCGCCGGCGCCCATCGCCTGTTTCTTCTGGCGCTCCTGCCGGCGGCGGAAGGCAGCCAGCGACCGGGCGCGTTCGCCGTCATCATCCAGTGCGTTGGAAATGGTGAGCTTGCCACGACGGCGGTCGACGTCACTGCGCGGCTTGGGAGGTGCAGCGGGCTTTTCAGCGCTGGGGCCAGGACGGCGCGCCTTTGCGCGGCCGCCGTCGCCTTCGTCATCGACTTCGGCAACCTTGCTGGCCTTGACCTCTTCCGCCTTGCGCTTGGCTTCTTCCTCAGCCGCACGTTTGGTGGCACGGCGGGCTTCCTCGGCTTCGGCCTCAGCACGTTCCGCGGCCTCGCGGGCTTCACGCTCCGCGCGCTCCTTCGCCTCGACCTCGGCGCGCTTCTTGTCCTCGATGTCCCGCTGCCGCGCCTCGATCAGGGCGCGCTCTCGGGCCTCGGCTTCCTCTGCCGTCAGCGTACGCAACACCTTGGGTGCGCCTGAACGGCCCTGGGCTGCAGGGGCCTCGGCCCGCGGAGCAGGCGCGGCCGACTTTTCCGGCGCAGGAATCAGCGGCTTGGGCGGGGCAACAGGCTCTGCGGCAGCAGGCTTGGCGCCAGGACCTCCGATAATGCGTTTGCGCTTGGTTTCAACGACAACCGTCTTGGACCTGCCGTGCGGGAAGTTCTGCCGCACGCGACCCTGGCCACCGGTGCGCAGGCCGAGGGTACGGCCACCGGGGCGATCATTGTTGTTTCCGTTGTCGTTCGTATCATTCATTGCGTATCAATTTCCCGCGGAATTCGCGGCTCCGTTTAACCCGAATTTCTCCAACCGCCTAGCACAGGCGAGGAATTTCTCTGCAAGACCACCGCGCATGATGGCTGCATGTATCACATTTGTGCGGCCCAATGCCAAATCCAAATCGGCGGAGGCAAGACATTCTACCAGTTGCGCGGCATCGCCGCTGTTTCGCAGGCGCGCGGCGAGCTTGCGGCGGCCATCCTCCGCACCATCCGAAGCGCCGATGAGCGCCCGCACTGCACCGCGGTCCAGCAGGCCCGACACCTTGTCGAAACCGGCCACCGCCTGACCGGCCTTGGCTGCGAGTGACAAAGTGGCTAGGCAATCGCGTTTGAAAAGTTGGCCGATACGATCGGCCAGATCATCTGGCACCCTGACATTTTCCTTCAGGGCGCGGCCAAACAGCTTGCGGCGAACGGCCTGACCGATCGCATCACGCGACAGCGTAAGCCACATGCCCCGGCCAGGCAGGCACTCCTTCAGGTCGGGTACGACCTCACCATCCGGCGAAGCGACAAACCGCACCAGTTCGGCACGTGGCGCAACGGCGCGGGTAAGCGCGCACATGCGCTCCTCCGCTCCGCCCTGTCCGGCGATATCTGGTGCAGCCTGTCTCATTCGCGCGCGACACCGCCTTACTCGCTTGCCGCGCCGGCTTCGGCGGCTGCATCTTCAGCGTCCGCCTCCTGTTCAGGCTCCGGCTCCGGTTCCGGCTCGATCCAGCCCAGCTGCAACCGCGCCTGCATGATAAGCGTCTCTGCTTCGGCAGCATTCATGTCGGTGCCAGACAGTGCGCCGGCATGACGGATGGTCTCGCCGTCCTTGCGCTCATTCCAGCCAACCAGATCGTCCGGTATGCAACCGGCGAAGTCTTCGAGCGTATAGATGCCTTCCTCGCCGAGCATCACCTGCATTGCCGGAGTGAGGCCTTCGAAGGCCGCCAGATCGTCTTTCACGCCGAGTTCCTTGCGCTTGGCTTCGAGTTCAGCCGCCTGCTTGTCAAGGTACTCGGAGGCGCGTGCCTGGATTTCAGACGCCGTATCCTCGTCAAGGCCATCGATCATGGCAATTTCTTCCGGCGCCACGTAGGCGATTTCCTCGATCGAGTCGAAGCCTTCCGATGCCAGCAGCTGGGCCAGCATCTCGTCGACGTCGAGCGCCTCGATGAAGCGCTGGGTGCGTTCGGCGAATTCCTTCTGGCGGCGTTCGGATTCTTCCGCTTCGGTCATGATGTCGATGTCCCAGCCCGACAGCTGCGAGGCCAGACGCACGTTCTGGCCACGGCGGCCGATGGCCAGCGACAGCTGCTCGTCCGGCACCACGACCTCGATGCGCTGGGCGTCCTCGTCGAGCACCACCTTGGCCACTTCAGCCGGAGCCAGTGCGTTGACGATGAAGCTCGCCGCATCGGGCGTCCACGGAATGATGTCGATCTTCTCGCCCTGCAGCTCGTTCACCACGGCCTGCACGCGGCTGCCGCGCATGCCGACGCAGGCGCCGACGGGGTCGATCGAGGAGTCCTTCGAGCGCACGGCGATCTTCGCCCGCGAGCCGGGATCGCGCGCGACGGCGACCACCTCGACGATGCCGTCATAGATTTCCGGCACTTCCTGCTGGAACAGCTTGGCCATGAATTCGGGACGTGAGCGGGACAGGAAAATCTGCGGTCCACGCGGCTCGCGGCGCACGTCGAAGATGTAGGCACGAATGCGGTCCCCGTTGCGGAACTGTTCACGCGGCAGGCCCTCATCACGGCGCACGATGCCTTCACCGCGGCCAAGATCGACGATGATGTTGCCGTATTCGGCACGCTTCACAACGCCGGACACGATCTCGCCGACGCGGTCCTTGTATTCCTCGAACTGACGCTCGCGTTCGGCGTCGCGCACCTTCTGGACGATCACCTGCTTGGCGTTCTGGGCTGCAATGCGCCCAAAATCCACGGGTGGCAGCGGTTCGGACAGAAAATCGCCGAGGCGGGCGCCGGGGTTGCGCTCGAGCGCTTCCGACATGGTGATCTGGGTGGCGTCGTTCTCGACCTGGTCAACCACTTCGAGCAGACGATAGAGCTTGGTTTCACCGGTCTGAGGGTCGATCTCCGCGCGGATGTCATTCTCTGCGCCGTAGCGGGACTTGGCCGCACGCTGGATGGCGTCCTGCATGGCCTCGATCACGACCATCTTGTCGATCGACTTCTCACGCGCAACCGCATCCGCGATCTGCAGCAGTTCCAGCCGGTTTGCACTTACAGCGACATCAGACATCTCATCACTCCGCTTCAATGTCGTTGGTTTGGTTCTCGTCATGGTCCCAGCCGGCACCGTCGCCGACCTCGCCTGATTTTGCACGCTGGCTGGCAGCAGCCAGCAGCTCATCCGTCATCACCAGCTTGGCATCGCCTATGGCATCGAAGGCCAGCCCGATCAGCACTTCGTCGCCGCCCTTTTCCTCAGGCTCGATGAACAGCCGGACCTCGCCATCCTCGAAGCCTTCAAGACGGCCACGAAACCGCTTGCGGCCAGCCAGAGGCGTGGCAAGTTCGATCTTTACGTCAAAACCGGCCCAGCGCTCGAAGTCTTCCGGCCGTACCAGCGGGCGGTCCACGCCAGGCGAAGACACTTCAAGGCTGTAACGGCCCGAAATGGGGTCTTCTACGTCCAGAAGCGGCGAAACCATCCGGGAAATTTCCTCGCACCCGCCCACGGTCATCGATCCGTCAGGCCGCTCTGCCATGATCTGCAGGGTCGAGCCGGTTTGCTTCACCCGCACCAGCCTGTAGCCCAAACCCTCGATGGCAGGCTCGACGATCGCGGCCACCTTCGCAGCCACGCCGGATTCCCGCTTCAGTCTTTTGGCCATGCCGGCCGTCATGCGCAGCGTCCTGTCAAATGCCCCGTTTCGGGCAACAAAAAAAGCGGGCCCCGCAGGACCCACTCTCATGAACCGTGATCTTCAACCGTGATTGAATATCTATGAGAATGAACTTCTTGACCGTCCATATACGCTTCAAAGACACAAATATCAAGCCGAACCAGCCTTATGTGCGCCTGAACCGGAGATAGGCGGAAGATCGGCCCTCGCGCTCCGCCTTTGCCTCATAACGGGTCTGGGGCCAGTCGGCCGGGCGGATGCGCCAGTCATCTGGTTGCTCCGCCATCCACTCGAAGCCGCCGTGCCGCACAATCTCGCGCAGCGTCCAGCGGATGTAATCGTCTATGTCGCTCGCCACGCGGAACTCTGCGCCCGGCTTCAGGATGCGGTGGAGTTCGCGCAGGTTCTGCTGATTGATGAAGCGGCGCTTGTGATGGCGGCTTTTCGGCCACGGGTCGGGGAACAGCAGGAAGGCGCGCGATATGGATGCCTCGGCGATCTGCGACAGGCGCGGACGAACGTCGTCATCAAGGATGCGGACATTTGAGAGCTGTTGCTCCTCGATCTGGCTCAGCAGTTTCGCGACGCCGTTTATAAAGGGCTCGGCTCCCAGCAATCCGACATCGGGATTGCGGGCGGCCTGCCAGGCAAGGTGCTCGCCGCCGCCGAAACCGATTTCCAGCCAGACTTCGTTAACAGGCCGGGTGAACAGGGAGCCGGGATCAGCCAGTACGCCCGGATCGTCCGGCACCCGCAAGCCCGGCAGCATTTCTGCAACGAGGCGCGCATGGTTGCGGCGCAGGGATTGGCCGGCACGCCGTCCGAAGAATTTCTCCCCGAAGTCTGGCGTATCCGGTCCGGTCATCTGCTGTCGTTCGACCCGATGCGGATCAGGCCAGGTCCTTGACCGCAGTCTTGAGCGCAGCGGTCAGGTCGGTCTTTTCCCAGGAGAACGAGCCATCACGGCCCGGCTTGCGGCCGAAGTGCCCATACGCGGCGGTCTTGGCGTAGATCGGCTTGTTCAGGTCAAGATGCCGGCGTATGCCCGACGGCGACAGGTCCATAACCTTGCGGATGGCCTGCTCGAGAACGGTTTCGTGCACCTTGCCCGTGTCATGGGTATCGACGTAGACCGACAGCGGCTGGGCCACGCCGATGGCATATGACAGCTGGATCGTGCAGCGGTCGGCCAGCTTGGCGGCCACGATGTTCTTGGCCAGGTAGCGCGCCGCATAGGCGGCAGAGCGGTCGACCTTGGTGGTGTCCTTGCCGGAGAACGCGCCGCCGCCGTGCGGCGCGGCACCGCCATAGGTATCGACGATGATCTTGCGCCCGGTAAGGCCCGCGTCACCATCAGGTCCGCCAATGACGAATTTTCCGGTCGGGTTGATGTACCAGGTGCAGTCCTTGGCAATCGGCAGGCCACCAAGGGCTTCACGAACGTATGGTTCGACGACCGAACGGACCTTCTTCGAATCCCACTTCGGATCGAGGTGCTGGGTCGAAACGACGATGGACACCGCTTCCGCGGGCATTCCGTCCGCATAGCGGATCGTCACCTGGCTCTTGGCGTCTGGACCAAGCTTGCCGGCGTCGCCAGCACCCTTGTGGCGGGCGGCAGCGAGGAGTTCGAGAATCTTGTGCGAATAGTAGATCGGCGCCGGCATCAAGTCCGGGGTCTCTCGGCAAGCGTAACCGAACATGATGCCCTGGTCGCCGGCACCTTCCTCGCCCTGGCGGTCCGCGGCGCTGTCAACGCCCTGGGCAATGTCGGCCGACTGGGAGTGCAGAAGAACGTCGATCTTGCAGGTCTTCCAGTGAAAGCCGGCCTGCTCGTAACCGATCGAGCGGATCGCCCGGCGAGCGGCGGAACGGAAACGCGACGGGTTGATGACCTTGTTGCCATGCTTGTCGGTCTTGAGCAGCGAGTCCGGCACGCGAACCTCGCCTGCAATCACCACGCGGTTGGTCGTTGTCAGAATTTCACACGCCACTCGAACGGTCCACGGATCAACGCCGGTCTTGCGGGCCTCCTTGTAAACGAGATCGACGATCTCGTCGGAGATCCGGTCGCACACCTTGTCCGGGTGGCCTTCGGAAACCGATTCACTGGTGAAGAGATAGTTCTGTCGCGCCATGGCTTGCAAACTCCGCGAGAGGGGCCAGACCGCACCATATACAGATTTCTTTATATGATCATGGTGCCGGGTGGCGTCCTTTTGTCAGGCCAAACGGGCGGCGTCAAGCCGACATTGGCCGAGGCGGCACTTTTAAAGCACCGCCGTCAGCAGGTATGACTGTGTTGGATTGCCGGAAGTTCAGTTGCCGGACGTAGCGGAAATCGACTTCACCAGATCGATCACCTTGCGGCGCACCTCGGGGCTCTTGATCTCGGCAAAGGCCCGGATCAGCTGTGCTCCGTCGGAACTGGTCAAAAAGTCGGTCATCTGGAAAGAGTCGCTGCCTTCAGCAAATCCGGCCATGGCCTTGCCGACCGACTGGCCGGGCATGTCATCGAAGAAGAACTGGACCGGCACATCGAGAATGCGGGCCATCTCGAACAGACGGCTGGCACTGATCCGGTTGGAACCCTTCTCATATTTCTGGACCTGCTGGAATGTAAGGTCGAGATGCTCGCCGAGCTTTTCCTGGCTCATCCCCACCAGCATGCGGCGCATCCGCAACCTGCTTCCAACGTGAACGTCGATCGGGTTTGGCATTTTCGCAGTCATTGTTACCAATACATCCGCTAAGGCGTACGGGATTTCACTCCCGCAAGCAATGGTTTCATCGGACGCCAGCATGGCTTCTCATGAGCGAAGAATCTGGATGTGGGCGAATTGCAGCCTCATACTCAGCCCCGCCACGCCAAGGAACCGGCGAACTCAACTTCCCCGTAAGTGACAGGTACACCATTACAGGTTGTTCAGTCTACAAATTAAAACTACCGTAAGGAAAACAAGTGCCAGGGCCGCAAACAGGGCGTCACCCAACATGGCGTACCATGTAACAGGGAGAGTTGCGGGCAGTGCAGCTTGAAGTATGCCGGTTTCGAACAGCGGAAGACTGGCGCGTACCCGGCCTGCTGAATCGATCATGGCGGATATGCCGGTGTTGGCTGCACGTATCATCGGCAGCCCCTGCTCAATTGAACGAAACCGGGCCTGAACAAGATGCTGGTGAGGCCCCCCGGAGGTGCCGAACCAGGCGTCATTTGTGACATTTACCAATAACTTGGGCAGTTGCTTGCGAGGAAAGCTGCGAGGAAAGACCGCCTCGTAACAGATGAAACCGGCGAACGAAGGCATGCCGGGAACCGCCACCACGGTGTCGGCCTGCCCTTCCGAAAAACCGGATGGCAGCCGGGCCAGCTGGCGTATGCCCAAAGGTTCAAGGACGGCCGGAAAGGGAAGGAATTCGCCGAACGGCACCAGCCTCACCTTGTCATGCCGGCCCATCATCTGACCGCCGTGACCAAAGACGAGAAGGCTGTTGTAGATTCTTGTTGTTCCGTCAGCTTCCGCCGAGCGATACAACCCTCCCGTGAGCAGGAAACTACCTTTCGGCAACAGCTTTGCTATCCGCTCGCGCAGGCCATCCTCCTCGGCCAGCAACAGCGGCAGCGCACTCTCTGGCCATACTACCAGAGGTGGAACCTGCAGGTCTGCAGGCCAGGGCCGGGCAGTCATCTGGAGATAGATCGAGACGATCTCGTCACGCCGGGTCCTGTCCCACTTTATGTTCTGCGGGATGCTCGGCTGGACGATCCGGACCAGCGGTGCCGCCGACTGCGGATCGGCGGCCCGGGCAATGGCGTCATAATCTGTCACGCGCTGATTGCCCCAGACATGAAGACCGATAACCGTGGCAGCCATGATGCCGGCATAGGCCAGGCCGGACCGGTGAGGACCGCGTTTCGGGTGGCCAGGCTGCCAAAACGCTGCAGGCGCGGCAGATGCGAGCAGAACCAGCAGCGTAAGCGCGTAGATGCCGCCAAGACTCGCAGCCTGTGACAGACCTTCGAACGGTTCTGCCGCATAGCCGGGCAGGTTCCATGGAAAGCCGGTGAGCATGTGGCCACGCAGCCACTCCCCAGCCGACAGCAGGCAAGCCAGCAGCATCAGGCGGCGCCAGCCCGTGTCCCAGAACCGGGCAGCCAACCCTGCGGCCGCACCCCAGTAAAGCGCGAGATAGGCCGGCAAGCCTGCCACCGCAAACGGAATTAGCGCGGCAAACTTCTCCGGCTCCACCCGGAAAGCCTCGGATATCCACCACAGGGACGGCACGAAATAGCCGAAGGCAAAGCTCCAGCCGATTGCAAAACCACGTGCGAATGACCGCCTTTCACCGGCCCCGTCCAGCAACCATACAAGACCCGGCACACACACCAGCAAGACCGGCCACAAACCGAATGGAGGCAATGACAAGCTGGCAACCGCTCCGGCCAGCATTGCTGCAAGGCACGCTGCCAGCGTCGTGCGGTGAAGAACGTGACTGGACCCTGTGCTCAAGGCTGGCTACCCCCGCCGCTTGGACTGCCCACGATTGCGCCAGGCAGTACGTGTGAAGACAGGTCAGTGTGTGGTCTGCCGGTCAGGTGCAGCCGCAGGGCGTGACTGTGATGGCTGCGCTGGACGGCTCGGTGCAGACTGGCGCGGCCCCTTGTGAATCGCAATACGGCGAACACGGCGGGGATCAGCAGCCACAACCTCGAACTCGATACCGGCAGGATGACGAATCAGCTCTCCCCGTGCTGGCACGCGGCCGAGCATGTGAAAGATCAGGCCGCCAAGCGTATCGGCCTCTTCCTCTTCTTCTTCGGACAGCAGCTCGAGGCCGAGGAGCTCCTCGGCGTCTTCGATCTCGTACCTGGCGTCGGCAACCCAGGAGTTTTCCGCAACCTGGCTGATAAGTTCGTCCTTCTCGTCATGCTCGTCGGCAATATCGCCGACGATCTCTTCAACGAGGTCCTCGATCGTGACCAGGCCATCGGTGCCGCCATACTCATCCACCACCACTGCCATGTGACTATGGGTAGACTGCATCTTCACCAGAAGGTCTGGCGCAGGCATCGATGGCGGTACGTAAAGAAGGTCGCGCATGATGCCGAGTTCACCAACCCTGGTCTTCAGATTGGCGGCAGACAGCGTCCACGCTCCAGCCAGCTTGCCGCCACCCTTTGCATTGCGGCCACGCTTGCCCCTCGAGTTGAGCCAGCCGAGAAAATCCTTGATGTGCACCATGCCGATGGGCTCATCCAGGGTTTCGCGGTAGACCGGCAGGCGCGAATGCCCGGCGTCGAGGAAATACTCAAGCAAGTCGGAAACCGTGCTCGACGCTTCCACGGCAATGATCTCGGCGCGCGCCACCATGACATCATCGACCCGCAGGTCCGAAAACTCGATGAGGTTCAACATCATCGACTTCGCATCCGCGCGGAAGTTCGAGGCGCCAGCTTCCTCGGTATGGCGGTCAAGCACGCCCTCGAGGCTCTCACGCAAGGTCTCGTCGCTCTTGCCGAAGCCGAAGGCGCGTTTCAGGCGGGAAAAGAAGCCGGCGCTGTCATTGCGCGGCGATTCAAGGCTGGTGCCGGCCCCGTTGCGGGGCAAACTAGATTGGTCGTCGTCCATCAGGGCTGCCGGACCCGGGATCCGGTACTCTCCTTGTCATCAAACGGGCCGTTGAGGCTCACTCATATGGGTCGGGTATACCCAAGTTCGCAAGTATTTCTTTCTCGAGGCTTTCCATTTGTTCTGCATCGTCATCATTTTGATGGTCATAGCCCATTATGTGCAAGAATCCATGAACGACAAGATGGGTGAAATGGTGCTCCAGCGGCTTGTCCTGTTCGGCCGCTTCGCGGGCAACCACACCGGCTGCGAGTATGATCTCGCCAAGCGGTCTTGGCGCGCCCGGCGGCAGCACCATGCCCGCTGCTGCCGGAAACGACAGGACATTGGTAGGCTTCGGCTTACCGCGCCACTGGGCGTTCAACACCGCGACCTCGTCATCGGTCGACAGAACGACGTCAACCTCGGTGTCCCCCGGGGTGGTATCGAGAGCGGTTGCTGCCGCATTCACTGCCCGGGTTGCAAGCACCGCCGCCTCAGGCAACAGCAAGCGCCATGCCTCTTCGTCGGTGTCGATGCTGACGATCACGGCTTGCGTGGCTTGGCGGCCGGCTCCCAGCCTGCACGGTCATAGGCATCGACAATCTTGGTGACCAGCGGATGGCGGACGATATCGGCGTTGCCGAACTTGACTTGCGCAATCTCGTTAACGCCCTTGAGGTAATCCAGCGCCTGCGTCAGGCCAGAAGTGATGCCGGCCGGGAGATCGACCTGCGTCGGGTCGCCGGTAATGACCATGCGCGAGCCCTCGCCGAGACGGGTGAGGAACATCTTCATCTGCTGGGGCGTGGTGTTCTGCGCTTCATCGAGAATGATGAAGGCGCGTGAAAGGGTCCGTCCCCGCATGAAGGCCAGCGGCGCAATCTCTATGGTGTTGTCAGCAAGTCCCTTGACCACGGCTTCGGCAGGCATGACGTCATACAGCGCGTCATAGAGCGGGCGCAGATAGGGATCGACCTTTTCCTTCATGTCGCCGGGAAGGAAGCCCAGCCGCTCTCCCGCCTCCACGGCAGGGCGTGACAGGATGATGCGATCGACCTTGCCGGCCATCAGTTCCGCAGCGGCGCACACAACGGCCAGATAGGTTTTGCCGGTGCCGGCAGGACCAACGCCGAAAACCAGCTGACTGGATGCTATCGCTTCAAGATAGACCTTCTGGCCGGGCGAGCGCGCCATGACCACCTTGCGGCGGGTCCGCACGGCAGCGACGTCGGACTTGCCGGAGCTTGTCACCGGCATCGGCACCATTGCCATGCGGATGGCACCATCCAAGTCTCCGCGTCCGACTTCGAGACCCTCGAGCGCGCGCTCGTACAGCTCCACCAGAACCTGGCGGGCCATCTCGCGACCGCCTTCGGTACCCTGGATCGCCACCTTGTTGCCGCGCGGGGTAATGTCGACGCCCAGCCGGTCCTCGATCAGCAGGAGGTGCTCATCATGCTCGCCGAACACCAGCATCAGCAGGCGGTTGTCGTCGAAGCTCAAGGTGGTGGTGCCGAGTGCAGGCGCGGAGCGGGTTTGCCGCGGTGTGGCAGACTTTGACTGGGCGGTGCGTGGGCTCAAAGGGCCTTAAACTCCTGATTCGCTGAAAGCGCGCATTCGAATCACATCACAAAGCGGTTCATGCATCAACCATGTGACCGGTCAATGAATTGGGGCCTGTTCCAGTGATTTCAACCCGTACCGTCTCACCGATGCTTCGATGGCCTGCCTCCAGGAAGACCGATTGAAGATAAGGAGACCTGCCAACGAGCTGTCCTGCCTTGCGTCCGGGCTTTTCCAGCAGCACATCCAGCGTGCGTCCGACACAGGCGTTGTTGAAGTCTGCCTGCTGCGCACCCAGCAATGCCTGAAGCCGGGCAAGGCGATCAGACTTCACATCTTCCGGCACTTGACCATAATGCCCGGCGGCAGGCGTGCCAGGACGCGGCGAGTACTTGAACGAAAAGGCCTGGGCATAGGTCACGCCGCGGACCAGTTGCATCGTCGCCTCAAAGTCGTCGTCCGTTTCGCCGGGAAAGCCGACGATAAAGTCGGATGACATGGCGATGTCGGGCCGTGCCGCACGGATGCGGGCAACAAGATCGTTATAGCTTCGCGCGGTATGCTTTCGGTTCATGGCCTTGAGGATGCGGTCCGAACCGGACTGCACAGGCAGGTGCAGATACGGCATCACCTTCGGGTTGGAGCCGTGGGCCGCGATGAGCGCGTCATCCATGTCGCGCGGATGGCTGGTGGTGTAGCGAAGCCGCTCAAGACCATCGATAGCCGACAGTTCATCGAGCAGATGGCCGAGAGTCCAGCTGCCGCCATCGAGGCCTTCGCCGTGCCAGCCATTGACATTCTGGCCCAGCAGCGTGATCTCCCGCACCCCGGCATCCACCAGCTGGCGAGCCTCGGCGACGATGCGCTGGGCAGGACGCGAGAATTCAGCGCCGCGAGTGTACGGCACCACGCAGAACGTGCAGAACTTGTCGCAACCTTCCTGAACGGTGAGGAATGCGGCTACGCCGCGCTTGAGCATCTTTGCCCCTGCCGGCGCGTCCAGCGCGTCGAACTTCTCATCGGCAGGAAACTCCGTTTCGACGACGGCGCTGCCGGTTTCGGCTTGCTCGTCGAGCAGCTCCGGCAGGCGGTGGTAGGTCTGCGGACCGAACACGAGATCCACGACCGGTGCACGCCGAACGATTTCCTCGCCCTCGGCCTGGGCGACGCAGCCCGCAACTGCAATCTTCATGGCGCCGCCTGCCTGGTCCTTCATGAGGCGCAGCCGGCCGAGTTCGGAATAGACCTTCTCAGCCGCCTTTTCACGGATATGGCAGGTATTTAGAATGACCAGGTCGGCGCCATAGGCCGTATCGGTCACGGCATAACCCCGGCCACCCAGCACTTCGCCCATGCGCTGGCTGTCATAGACGTTCATCTGGCAGCCGTAAGTCTTGATGAAGACCTTGCGCTGGTTACCGTCCGTACCGGCGGCAGATGCTGTGCTCATGCTGCTGCTCCGTTGCATATCTGCCGAGGCTATAGTCATTCCGGGTGCCGGTGACAACCGGTTCACAGATCAAGCCGCGCGGTGACAGCGTCGCGGCGGGTGCCATCCGCACGTTGATAATAGCCTATGCGAACGCCGGTCTGGCAAAAGCCGGCGCCGGCGTAGAGCGCTGCCGCGGCGGGGTTATCGTCAGCGTATTCGATGAACAGGCAAGAAGAACCTGCACCGCGCGCCAGCTTGAACAGGTCTTTGAGCAAAGCCTTGCCAACACCACGCCTTCGCATGGATGGAGCAACCGCAATGGTCAGTATCTCCATCTCGTCCGCTGCCTTTCGGGCCAACACGAAACCGCAAGGCTGCTGGACCCCTGGCTCTGACGTGACCGCGAGCAGACACACTCTGCCAGGTGCGTCAACCATGCTTGCCAGTGAACCGGCATCCCATGCGTCTTCGAAGGCCTGAGCGTGAAGCTCCGCAAGCATTGGTGCGTGGTCAGGTCCAACCTGCCGGATCGCCACAGCCAGGGCTTCATGACGCACCAGCGGCGCCTGAGCCTTCGCATCGGGCGCACGGATGTAGAAGGGCGATGGTGGAGCAGCGTCCGGATCGAGTCCGGCAGCCAGACGTGCAATGACAGTGAAGTCAGGCAGGCCAGTCGAACCGGACCGCACAAGGCCCGCAGGCAACTGCAGCAGTTCAGCGCCTGAGCCGACGATGGTGCCGCAAACCTCGGCCAGCCTGACCTGGGCTGCATCGATTCCCATCACGGCTGCCTCGCAGACAGGCCGGCCTGAAGCATCGAAACCCTGAACATATACTTCAGAGCGCCGTGCATCCTGCACGACCCAGATGTCTCCACGCGCGCCAGCGCCAACGGCCTGCGTGGCCAGTGACTGAAACGTGGTGATGCCGAGTGCCGGTGCATCGAGTACCAGCGCCAGACCCCTGATGAAGGCAAGCCCGATGCGGACACCCGTAAAGGTACCGGGACCCGAGCTGGCCGCCAGGCGGTCGATCCCGCGCAAGGTGTTTCCAGCCGTCGCAACAGCCTCACGAACCATGGCTGGCAGCCGCTCGGCATGCCCTTGCTGCATGGGCTCTGATATCGCAGCCAGCACAGCATCCGACCCGGCATCGTAGACGCAAGCCGAACAGGCAGCATGCGCGGTATCGACGGCGAGAACGATCATGTGCTTGTCACCGAGTGTTTCCGGACATGCCCGGTCAATATCAGGCGATGCGCTGTGGCCGCCGTCAGACCGGACGAACTTCGCTCACTTCCGGAATGAAGTGGCGCAGCAGGTTCTCGATACCGTGCTTGAGCGTAGCGGTAGAGCTGGGGCAACCGGCACAGGCGCCTTTCATGTGCAGGTAGACTACGCCTTCGCGGAAACCGTGGAACGTGATGTCGCCGCCATCCTGCGCAACGGCCGGGCGCACGCGGGTGTCCAGCAGTTCCTTAATGGTCGACACGATCTGCTCGTCGGCTTCGGCATAATCTCCGGCAGTGTCAGCCGCCGCACCCTGCTCGGCACGAATGACCGGCGCGCCTGACATGTAGTGCTCCATGATGGCGCCGAGTATTGACGGCTTGAGGTGCTGCCATTCACCATCCGCCTTGGTGACGGTGATGAAATCTGCGCCGAGGAACACGCCCTCCACGCCATCGATACCGAACAGCCGCTCGGCGAGCGGCGAAACGCCGGCCTCTTCTGCAGAGCGGAAGTCGCGCGGATCACCATCAACAACCGGCTTTCCGGGAATGAACTTCAGCGTGCTCGGATTGGGTGTGGCTTCGGTCTGAATGAACATTGGTCTCGGTGCCTCCTTGGCCAGCATCAGGGGTGCCGGCAACTGGTTACCGGTTACATAAACAGTTTTCTGGAATAATTCCAGAGTTTGCCAGTCAACTTTTCGCCAGTTCAGCCGATAAAACCGATGATTCTACGGACATCTTCCATGATCGGCGCGGCTATGGCCCGGGCGCGTGAGGAGCCATCCTTTAGCACGGCATCGATGTGTCCGGGGTCCGCCATCAGCCGCTGCATTTCTCCCGCAATCGGCGACAGCTTTTCGACTGCGAGGTCCGCGAGGTCCTGCTTGAGTTTCGAGAACTGCTGACCGGCAAATTGTACGATGACATCTTCGATGCCGGCTTCCGCCAGCGCGGCATAGATGCCCAGAAGGTTGGCTGCTTCAGGGCGGCCGGCCAGTCCTTCCTTGCTGTCCGGCAATGCGTCGGGGTCGGTTTTGGCCTTGCGGATCTTCTTCGCAATCGTGTCGGCGTCATCGGTCAGATTGATGCGTGACAGGTCGGACGGTTCGGACTTGGACATCTTGGCCTGACCATCGCGCAGGGACATGACCCGGGTGGCCGGCCCGACGATCAGCGGCTCCGGCAACGGGAAGAAGGCATCGCCAAAGCCTGCCTCGGCAATGCTGTCGGCAAAGTCGATGTTGAACTTCTGGGCAATGTCGCGAGTGAGTTCGAGGTGTTGCTTCTGGTCCTCCCCGACAGGCACGTGAGTGGCCTTGTAGGCAAGGATGTCGGCGGCCATCAGGTTTGGATAGGCGTACAGGCCGACGGACGCGTTCTCGCGGTTCTTGCCGGCCTTCTCCTTGAACTGTGTCATGCGGTTGAGCCAGCCGACCCGCGCAACGCAGTTGAATATCCAGGCGAGTTCGCCGTGGGCCGCCACCTGGCTCTGGTTGAAGACGATGTGTTTCCCGGCATCGATGCCGGCTGCAAGATAGGCCGCGGTCACTTCGCGGGTCGAGCGTGCCAGTTCCTTCGGCCCACCCCAGACCGAGCGATCCTGCGTAATGGCGTGCAAGTCAACCACGCAATAGATGCACTCGTGCGAGTCCTGCATCTCGACGAAGCGCTTGATGGCGCCAAGATAGTTGCCAAGGTGCAGGTTGCCGGTGGGCTGAACGCCGGAGAAGACGCGCGGGGTAAAGGTGGACATCGGAAGAACTGCCTGGAAGGTGATTTTCGGTGCGAGGCTTATGCCGCAACCGGCGCGCCCTGCCAAGCCCGCGTTGGCTACTTGCGGCGTAATGAGGCCTTGAGCGCGGCGATGTTGAGGGCGCCGGACCACCAGGCGATCGCAAAGTAGACAGCAGTACCCGTAGCTACGAGGGCCGCGAGCATCACCAGGCGCAACACGAAATGTACCGATGCGTCGAACACCGGCATGCAGACCGGCATCAGTCCAGCCAGTACGAGACCCATCACCAGGCTAGCGCCGACGATGCGCGGAAGTGCAGAACGCATGCGGTCATCAAGCGTGAAGTCGCCCCGTAGCGAAAGGGTCAGCGCCAGCAGCAAGGCATTGATCCAGCCTGCCGCAGTGGTTGCCAGCGCAACCCCGACATAGGAAATGAACGGGAACAGGGCCAATGCGCCGGCGATGTTCACAGCGACGGAGATCATGGCAAACCACATCGGCGTCTTGGTGTCTTCGCGTGCAAAGTAAGCTGGCGAAAACACCTTGATCATCACGAAAGCCGGCAAGCCTGCCGCGAACGCCCTCAGCGCATGTGCGGTTGCAGATGTGTCGTCAGTGCCGAAGGCGCCTCGCTCGAAAAGAACCTGGATGACCGGAAACGGTAGCGCCATGAGAGCGATTGCCGCCGGAACAGTCAGCAGCAACGAAATCTCGAGTGCGCGGTTCTGACTGGACTGCACGCCGGTCGCGTCACCTGCCCTCAGACGCCTGGACAGTTCCGGCAGCAACACAACACCGATTGCAATACCGATGACGCCCAGCGGCAGCTGGTAGATCCGGTCGGCGTAGTAAAGCCACGAGGCCGCGCCGTCCTGAAGCGAGGCGATCATGGTTGAAACCAGCAGGTTGATCTGGGTAATGCCTCCGGCAATCAGGCCGGGAATTCCCAGGCTCACCAGGCGTTTTACTCCTGGCGTGATTGCGGGCCGTCGCAACCGCAGGCTGATGCCTGCCTTCGACAACGCCATCCAGAGCATCAGGAACTGCAGCAGGCCGGCGGCACTTACGCCCCAGACCAGCGCACGCCCTGTTTCGGGGCTATTGCCCCAGCCGGCCAGCATGACCCCCGCCAACACGACAATCATCACGACGTTCAGCAGGATTGGCGCCGCAGCAGCGGCCGTGAAGCGGTGCAACGAGTTGAGAATGCCGCCGAGCAACGCCACCAGCGACATGAACGTTAGGTAGGGAAATGCAATGCGGGTGAGCTCGGCAGTGAGCTGCATCTTGTCGGGGTTGTCGGCAAAACCGGGCGCGAGCCCGTAAACGATCCAGGGCATCGCAAGCATGGCGATGGCAGACAGGAGCAGCAGGAAGCTGAGCAGCGCCGCCAGAACTTCCTCGGCGAAACGCACAGCTTCGGCCTGTCCTTCACCTTCGAGACGACGGGCAAACAGGGGAACGAAGGCAGCGTTGAAAGCACCTTCGGCAAACAGGCGGCGAAACAGATTGGGGAAGCGGAAGGCGACCACGAATGCGTCGGCCACCATGCCGGTACCAACGGCACTGGCCATCAGCATGTCGCGCACGAAGCCGAGCACGCGGCTGACCATCGTCATGGCGGCAACCGTAGTCGCCGATCGCAAGAGTGCCATTGCTGTTCCCCGCACGGCACGGCCGGCTGCGAATCAGTCCAACCGTGAACCTGAACTGTCTAGACCATCCCTGTCAGAAGCAGCAAGGCGGCCCCGCACAGGCCGCATGTCAGGCCGCCTCATGGTCAGGCACGGCAGTCTCGAGAACACCCAGCAGGTTTTCACGGATGGTCTGCAATCTTGCCTTGCTGGTGATCTTCTGACCCAGCAAATCGGTCACGTAGAAAACGTCGACGGCACGTTCGCCAAAAGTGGTGATCTGGGCGGAAGCAATGTTGAGGTTGAGGCGGAACAGGCTGTCGGTCAGCTTGAACAAAAGGCCGATGCGGTCGAGACCCGCGATCTCGATGACCGTGAACCGGTTCGACGTCTCGTTGGAAATGATGACCTGCGGCTCGACGGTGAAGGCCTTGATGCGTCCCCTCGGCCGGGAAGCCGTGGCGACCATCTCGCGCAGCTTGATTTCGCCGGCAAAGGCCTGACGCATCAACGACACGATCCGTTCGAGGCGGCGGCGTTCATCGGCATCCTCCTCGAACTCGCGCGGGATAAGCAGCGTGTCCAGCGCCATGCCATCGGTGGTAGTGAATATCTTCGCACCGGCGATGCTTGCGCCGCCGGCTGCACATGCACCGGTCAGCAACGCCAGCAATCGCGGATGGTCCGGTACGTAGACGGTCAGTTCGGTGATCGAGGTGAACTTGTCCATCCGGATGTCAAAAGCGATACCCTCACCAGACTGTTGCGCCTTGTCCAGCAGGCGTGCATCAAGCACCTGATGCTCAAGGTCGACGGTGTACCAGTAGGCATCGTAGTGGCGCATCAGGTAGGCCGTGAGCTTCTGCTTGCTCCAGTCCTTCATAGCACCGGCAAATTCTTCCTTCGCCGCTTCGATCCGGCCGATGCGAGATATCGAGGTATGACCACCTGTCAGATGCGGCTCGGTCTCGGCAAACAGCGTACGCAGCAGCTGGCCCTTCCACCCGTTCCATACACCGGGTCCCACCGCACGAATGTCCACAACGGTCAGAATGACGAGCAGCCGCAACCGCTCGGGGCTCTGCACCACCGCAGCGAAATCGATGATGGTCTTGTAGTCGGACAGATCGCGCATCTGCGCCGTTTCGCTCATCAGAAGATGATGACGGACAAGCCAGACAACGGTTTCGGTTTCGGCGGCCGTCAGGCCAAAGCGCGGGCAGAGAGCGCGCGCCACCCTGGCGCCGGCAATGGAATGGTCTTCCTTGCGGCCCTTTGCAATGTCGTGCAGCAACACCGCAACGTAGAGTGCGCGCCGCGACACGAGGCTCTGGATCAGTCCGCTTGCAAGCGGGTGATCGCCCTTCAGCAGTCCCTTTTCGATCTTCGACAGAATGCCGACGGCGCGAAGCAGGTGCTCATCCACCGTGTAATGGTGATACATGTTGAACTGCATCAATGCGATGATGCGGCCGAACTCCGGCACGAACCGTCCAAGCACGCCTGCCTCGCTCATGCGCCTGAGTATCGCTTCCGGGTCGTTGGATCTTGTCAGGATATCGAGGAAAATCGCGTTGGCCTCAGGATCCTCGCGCAGCGTCTTGTTGATCAGCCTGCGGCTGCGCCGGACCAGGCGCAAAGTGGCAGGGTGGATGGCCAGGTTGTTGTGCTCCGCCACCCGGAACAGCTTCACCAGATGCAATGGGTTCCTGTCGAAGATGTCTTCGCGCACGGCCCGCAGCCGCCCGGCATCAACAACGTAGGCACCATTGTCGTCCAGCTTGATCGATCGCCGGCGAAACTTGCCGAACAATTCGCTCATGCTCGGCGCCTTCTTGAACTGCTGCGCCTCCAGCACTGCAGACATGATCCGGGTTAGGTCACCGACATCCTTGGCGATCAGGAAGTAGTGCTTCATGAATCGTTCGACTGACTTCAGGCCACCATGCGAGGCGTAACCGAGACGCTCGGCCATTTCGGATTGCTTGTCGAAGCTCAGCCGGTCATCGCCGCGGCCGGTCATGAAGTGAAGGTGGCAACGCACGGCCCACAGAAAATCCTCGCACTTGATGAAGCGGTTCTGCTCACGCTTCGTGAACAGGCCGGATTTGTAAAGCTCGCTCACCGAGCGGGTGCCGTACACAAACTTGGCAATCCAGAATAGCGTGTGCAGATCGCGCATGCCGCCCTTGCCGTCTTTCACGTCCGGTTCGACAAGGTAACGCGACTCACCCGCCCGGCGATGACGCTCATCACGCTCGGCCAGCTTCTGGGCGATAAAGTCGCGCTGGTCGCGCGCCATGATTTCGCTGCCATATCGGGCCTGCATTTCTTCGAACAGGGCCTTGTGTCCGCAAATGTAGCGAGCCTCCAGTACGGAGGTCATGATGGTGGTGTCCGTACGTACCAGCCGGATGCAATCGTCCACCGATCGCGTCGCATGACCAACCTTGAAGCCCATGTCCCAGAGAAAATAGAGCAGGTACTCGACCACGCTCTCTCCCCATGCCGTCTGCTTGTATGGCAGCAGGAACAGCAGGTCGATGTCCGAGCCCGGAGCGAGCGTGCCACGTCCATAGCCGCCGACAGCAACCACGGCTATGTGCTCCGAAGTCGATGGATTGCTGGCGGCATACACGGTTCTGGACGCAAAATCGTAGAGTGCCGAGATCAGCTCGTCCTGAAGGTTCGACAGGCGGGCGGCGCACTCTCGGCCCTTGCCTGAACTGGTCAGGCGTACTTCCTCTGCCTTGCGTGACCGTGTCACCAGCGACTTCAGATAAGCGAGGGCTGCTGGCCTGAAGCCGGATCCGTTTAGGCCATGCTCGTCGGCAAGCGATTGCAGGCGTTCGATGATTGCCGGTGCGCAGTAGTCGGGATCAGGCTGCAGGGCGGAGGGCCGCTTGGATTCTTTGCTCATGGCAACCGGTTGTCGTTGACACGCTTGGTTCTGCCGGATGGTCTAGCCGTTGCTGCGGCTGGCTGCCAGTGTTTTCAGTTCGTACAGCAGGTCAAGTGCTTCCCGGGGGGTCAATTCATCGGGAAGGATGCTGCGGATGCGCTCGATAACCTCGACAGCGCCTGGCGGGACAGGCGCAGTCTTCTGCACCGCTCGCTGGGGCGCAACCGAGAATAGTGGAAGATCATCCACAATACGCTGATGGGCGTCTGAACGTTCGGATTCCTCGAGCAGATGCAGAACTTCGCTGGCCCGGTCGATGACCACTTGCGGCAGGCCCGCAAGCCGCGCCACCTGGATGCCATATGAACGGTCGGCTGCGCCTGGCACAACCTCGTGCAGGAATATGACCTCACCTTGCCATTCGCGCACCTTGACGGTCGCGTTGGCAACCGTATCCAGCCTGGTCGACAAGGCAGTCAGCTCATGAAAATGTGTGGCAAACAACGCCCTGCACCGGTTTGCCGCGTGCAGGTGTTCCACACACGCCCAGGCTATGGACAAGCCGTCATAAGTGGCGGTTCCCCTGCCGATCTCGTCAAGAATGACCAGTGAACGTTCGGTGGCCAAATTGAGGATGGTCGCGGTTTCCACCATTTCGACCATGAACGTGGACCTGCCCCGGGCAAGATCATCGGCAGCTCCAACGCGGGAGAAGATGCGGTCGACAACGCCGATGTGTGCAGCCTGCGCCGGCACGAAGCTACCGGTCTGCGCCAGCAGCGCGATGATTGCGTTCTGTCTGAGGTAAGTCGATTTGCCGGCCATGTTAGGACCGGTAATGAGCTTGATATGACGCGACGGATTGCCGTCGTCATCGGTTTGTCCTGCTGACAGGCTGCAATCGTTGGCGACGAATGCGGCGCCGTCCTGCTTGCGCAAAGCCTGTTCAACGACCGGATGCCGGCCGGCCTCGATTTCGAACATTCGCGACCCGTCCACATGGGGCCGGACATAGTCGCGCCTTGTGGCCAACTCGGCCAGAGCAGTGAAGACGTCGAGTTCGGCCAGCGCTCCAGCTATGGCGTGCAGCATGCCGGCCCGTTCGCGCGCCTTGGCCACAAGAGTCTCGAACATCTCCTGTTCGATTGCGCGAGCCCGGTCGGCGGCTGCCAGTATTTTCTGCTCCAGGCCGGCGAGTTCAGTCGTAGTGAACCGCATCGCGTTGGCCATGGTCTGACGGTGAATGAAACGGCCGGCATGCGAGGCATCCAGCAACTGCTCGCCGGCCTGCTGGTTCAGTTCAATGAAGTAGCCCAACATGTTGTTGTGCTTGATCTTCAATGCCTTGATGCCGGTCTGGTCAGCGTAACTTGCCTGCAGGCCTGCGATCACCTTGCGGCTTTCGTCACGCAAGGCGCGGCTCTCGTCGAGTTCGGCATTCGCCCCTGGACGGATGATGCCGCCATCGCGGGCGGTAGCCGGCAGTTCGTCCAGCAGCATCGCCCCAAGATGGTCGGCGAAATCCGCATCGGCAGCAGCGAGGGTCGCAAAGACATTCGCTACCCGGCTGGGCCACGGGTCCATGCCATGACGGTGTCGAAAGCGCGTGGAAAGCTGAGCCGCGGTGCGAATGCCGGCGCCCAGTGCAGCAAGGTCGCGCGGAGACCCCCGGCCAACGGAAAGCCGGGACAGTGCACGGTTTATATCCGGAGCATGCCGCAGCGACGTGCGGATCTCCTGGCAGACTTCCTGGCCAGGCAGATCTGTGAATGACTGCACTGCATCATGGCGTGCCGAAATATCAGCTACGCTGGTCAGTGGTGCGGCAAGCCAATCGGCGAGCAAGCGGCTTCCGGCACCGGTCGCGGTCAGGTCGATGGCATCGAGCAGGCTGCCGTGCCGGCTGCCGGACATGGTTTTGACCAGCTCCAGGTTGGCGCGTGTGGCCGCGTCGATAAGTACGCTGTGACCTGGTTCGCGAATGACCGGAGTACGCAGCGATGGCAACCGTCCAACCTGGGTAAGCTCAACATAGTCTAGCAAGGCTCCGCAGGCCGATGTCAGCGCCCGGGTGAAACTGCCGTACGCGTCGAGTGAGGCTACCCCGTAGTATTCGCGCAAGCGGTCTCCCGCTGCAGCTGAGTCAAACCTTGCAGACGGCATGGGGGTCAGCACCGGCCTGAAATCGGCCAGCGCCGGACCAGTGTCTTCATCCGTCAGCAGGGAATCGGGCACAAGCAGCTCGGATGGATCCAAGCGGGCAAGCTCCGCCATCAGCGAAACCTGGCTCACCGGCGATGCCTCGAACTCCCCTGTCGACATGTCAAGCCAGGCAAGAGCCATCTCATTGCCATTCTTGACCCGCGCCAAAGCGGCCAGATAGTTGTTGCGTCCGGACTGCAGCAGGTTTTCCTCGGTCAATGTGCCCGGCGTGACGAGGCGCACGACATCCCGCCTGACAACAGACTTGGAGCCGCGTTTGCGCGCTTCTGCGGGATCCTCGGTCTGCTCGCAAACCGCAACCTTGTGTCCCAGCCTTATCAGCTTCTGGAGATAGTCATCTGCTGCATGCACAGGAACCCCGCACATGGGTATGTCTTCGCCAAGATGCTTGCCTCGCTTTGTAAGCGCGATGCCAAGTGCAGCCGCGGCGACCTCGGCGTCAGCGAAGAACAGTTCGTAGAAATCTCCCATCCGGTAAAACAGCAAACTGTCCGGATTAGCCCGCTTTATCTCGAGATACTGCGCCATCATCGGCGTCACGCGTGCCTCTTCACCGGCAGAAGGTCCGGCACGCTGTGATGTTTGTTGATCGCGGTGATGCATGGCGTTGGAGACAGTAGACGATCTGTTCGCCTTGCGTCGCGCGGCTTGTCTCTGCCATCCACAGGCTCAATCGGCCTGCAGCAAACTCAGGCCGGGGACTCAGGCAGCGCTGCTGGTCTTGGCAAGTTGCGCAATTGCCGCCTCAAGGTCGGCACGGTCGAACGGTTTGGACAGATAGCCGTTCATGCCAGCCTCAGCTCCTTGGGCCTTGTCGTCTGCACTTGAGTTCGCGGACAATGCAAGGATAGGAAGCGGGTTGCTTGTGCTGGCTGCCTCCTCTAGGGCACGGATCTGCCGGGTCGTTTCGAACCCGTCGATGCCGGGCATGTGAACGTCCATCAGGATGGCATCATAACTGACCGCTGCATGTTCGTTCAGCTGCCGCCTGATCTCATCTACAGCGGCCTCGCCTGACCCGACGTGGCAGACCTGATGGCCGGCGGACGAGAGTATCTTGCTGGCCAGCAACATGTTGATGTGGTTGTCCTCCACCAGCAATACCCGCAAACCGCTCCGGCCTTCCGGTCCGCGCATGCGGTCTGCAGCTTGCCGCAAGCCCTTGGCCCACCGCTGTGCCGGGGCATCAGCAGACCCGAGCTGCTGCATCAGCGTGGCGCGGCGGGCAGGCTTGAGGAGGTAGCCAAGTCTCGCATCTTCAATGAGCTCGCGGCAGAAGCGGCGGTCTTCCGGCCGCAGGATCACCCACACTTCAGCGGTTGCATCGGCATGCGCAACTGCGTGCACATGCGCCTCTGCTGGCGATGCGGCCATGCTGACGTCCAGAAGCAATTTCGGCTTGTTTCCCTCACTGCACAAACTGGCGGCTTCAGCGACAGCTTCGTCAAGTCTAGACAGATCGGAGACCCTGAGCACGTTTGCGCCCATCGCTTCGAGATAATAGGCGAAGACGTCCTGGCTTACGCCCTTTGCCATGGCGAGAACAAACTGCGAGCCTGAGACCGCCGCTGTCCTGATCGTCTTCCTGCCGGCTGCCTCGCCGGGAGCGTGGGGCATTGGCAGCTCCACCACAAACGTGGAGCCCTTGTCCACAACGCTTTCCACCGTGATTGTCCCACCCATCAGGCCGGCAAGCTGGCGCGTGATCGCAAGGCCCAGCCCGGTGCCGCCTGCCGCCTTTGCCTGTGGCAACGAGGAGTGCGCAAACCGGTCAAACACCTTTTCCAGTTCGTCTGACGGGATGCCGACGCCTGAATCACGTACCTCGATGCGGACGAAGTCTGGTTGCGCCGTTGGTTCAACGGTGACCATGGCCCCACCCCTGGAGGTGAACTTGATGGCATTGCCGACAAGATTCAACAGAATCTGTCTCAGGCGCTTGGCGTCCGTCACGACCTGTTCCGGCAGCTCAGTCGATATGGCGCAGCCGACCTCGATGCCCTTTGCATGGGCGCGAGGTGACATGAGTTCGATGACCGATTCAATCAGGTCGGGCAGATATGCCGGGGTCGTTGAAATGGTGAGTTCGCCGGATTCATCGCGGGCAGCATCAAGCAATTCGTCGATGATCGACAACAAGGATCTTGCCGACACATCGACTGCGTCGGCATAGCTTTTCTGTGCGTCGGTGAGCGCTGTATCCAGCAGTAATCCGGTCATGCCGAGAACGCCGTTCAACGGTGTCCTCAGTTCATGGGACACCGTGGCAAGAAACCGCGATTTGGCCCGGTTGGCCTCATCCGCAAGCACACGCGCCTGGCGCAGCTGCACTAACGCATCTTCGAGTTCCTGCAGATGCAGCCGGGCCAGATGCCATACGTGCAGGAAGCCGCCGAAGAGGAAAACAAGCAGTGCGGCCAGCAAGGCCGCCCCCACCTCGATCCATACCGTGCTGTAGCTAGCCATCCAGGCAAAACCGCTGCCGAGAACCAGTGCGGACAGAACGGTGGCGATGGCAACAAGAACAAGCACGCGGCTGCGAAGCTTGCTCATGCTCATCGTTCTTGGAACCCGGCGGCGATCCGTCGTCATATCTGGGCTGGATTTTTCCACGCCTCGTCCCCATCAGGCATCAGTGATCCCCAATCTGCGATGATGAACCTAGCGGGTTAGAGCCGGCCTAGCGGAATAGATAAAATTCTACCGATACTGGAACGGCTCAGGCGGCCTGCTGGAAACTGGCAAGCTTCTGCCGGTAGCTGATGGCTTCGGCGATATTGATGCGGGAGACGGATTCCCTCCCGTCGAGGTCGGTCAGCGTTCGCGCCAGGCGCAACACGCGATGATAGCCGCGAGCCGAGAGATTAAGCGCGTCAGCGGCCTGACTGAGAAGCGCCAATCCATTCGCGTCCGGCCGGGCAAGCTGTTCCAGTACGGTGCCGTCGAGCTGGGCATTGGTGCGCAGTCCATTGAGTCCAAGTTGTGCGAACCGCTCCCGCTGGATGGTGCGAGCAGCCGCCACCCTGGCCGCCACTTCCGCCGAATTTTCCGAGGGCGGTGGCAAGGTCAGATCGCTGGCGCGCACTGCAGTGAGTTCAATCTGGATGTCAATCCGGTCAAGCAGGGGGCCGGATATCCGGGCCTGATGGTCAGACGAGCAACGCGGTCCTCGCCGGCAGACATGGCCCGCTTTACCGCTCATGCCGCACTTGCAGGGGTTCATAGCCGCCACCAGCTGGAACCAGGCCGGGTAAGTGACATGGTGATTGGCGCGGGCAATCACTGCCTCGCCGGACTCCATCGGCTGGCGCAATGCTTCAAGCGCAGGCGGCTGAAACTCGGGCAGTTCATCGAGAAACAACACGCCGTTGTGGGCAAGCACCATCTCACCTGGCAGCGCGCGGTGACCGCCCCAACGAGAGCCGCCTGGGATGCGGAGTGATGTGGCGCACGGAACCGCCGAACCGGCGTCAGTCCCGTCGTGCGCAATTCACCCGCCACCGACGATATCGTTGAAACTTCTAGCATCTCGGCCGCATCCATGGGCGGCAGAATGGACGGCATCCGCGAGGCCAGCATTGACTTGCCTGCACTGGGCGGTCCGACCATCAACATGTGACGACCGCCGGCGGCGGCCACCTCAAGGGCACGCTTGGCAGTTTCCTGACCCTTGACTCCTTGAGATCCGCCAGGGCCACGGACTTTTCGGCAATCTTTGCCTTCGGCCTTGAAAGTACCTGCGTTCCCTTCATGTGATTGAGCACCTGGATCAGGGGCCGCACCGCGAGGATGTCCAGATCATCCGAGGCCCAGGCAGCTTCCGGCCCGCATTCCTGCGGCCAGATGAGCCCCATGTCGCGAGCATTCACCGCCATCGCTGCTGGCAGCACGCCGTTGACAGGCTCCACATTGCCGTCAAGCCACAGCTCACCCGGCACTACGTATCTGCTGGTAAAATCAGCCGGCAGAAGGCCCATGGCCGCCATCAGACCAATGGCGATGGGCAGATCGTAGTGACTGCGCTCCTTGGGCAGGTCAGCTGGCGCAAGATTGACGGTGATCCGTTTGGCGGGCAGTGCAAGGCCCATGGCAGACAGCGCCGCCCTCACGCGTTCCTTGCTCTCGGCCACAGCCTTGTCGCCAAGACCCACAATGGAAAATGCCACGACGCCCGAGGCCATGTGAACCTGAACGTCGACCGGCACCGCTTCCATGCCCTTGAAGGCCACTGTGGCCACGCGCGACACCATGCGCCCACCTCCCGAGATGACTTATGGTCATCTTGCAGAAAACGGACTCTACGTCAAGAACATTAAGAGAACAGTCAGACAGCGGATCAACGGCGCCGGACTTCAATGGCGTCCCAAGTGAGCGCGGCGATGTCGGCACCGCCGAACCTCTTTACTTCGCGGATGCCGGTAGGCGACGTGACGTTGATCTCGGTCATATAGCCGCCAATCACGTCGATGCCGACAAAAATCAACCCGCGGCGCTTCAAGTCAGGACCAATGACTGCGCAGATCTCGCGTTCACGATCGGTCAGTTCCGCTGGTTCGGGCTTGCCGCCGACGTGCATGTTTGACCGAGTTTCGCCCACGGCCGGCACGCGGTTGATGGCGCCCACGGGTTCGCCGTCGACGAGGATGATGCGCTTGTCGCCCTTCTTGACCTCAGGCAGATACTTCTGGGCAATGAAAGGTTCCCGGAACGACTGGGTGAACAGCTCCATCAACGAGGCAAAGTTTTCATCGCCATGGGCGAGGCGGAAAACGCCTGCACCGCCATTGCCATAGAGTGGCTTCAGGATGATGTCGCCGTGCTCGGCTCGGAACTGCGCAAGCCGGACCGGATCGCGCGAGATCAGGGTCGGCGGCATGAAGTCGGTGTGCTGGAGAACATACAGTTTTTCGGGTGCATTGCGGACCTCGGCCGGGTCGTTGACCACCAGCGTCTTCGGATGGATCGCTTCCAGCATATGGGTATAGGTGATGTAGTTCATGTCAAACGGCGGGTCCTGCCGCATCAGCACCACATCGCAGTTGCCAAGATCCTCTATCCGTTCCTGCGAGGCCTCGAAATGTCTACCGATCTCGTCGCGAACCTGCATTTCGCGGCCGGTTGCGGAGAGATTTCCGTCGCGCAGGGCCAGCGTATCCGGGTGATAGACGAACAGGCTGTGGCCGCGCCGCTGGGCCTCCAGCATCAGGGCGAAAGTGGAATCGCCGCGAATGTCGATACGTTCGATGGGATCCATCTGGACCGCGACCTTGAGAGCCATGGGCAGGAAACTCCGGTTGTCTATTGATCGTCCGATGCAAAGGCGTTGGGCAGGTGTTGCGGCCACTGGTAGGGCGTGACCAGCACGATGTCAAAGCGGCAATCGCAACCATTGGTGCCGGGGTTTGCAGCCAGCCAGTGATGCGCCGCGGAGACAATGCGCCGGCGCTGGCGGATCGAGACCGATTCTAGGGCTTCCTCCGCTGAAGACCGGGTCTTCACCTCCACGAACGCGATAGCGTCACCGCGCCGGATCACGAGGTCGATCTCACCTGCCGGAGACTTCCAGCGGCGGTCCAGAATCCTGTATCCCTTGAGCCTGAGCATCATGGCAGCGCGGGCTTCGGCAAGGTGACCCCGGCGCTCGACCTGCTGGCGATCACTGGCGTGCCGCAACCGGTTCAATGCCCAGCCCCCTTCAGTTTCATTGCCAATTCATAGATGTAGGCGCGCGGCAGACCGGTCTCGCGCGCTGCCATCGCTGCAGCCTTGCTGGCAGAATGGTCCTCAAGGAGATCCCGCAGGCGTCCCTCGATGGCGGCTTCATCGTCTGATGCGGACTCCACTGGCGGCCCCACCAGCAACGTGATCTCACCCTTGACCTTGCCACCGGCGGCCAGCGATTCGGCCAATTCGTCCGCCGTGCCGCGCAACACCTCCTGGTGAAGCTTGGTCAGTTCCCGGGCCACCGCAACCTGCCGTCCAGCCAGCACCGATGCAATGTCGTGCAGGCTGGCTGCCAGTCGCGGTGCAGTTTCGAAGAAGATCAGGGTTGCCGGGACGTTTGCCAGTTCCCGCAGCGTGGTGAGCCGCTGGCCCTGCTTGTGTGGCAGAAAGCCCGCGAACAGAAACCGGTCGGTTGGAAGTCCCGACAGCGCAAGGGCCGTTACCGGCGCCGTGGGACCCGGTATGACGTCAACGGGGATTTCCCTGTCGATGCAGTCCCTTACCAGCTTGAAGCCCGGATCCGAGATGGCGGGCATGCCGGCGTCAGATACCAGTGCGACAGACTCGCCCGCCGCCAGGCCATCCAGAATGGCAGGGCGGACACGAGCGGCATTGTGGTCGTGGTAAGGCCGTAATCGTGTGGAAATGGAGTAGCGCTGCATGAGGCGGCTGGTTACCCTCGTATCCTCGCAAAGGACGGTGGTCGCAGCTGCCAATACACTCAAGGCCCTCAGCGAAATGTCACCGAGATTGCCGAGCGGCGTGGCGACAAGATGCAGGCCGGGGGCTAGGGGCGGCGCTTCAAAGGCATGTCCATTAATGGTGTAAGCGGGCCGTGGCCGGTTGATTGACATTTGAGATTTGCGGAGCGGAGCGTTTGAAACACGTGGCGAATGCGGTTAAAGGAGGCTCGAGGAGATGGACTCGGCATGCGCAAGCACTGTCTGACTCCATGAACATGCGGGGGGCATCATGAACCTCAACCCGAAGCTGTGCAACCTGATCGCGACGGCCATCCGGGCGATTGCCGTGCTGATGCTTGCGGTCATGCTGCAGGCCTGCTCGACGGGCGGCGTCAACATGGGCGGCCTGTTCAGCGACGACAAAACGGCTGCAGGCACCGATACTCAGCAATCGCAGCAGTCCGCACTTCCACCAGCGTCGGCGGGCCCGGTAAAGGTTGCGTTGCTGCTTCCGCTCTCGGCCCAGGGACAGACAGCCGTTATCGGCAAGGCGCTGAAGAACGCCGCCGAGGCTGCACTGCTCGACTCCGGAAGCCAGAACATCCAGCTGATCACCAAGGACACTTTGGGCAATGCAGACGGTGCGCGTACTGCTGCGAACGCTGCACTGAACGATGGCGCGTCTTTGATACTCGGACCATTGCTGTCATCCGAGGTACAGGCCATCGCACCAATTGCCAGGCAACGGGGCGTCCCGGTCATCGCCTTTTCGTCCGTTGCCAGCGTAGCGGGCAACGGCGTTTACCTGATGAGCTTCCTGCCCAGTGAAGAGGTTGCCAACCTTGTCCGCTATGCCAGTCAGCAGGGCATCCGGAACCTCGCAGCCATGGTGCCGCAAAACGCCTATGGCAGCGCAGCCGAACAGGCGCTGAATGAAGCTGCCGGACGCCACGGCGTCCAGGTGGTTGCCATGGACCGCTATCCGCGCAATGCGGGAGGAGCGACTTCAGTTGCCCAGGCCGTGGCCGGCAAGGTCTCCAACCCGACCAACAACATCCAGGGCCTTTTCCTGCCCGAAGGCGGCGAAATGCTGGCAGCGGCGGCGAACGGTCTTGCCAATTCCGGCCTTTCGGCAGGCCGAGTCAGGATGCTGGGCACCGGCTTGTGGGACGAGCGGTCGACCTCTTCCATCGCGCTGATCAATGGTGGCTGGTACGCAGGCGTTTCGCCCGGGCTTGTCGAACGTTTCGATTCCCGCTACCGCCAGGCTTACGGCAACTCTCCGCCGCGTATCGCCAGCCTTGCCTATGATGCGGTGAGCCTAGCCGTGATTGCAGGCCGCAACGCACCGGGGGGGCGGATAGCCACCACGGCCATTACCAATCCGGAAGGCTTCAGAGGGGTGAACGGGCTGTTCCGCTTCCGTCAGTCGGGCCTGATCGAACGCGGGCTCTCCATTCTCGAGGTCACGCCAACGGGGCCGCGCGAGGTGTCGCCGGCGCCGCAGCGTTTCTAGTCAACGCATCGAGCGCAATTCGCTCGATCACTGCATTCAAAACCTGGCGTCCGGCGGGCGTGGCGATGATCCTGCCGCCCGGCTCGCCTTCGATATGGATGAAGCCGCCTGCCTCAAGATCGGCGAGAGGCCGCATGTCGAGGGCTGCTCCGGCAAGGGCTTCCAGTTTCGGCACCGACAAGCCCTCCGATGTACGCAAGCCCATGAGCAGGCATTCGACGGCTGCATCAGCCGGACTGATTTCTTCATGCTCAATGATGCCGTTACCCTGTGAGCGCACCATCGACAGCCATGTCTCCGGGTGCCGTTCAGTCGCAATGGCCGTTCGTGAAGTCCACTTCCCGACAAGTCTCGCATGGGCGCCCGGACCAACGCCGGCATACTCGCCATAGCGCCAGTACAGCATGTTGTGACGACACTCGTTTCCCGCACATGCATGGTTGGAGACTTCATAGGCGGCAAGTCCGGCTGCCCCGGTCATCTCCTGGGTAATCTCGTAAAGCTCTGCGCCAGTGTCCTCGCCGGGCACTTGCAAAGACCCTGCCTCGTGCAGGTCAAAGAATCTTGTGCCTGGTTCGATGATCAGCTGATACAGCGACATGTGCCCGTCCTGCTCGGCCAGCGCGGCGCCGAGTTCCTGCTGCCAACCTGCAGGGGTCTGGCCAGGCCGGGCGTAGATAAGGTCAAACGAGGTTCGCGGAAAAACCCGCCTGGCTAGCCTGAATGCCTCCAGCGCCTCTTGTGCGGAATGCTGCCGGCCGAGAGCCTTCAGATCACCATCATTCAGGGCCTGAACACCGACCGACACGCGGTTGACGCCCGCGGCCCGATAGCCGCGGAAATTCGATGCCTCGACGCTGGTCGGATTGGCTTCCAGGGTAATCTCGACATCCGGGTGACAGGTCCACAACTGCGCCACCTTGTCGATCACCAAGGCAACTGCAGCGGGCGGCATCAGGGACGGTGTGCCGCCTCCGAAGAAAATGCTGGTGACCTGGCGGCCCGGCGTGTGGGCCGCAAACCATTCGAGTTCGCGCGCCAATGCTTCGGCGAAAGCCGTTTCATCGACATCGTGATGGCGGACATGGGAGTTGAAATCGCAATACGGGCACTTGGCCTTGCAGAAAGGCCAGTGCACGTAAACACCGAATGCATTGTCTTCGGTTTGCATGTTGAGTGCCTAGCTGGCAGCGCCTTTCAACGCGGCCACGAGTTGTGCGAATGCCCGCGCGCGATGCGACATGGCATGCTTGGCGGCAGGGTCCATCTCGCCGAACGTGATGCCGTACCCTTCAGGCTGGAACACCGGATCATAGCCGAAACCGTGGCCTCCCCGCGGAGGCCAGACCAGCACCCCGTGCACTTCGCCGCGATACACTTTCGAAGGATGACCGGGAATGGCAAGGCAAAGGGCGCAGACAAAATGCGCCTTTCGCTGATCCGGCGATAATGCGTACCGGTCGCGCAGTTCGTGCTCGACCTTCTGCATCGCCGTGGTGAAGTTCTTGTCCGGACCGGCCCAGCGGGCCGAATAGATGCCCGGTGCGCCACCCAGCGCATCGACGCAAAGTCCTGAATCGTCGGAAAGCGCCGCCAGACCAGAGGCAACGGAAGCCGCCTCAGCCTTCAACCGCGCATTGCCCTCGAATGAATCCTCATTCTCTTCCGGCTCCGGCAAGTCAAGTTCGCCGGCAGACACCGCCTCGATTCCAAGCGGTCTTAGCAGGTCGCCAATCTCGCGAACCTTGCCCGGGTTGTGGCTTGCAACCACAAGCTTGTTGTCTGGCAGCTCGATTGCCATCAGCTGACAGCGGCCTTCTGAAGCGTAACAAGTTCACCGATACCGGCCTTTGCGAGGCCCAGCAGCTGCAGCAGTTCCTGTTCGCTGAACGGCGTACCTTCGGCTGTTCCCTGAACTTCAACCAGCCCACCAGATCCGGTCATTACAAAATTCGCGTCCGTCTCAGCCGAGGAATCCTCGTCATAGTCGAGATCCGCCACGGCGACGCCCTTATAGATCCCGCACGACAGGGCCGCGACGTGATCAGTAAGCGGCGTCTCTGCGAGCGATCCGTCTGCCAGCAGCCTGGCGATACAGTCATGCAGGGCCACCCATGCCCCGGTGATCGAGGCGGTGCGGGTGCCGCCATCTGCCTGGATGACATCGCAGTCCACCGTAATCTGACGTTCGCCAAGCTTTTCCATGTCGACCACAGCGCGAAGGGAGCGGCCGATAAGCCGCTGGATTTCCAGCGTACGGCCGGACTGCTTGCCGGCGGTCGACTCGCGGCGCATGCGCGAACCGGTCGAGCGCGGCAGCATGCCGTATTCAGCCGTCACCCAGCCCTTGCCACCCCCGCGCAACCATGGCGGCACACGGTCTTCGAGGCTTGCCGTGCACAATACGTGGGTGTTGCCGAAGTTCACGAGGCAAGAGCCTTCAGCATGCATCGACACATTCCGTTCCAGGGTAACCCGGCGCATTTCATCAGGCTTGCGGCCAGAGGGTCTCATGTGGGCCAACTTTCATTGCAAAAAGGTCAGTTCAACTATTAGGTCCGTGGTGTACCGCCCGCACGGATCGAGTGCAATCGGCGAGCGCGGCGATTGACGCTGCCAATGGCCGCACCTAGATTCGTGTCCGCAACCTGAATACACGAGGCCTCATGAAAGCGATTGATGATTGCCTGACAGAATTGTCCGTTCTGGACAAACGCTCGCGCGACATTTTCCGCCGCCTGGTCGAAACGTTCCTTGAAACCGGTGGACCTGTCGGCTCGCGGACGATTTCCAGGAATCTGCCCATCGGCCTGTCACCAGCGTCGATCCGCAACATCATGTCCGATCTCGAAGAAGCCGGTCTCATTTATGCCCCGCACACCAGCGCCGGACGGTTGCCCACCGAGACCGGATTGCGGTTCTTCGTCGATGCCCTGATGGAAGTGGGCCGGCTTACCCATGAAGAGCGCGCCCAGATCGATGCCCAGATTGCCGGGCTCAACCGTGACAGGACAACCGACGACATCCTGTCCGATGCCACCAACATGCTGTCCGGTCTGTCACGCTGTGCCGGACTGGTGCTCACATCGAAGGCAAATGCCCGGCTGCGTCATATCGAGTTTGTCAGCATCAACCCGTCCAAGGCGCTGGTTGTCATGGTGAGCGAGGATGGCAGCGTAGAAAACCGGACCTTCGAAATTCCACGCGGCCTTCCGGCTTCTACGCTCACCGAGGTCAGCAATTACCTGAACAGCCGGTGCCGGGGCCTGACGCTTGCCGAACTGCGCGAACAACTTGGCAGCCAGGTGGATACCGTCAAGCAGGAGCTGGACTCGCTTGCGTCCCGGGTCATCGAGGCCGGTCTGGCAGCCTGGTCGGACGACGACGGCGATGGCAAGCGCTCACTGATCGTTCGCGGCCGTTCGCACCTCATCGACGATACGACGCACGCCGAAGATATTGATCGCATACGGCGGCTCTTTGACGACCTTGAAACCAAGAAGGACGTGATGAACCTGCTCGGTCTCGCCGAAAGCGGCGAAGGGGTACGGATTTTCATCGGTGCGGAGACCAAACTGTTTTCCATGTCTGGCTCATCGCTCGTCGTGGCGCCTTACAGCGATGCCAAGAACAACATCGTCGGCGTGCTCGGCGTGGTCGGTCCTACGCGGCTCAATTACTCGCGCATTGTTCCGATGGTCGATTACACGGCTCAGGCAATAGGCCGTTTGATCTCTTGATATTTCGGCGCAGAACGATGATATGCGGGGAATCCAAATGAAACCGACAAGATTTTTTGCGGATGCGGGACCATGACCGACACCAAAAGCGATTCCGAAGGCAAGCACGCCGAAACCGTTGAAGAGATACAGGACGCGGCTTCTGCCGGCACCGATGACGATGATGCAGTTGAAGGCGCACGCGCTCCGGAATCCGAGGCCGGCCCGGATCAAATGGAGATCCTGCGCGAGGAGAACGCAGCGCTCAAGGACAAGGTGCTGCGGGCGATGGCAGACACGGAAAACCTGCGCAAGCGGGCCGAACGGGAAAAGGCCGAAGCCACACTGTACGCAGCCACAAATTTTGCGCGCGATCTGCTGTCGGTGAGTGACAGCCTTTCGAAGGCGCTGGAAATGATGGACGCAGATGCACGCTCCAAGGCAGACGACGCCACCCGCAATCTGGTCGAGGGCATCGAGCTGACCCGCCGTGAGCTCCTCAATTCGTTTCAGAAGCACGGTATTGTGGAACTTGACCCAAAGGACGAGAAGTTCGACCCCAACTTCCACCAGGCCATGTTCGAAGTACCCGGGTCCGGCAAGCCGAACGGGACGGTCGTGCAGGTTGTTCAGACCGGCTACAAGATCGGCGAGCGGGTGCTTCGTCCGGCATTGGTCGGTGTGGCGAAAGACTCGGCAGAAAAAAAGTCCTGACCGGCGACCAGCCGCCAGAAATCAAGGCCGCGTCACCCGCCGCAGCGTGAGATTGATGCGGCCGCCGTCCTTCAGCAAGGCCGACGTGCCCGGCACGACCCTGTCTATGCCGTGGAAGCACAATCTGCTATCGCCACCCATAACCACGACATCGCCCGACTGCAGCCTGATCGAACTCGTTGGCGACTTGCGTTCAAGCCCGCCAATCCTGAACACGGCGGTATCTCCAAGCGAGACCGATACAACCGGCGCTTCCAGGTCTTCCTCATCGCGGTCCTGGTGCAGTCCCATCCTGGCTGATGCTTCATAGAAGTTGACGAGGCAAGCCTCCGGCGGGTGCGCGTAACCGGACACTTCATGCCACAGTTCGAGCAGCATCTGCGGCATCTCCGGCCAGGGGTTGCCAGTCACGGGATGTGTTTGCTGATACCGATAGCCTGCCCTGTCGCTTAGCCATCCCAATCGCCCCATGTTCGTCATTCTGACGGAGAGCGGCTTGCCTGAACGCGGCATGACCGGCTGGAACAGAGGCGCCTGCCGGACGGCGGCGCGCACCAGCTCCAGCAACCGGCTCTGTTCCTGCGGACCGAAATGGCCAGGAAGCCATTTGACCCCTGCAATGTTCATTCTGGATGCCAAGCTCACTTGATGGAGACCGAACTGGCTCCTATATAGCCCACGAACGCGGGACAAATACCGAGTGATCCGGTATTGCGTCCCGAGAACTGAGTAAAGCAACCGGGGTTTGCTACCGGATATTCCGGCCAATTGTGTGCCATACCAAATCAGGGCACAAGCGGCAGACCGCTAATGGAGGGCTAAATGGGTAAGGTTATCGGTATCGACCTCGGCACAACGAACTCGTGTGTAGCGGTCATGGAGGGGGGCAGCCCCAAGGTCGTGGAAAACGCGGAAGGTGCGCGCACGACACCGTCAATCGTCGCATTCACCGGCGATGGTGAAACGCTCGTCGGTCAGCCGGCCAAGCGCCAGGCTGTCACCAATCCTGAAAACACGTTCTTCGCCATCAAGCGCCTGATCGGTCGTCGCTATGACGACCCGATGGTCGAGAAGGACAAGAAACTCGTCCCCTACAACATCGTCAAGGCCGACAATGGCGATGCATGGGTCGAGTCCGGCGGCAAGAAGTATGCCCCGTCGCAGATCTCCGCCATGACGCTGCAGAAGATGAAGGAGACCGCGGAGCGCCATCTTGGCGAACCGGTCACGCAGGCGGTCATCACCGTTCCGGCATACTTCAACGACAGTCAGCGCCAGGCGACCAAGGATGCTGGCAAGATTGCCGGTCTCGAGGTGCTGCGCATCATCAACGAACCGACGGCCGCGGCCCTGGCTTATGGCCTGGACAAGAAGGAAGCCGGCACCATCGCCGTATACGACCTCGGCGGCGGTACGTTCGACGTATCGATCCTTGAGATCGGCGACGGCGTGTTCGAGGTGAAGTCGACCAACGGCGATACCTTCCTTGGCGGTGAAGACTTCGACATGCGCATCGTCGATTATCTCGCCGACGAGTTCAAAAAGGAAAACAGCATTGATCTGCGCAACGACAAGCTGGCTCTGCAGCGCCTGAAGGAAGCTGCGGAGAAGGCCAAGATCGAGCTGTCGTCCTCCACGCAGACCGAAGTGAACCTGCCGTTCATCACCGCAGACCAGTCGGGCCCGAAGCACCTGACCCTCAAACTGAGCCGTGCCAAGCTCGAGTCGCTGGTGGATGACCTGATCCAGCGCACGGTTGCCCCGTGCAAGGCTGCGCTCAAGGATGCCGGTCTTTCCGCCGCAGATATCGACGAGGTGGTGCTCGTTGGCGGCATGACCCGCATGCCGAAGGTCATCGAGACGGTGAAGTCGTTCTTTAGCAAGGAGCCGCACAAGGGCGTGAACCCGGACGAGGTGGTCGCCATCGGCGCCGCCATCCAGGCGGGCGTTCTGCAAGGCGAAGTCAAGGACGTGCTGCTGCTCGACGTGACGCCGTTGTCGCTGGGAATCGAAACGCTGGGTGGCGTTTTCACCCGACTGATCGACCGCAACACCACGATCCCGACAAAGAAGAGCCAGGTGTTCTCGACCGCTGATGACAACCAGACGGCCGTGACCATCCGGGTGTTCCAGGGCGAGCGCGAAATGGCTGCGCACAACAAGATGCTTGGCCAGTTCGACCTGATGGGCATTCCGCCTGCACCGCGCGGCATGCCGCAGATCGAGGTAACGTTCGACATCGACGCCAACGGCATCGTCAACGTGTCGGCCAAGGACAAGGCAACCGGCAAGGAGCAGCAGATCCGCATCCAGGCGTCTGGCGGCCTGTCGGACGACGAAGTCGAAAAGATGGTGAAGGATGCCGAGGCTCATGCCGAGGAAGACAAGAAGCGCAAGCAGGTTGTCGAAGCCAAGAACCATGCCGAGGCTCTGATCCACTCCACTGAGAAGTCGCTGGCCGAGTATGGTGATAAGGTTTCGGAGGCTGACAAGTCGGCCGTGACTAGTGCCATTGCCGATCTCAAGTCGGTTCTCGAAGGCGAAGACACCGACGAGATCGAAGCCAAGACCAACGCGCTTGCCCAGGTTGCGATGAAGCTTGGTGAGGCCATGTACCAGAGCCAGCAGACAGATGCCGGCGGCGAAGGTGAAGGCGGCGGCACGGCCTCGGGGTCTGACGATGATGTGGTCGATGCCGACTTCGAGGAAGTCCAGGACGACGACGACAAGAAAGCGTCGTAATAACCATTGCCGCTCCCGCAGTCCGGTAACCGGTGCTGCGGGAGCGGTCATGTATCCATGCCCCGGCCACCGCCCGTCCGCCTTTCTGGACGGGAATTACGTTACAGACTGGACCGACTCCCCATGGCGAAGCGTGACTACTACGAAGTTCTGGGCGTTTCCCGCAGCGCGGATGAAAAGGAGCTCAAGAGCGCCTTCCGCAAGATGGCCAAGCAATTTCACCCCGATGCCAATCCCGGTGACAACACGGCCGAGCAGAAATTCAAGGAAATCAACGAGGCCTACGAAGCTCTGAAAGACCCGCAGAAGCGGGCCGCCTATGACCGTTTCGGTCATGCCGCCTTCGAGGATGGACGCGGACCATTTGGTGGAGGTGGGGCCGGCGGTCCCGGCTTCGGCCCGGAGTTCTCATCCTCGATGTCCGACATCTTCGAAGACCTGTTCGGGGAGTTCATGGGCGGGCGGCGAAGCGGCGCTGGCCGTGGCGGTGGCCAGTCTCGTGGCTCCGACTTGCGCTACGACATGGAAATTTCGCTGACAGATGCCTACACGGGCAAGTCGGCCCAGATTCGTGTTCCCACCTCCGTTACATGTGATACCTGCTCGGGCAGCGGCGCCAAACCCGGCACCAGCCCCAAGACCTGCGGCACCTGTAACGGCGCGGGTGCGGTGCGCTCATCGTCCGGCTTCTTCACCGTTGAGCGGACCTGCCCGAGTTGTCAGGGCCGTGGCAGCGTGATCTCGGATCCATGCGAAAGCTGCAGCGGCCAGGGCCGGGTAAAGAAGGAACGCACCCTGTCCGTCAACATACCTGCAGGCGTCGAGGATGGTACCCGCATCCGCCTTGCCAATGAAGGGGAGTCGGGCCTGCGTGGCGGGCCATCGGGCGATCTCTACATCTTCCTCTCGATCAAACCGCACGAATTTTTCCAGCGTGATGGCGCCGACCTGTTTTCACGTGTGCCGATATCGATGACGACAGCCGCCATGGGCGGCGAGATCGAAGTGCCGACCATCGACGGCAAGAAGGCCCGGGTGACAATTCCGGAAGGAACGCAAGGCGGCAAGCAGTTTCGCCTGAAGGGTAAGGGCATGCCGGTACTTCGCTCCACCCAGCTTGGCGACATGTACATTCAGGTCAGCGTCGAGACCCCGGTAAACCTTACGCGCAAGCAGCGGGAACTGCTCAAGGAGTTCGAGGCGGAGGCCAAGGATAACTCTCCGCAATCAGCCGGATTCTTTGCCAAGGCGCGTGCATTCTGGGATAACTTCGGCACCTGATTAAACCACGCTGGAGGAGAATTGCAAATGGCCAAGGGATACTGGATTGCTCATGTCGACATCACAGATCCCGAGCGGTACAGGCAATATGCCGAAGCCGCGCCTGATGTGATCGCAGCTCACGGCGGACGGTTTCTCGCACGTGCCGGCAAGTTCCAGCAGATGGAAGGTTCGGGCAGGTCCAGAAACGTGGTGACCGAGTTCCCCAGCTTCGAAGATGCGGTGAAATGCTGGAACTCGCCCGGCTACCAGGCCGCACGGGCAAAGCGGGAAGGCGCAGGCGATGTCGATATCGTCATAGTCGAAGGCGTCTAGCCAGCCCGGGTCTCAGTCGAACCTTTCTCCCAGCGCCGAAAGTCCGGCGGTATAAATGCCGCGTACCACCTTCTGCGCCACCTCGTCGGGTGCACCGCTGGCTTCGAACCGGCCTGACCAGTGCACGCGACACGAGGTATCGGTTTCGGGCAACACCCGGATCGTGGAGACATAGTTGGCGACCGGCAGCGGGCCATCGACAATCGAATATGTCTGGCTCATCGTATCATCGTCATGGGCTTGCAGTCTTTCTACCAGCGTTCCGCCACCGGGTATGCTGATGGTGCGGATTGTATCTGCGCCTTGTTCAGACAGCACACACGCAACAGCGGTGGGATGCCAGTCCGCCAGTCCGCCAAAATTTCCGATCACGCTCCAGACATCGTGCGCAGGCGCGCCCAGCTGGATGGTTTCCTCTACTTCAAGCATGACTGTGCAGTTCCTGTGCTGGTTGTTCCATCCCTAAGACCAAGCTTGCCGCCTGCAAGACGGGTTGTCCATGATCTAGCCATCACCGGCAGGGACTGATATCAGAACCGCCGACAGACCAAACCGACTGGAGAGCCAGGAATGCTCAAACTCGCCATAGCAGGTGCCGGCGGCCGCATGGGCCAAACATTGACGCGGCTGGTTCATGCACACGAAGGGTGTGAGGTCGTGGGCGGCCTGGAGCCCGCAGGTTCGCCACATCTCGGAAAGGATCAAGGGGTTCTGGCCGGGATTGGAGAAATTGGCGTGACGGTCAGCGATGATCCGCTCTCCGTGCTGGCCAAGGCCGACGGCCTGATCGATTTCACCGTCCCCGCTGCAAGCGTCCGGCTCAGCGAAATTGCCGCGCAGGCCCGTATCGTGCATGTGATTGGCACGACAGGCTTCAGCGAAACCGACGAAGACGCCATCAAGGCTGCGTCACGCCATGCGAGGATCGTGAAGTCAGGCAACATGAGCCTAGGCGTCAACCTGCTTGCCGCGCTGGTGAAGCAGGTTGCTGCAGCGCTGGATGAGAGCTTCGACATCGAAGTGCTCGAAATGCACCATCGCCACAAGGTTGATGCGCCATCGGGCACCGCCTTGTTGCTGGGGCAGGCCGCCGCCGAAGGGCGCGGTATCAACCTTGTCCAGCATTCCGTGCGCACCCGTGACGGGCATACCGGTGCACGTGAGGAAGGCGACATAGGCTTTGCCACGCTTCGCGGCGGCAGTGTTGTCGGCGATCACAGCGTCATTCTTGCTGGTCCATCAGAGCGCATCACGCTTACGCACCACGCCGAATCGCGAGAAATCTTCGCCAACGGCGCCATCAAGGCGGCACTGTGGGCATTCGACAAAAAGCCGGGTCTGTATTCAATGGCCGATGTGCTAGGCATCAACGCCTGACCCCGAAATCAAATCATCAATGCAAGAGGCTTGAACGCAGATGGGCGGAACTCTCGTGCTTGTCCGGCATGGGCAAAGCGACTGGAATTTGAAGAACCTTTTTACAGGCTGGGAAAACCCCGGCCTTACGGACAAGGGCGTTGAAGAGGCCCACACCGCCGGCCGCAACCTGAAGGCCGAAGGCCTGAAATTCGATCTGGCTTTCACCAGCGACCTGTCACGCGCGCAGAAAACACTCGACATCATTCTGGAAGAGCTTGGCCAGACCGGCTTGCCCATCACACGCGACCAGGCTCTCAACGAACGCGACTATGGCGACCTTACCGGCCTCAACAAGGATGATGCGCGGGCAAAGTGGGGTGAGGAACAGGTTCACGTCTGGCGGCGGTCATACGACATCGCGCCTCCCGGCGGCGAGAGCCTTCGCGATACGCTGGCCCGCTCACTGCCTTACTACATGAAGGCAATTCAACCGCATGTGCTTGATGGAAAGACCGTGATCGTGGCCGCTCATGGCAACTCGCTGCGCTCGCTGGTAATGGCGCTGGAAGGACTGTCTCCCGAAGAGATCCTGAAGCGGGAAATCAGCACCGGCGTACCGATCGTCTACAAGCTGAACCCCAACAGCACTGTGGCCTCAGTCAAGGTGCTGGAACACTAGGCGGTTCCGACGGTGCCGGCTTCCCAGCCGAGTATGGCCTTCTTGCGGGTGAGGCCCCAGTGATAGCCGCACAGGCCGCCTGACTTGCCCAATACGCGGTGGCAGGGAACAACGAACGAGATCGGGTTGCAGCCAACAGCCGTACCGACAGCCCTGACTGCTTTGGGCTTGCCGATGTGCCGGGCAACGTCAGAGTAAGTCGTGGCGCGGCCCATGGGGATGCGCAGCAGGGTCTCCCAGGTACGGACTTCGAAGTCAGTGCCAATGAGGGTGATCCGCAATGGCTGGTCAGGGCGCCACAGATCCTGGTCGAAAATGCGCCTTGCGGTTTGTTCGACGGCCGCGTCATCACGCACATACTCGGCATTGGGCCAACGCCTGCGCATGTCCTCGAACGCTGCAAGCTCGCCTCCTTCATCGGCGAAAGCGAGGCCGGCCAGCCCGTGCGGCGTGATCAGGACCACCGCCGTACCGAACGGTGAGGGATGAAGGCCCCACGTGATCCTGAGCCCTTCCCCGCGCTGCCGATAGACACCGGGCGGCATTCCCTCGTGGGTCACAAACAGGTCATGAAGCCGGCCGGGTCCGGACAGTCCTACCTCGTAGCTTGCATCGAGAACCGTCGCTGAATCCCGCAGCAGTTCGCGGGCCCGATCAAGTGTGATGGCCTGCATGAATGCTTTCGGCGTTATGCCCGCCCAACGGCTGAAGCTGCGCTGGACCATGTCCGCACTTGCACCGACATTGAACGCAATCTCGTCCAGCGACGGCTGGTCATGCCAGTGGCCCGAAAGGTATTCGATGGTGCGGCGAACCAGTTCGTAGTCTGGAGAAGCTGGTATCTGAAGCATTGGACAATCCTTGCCTGATGGCGTGATGTGCCCAGACCGTAGACGGACACCCGCTCATCTGCCACCCGATTTACGGGTAGAACCGGCAATCATATGCGGGGACTTGCCAGCATGCCATTCAGCGCAGATGACAATGTCTTGCGATCATCGGGGGACAGGAAACTGCCGATTTCTGTTCTCATGCCGCGTGAGACCAGAAAAAGCCGTCCGATCAGGTCACGCTTAACGTCGTTCTCAAGTTCGACACGCGTCCACTGACGCACGAAGTTTTGTGTCGCGTCGGGCTTGCCTGGGTTGTGCCGCGCCAGAACCACTTCGCTGTCGCTCACCGTTATCGTTTCCCGCGCCCTGCCATCACGGAAATTTCGCTCCAGCGCCCACCATACGAGCAGCACGTCGAGCCCGAAGAAACTGAAAACCGGCCAGGCACCCATCATCAGAAAGCCGATGCCCGCCAGGAAGCTGACAATGACGATGCATCCCATCAGGATTGCGAACCCGCGCCTGCTGAGCGACCGATGCGGGTACAAGTGGATTATTGTCGGTTCAGTCTTCACCGGGAACAGGCTAAGCCTTTCTGTCGAGATTGGTAGTTGCCGGTGTGGCGTACAGGAGATCATTGATACATGGCGCGGCGCACGAAACTCAAGCCTGCAGAAATCGAGGAAGTGTTCCGCCGGTTTCACCAGGCAAACCCCCACCCGCAAGGTGAGCTTGAATCGGTCAACACATTCACCTTTCTCGTTGCTGTCGTGCTGTCTGCGCAGGCCACTGACGAGGGGGTCAACAAGGCAACCCGCGCCCTGTTCAAGGCGGCCGATACGCCAGAAAAGATGCTGGCGCTCGGAGAAGACAAGGTGCGTGACTACATCAGGACCATCGGCCTTTTCCGCAACAAGGCGAAAAACGTGGTGTTGCTTTCAAAGGCATTGATCGAAAGGCATGGCAGCCAGGTACCTTCATCGCGAGAAGAACTGGAAGCGCTGCCAGGCGTCGGCCGAAAGACCGCAAACGTGGTGCTCAACATCTGTTTCGGGCAACCAACGATTGCCGTCGATACGCATCTGTTCCGGGTGTCGAACAGGACCGGCCTTGCACCGGGCAAGACCCCGCTCGCAGTCGAGCAGGGGCTGATCAAAAGCATACCGGAGCAATATCTGCTCCATGCGCATCACTGGCTGATCCTGCACGGCCGCTATGTCTGCAAGGCCAGAAAGCCCGAATGCGAACGCTGCATCATCAACGACATCTGCCTGTTTCCCGGCAAGACGGTGGCGCGCTAGCCCGTGCGCAGACCTTCGTCCTTGCTGATCCGCTTGAAAATGTGGACGAAGTAGGAGGTCGAGAACAGCGGCACCAGGATATTGACGAACGGGATCAGGGCCAGTCCTGCAGGCACAAGACCTGCTGCCCAAATCCGCCCGGCATTGGACTTGCGAAACTCGTGTGCGTCGCGAATTGGCATGTGCCGTACTGCCGCCATGGTGAAGAATTCGCGGCTGAGCAAGTAG
>JAHEBA010000218.1 GCA_024642465.1 Alphaproteobacteria bacterium
TATTGGTGGCACGAAGCAGCCGCTTCGGGCGGCTAGATAGATAGTCCGTTATCGGAGCAACAGCAGACAATCTCCAGGGAAGCCAAAACGGGCCGCTCTTGACCCGCTGCGGACGCTAGGTCGCTCGTCAGCCTTGGATCTGATGCCGATAACTCGGCTTACCTAGCTGATCGAGACTTACCAGGCCCGGCTCGGCGCTTATGACGTCGGGGATTCTATTCACAACCGAAGTGCAGGTCGTGAAGCGGTACGAGGTGCGATCATTCCGCAGGTGCAGATCGGGCTCTCCCGCTATATGCCATTCGTTCATGTCGGTTTTCCACCTCTTCGCCTACGCGTAGATGGGACGCGACTTCCAGGCCGTAGTCGTCAACATTCCACATGCAACGCCCATTGACCTCGTCAACCCTGTGAGCAGCGCCAAGCAGTGTGCTGACGAGGTATAACCAGAACACATCCTGAGCACCTGAGGCGGCCAGCGTTACGCCGTTGGCCTTTGCAAGATGGTCCAGCTCGTTGGCGAGTTCAGGTGAAGTCGACCAGGGATAAACCGTCTCTTCCTCGATCGTGACGACGTTGGCGCCATGCTCAAGGCAGATCGCAAAATGATCGTGCATCGCCTTCAGATAGCTGCTGACGCATACAATCGCGATATCGGCCCCGCCTTCGAATGCCTTGTTGTGGTCAGACACCACCTCGACGCCGATATGGCGGTCAAGACCGGTAACTTCGCCGAGATCCTTGCCGACCTTCTCCGGGCTACGGCCGACCGCGCCGACAATCTTCACCCCTTTTTCGAGCAACAGCCGCGTCACGATCGACCCCATTGCACCCACGCCATATACAACGGCTCGCACTTCCTGGATCGGGCTTCTGCCTCCTGTTTGTGTCTGCAGCCGAAGACCAGATAGATGTGACCACAGATTATTGGCCCGATCTTCCTCCGGCGATTTTAGATGCAATCAGTCCTTCTGCGGAACTCCGGCCCAAGCCTATCAAAATCGCAAATCTTGGTCACCGCACCCTGCGAAATTGTTCGGCTCCGGCAGCAATGCCATCCGTCATGACACCGTTCCTGGCCGCTGCCCGGCATGTCAGGTTTTGAGTCGGCAAGGGAGAACGCCTTGGCACTAACGGTCCAAAGCAAGTAACGTTTGTCCGAGGCAACCAAATCAAACAACGCCAGAGGAGTGTTCGCCGTGCCCATTGAACCTAGCGCTGTCGAGGAAATGGCGCATGCCTACACCGCTGCCTGGAACTCAAAGTCACCCGAAGCAGTGGCGTCGTTCTACGCAGAGAACGGCCAGATCATCATCAATCGTGGAGACCCCTGGACGGGTCGCTCAGGAATCCAGGAAATGGCTGCCGGCTTCTACAAGGATGTTCCCGATCTCTCACTGACCTGCAACGACATCCGGTGTGCCGGTTCGCATGCTGTCTACGTCTGGTCGTTTGCCGGTCATCATGCCGGAACAGGCCGAGAGCTAAGAGTTCGCGGCTGGGAAGAATGGGAGCTGGACGACGAGCTGAAGGTCAAGGCCTCGCTCGGCTGGTTCGACGCCGAAGAATATGCGCGCCAAGTTGAGGGGCGGTGACTGCATGCAGCTGCGAAGCTGGTGATTTTGACCTTTGCTGGAACATTCGGGACTACTTGGCTCCCCCTAAAAAGGCAGCTTTCTCGGGCACTGCAGACATTTTTCGGGAACGCCGAAAGCGGCGGTTCCTGACCCGCTGCGGACATTCTCGCAAAACTTTAAACTTCGTCTCGCCTCACGTTGCTTTCACAAGTATTCCTTGCTGCAGCTTTTATCATCTACCCTTATGATTGCACGCGACAGAGCCGATCCGATCGCTCCTGTCCCAATCATAGAGACATCAGTCATCTCGGGCTTCTGAACCAAACTTTAGGTCGACCATGCAGAATCCTATTTGAACAGCATCATTCGACAATGATGACTTTACCTGTAATCGCGCCCTCTACGCTCTTGGCATAGGCAAGCCCGACTCGGCGTGATGGCACCGGCTCGTGGCCGGGGAAGAAGCCCTCATACTTTTTCGCTGATGGCTCAAGCAATCCGGGGCTCACCACGTTGATCCGGATACCTCGTGGCATCTCGATCGCAGCACCCACAACAAAGCCACCGAGCGCACCGTTGGCAGCAGCGGCACCTGACCCCATTCTTACTGGATCACGATCCAACACGCCGCTTGTCAGCGTAAACGAGCCGCCATCGCTAATTTGGTTAAAACCGGCCAGAACGAGGTTGACCTGTCCCATCACCTTGTTGGTCAGACCCAGCATGAACTGTTCCTGGGTCAACTCGGTGAGAGGTCCGAAATGAACTGAACCAGCGGCGCAAACCACTGCATCTGCCTGGCCCACCTTCCGGTACATTGCCTCGATTGAACTGCGATCGGTTATGTCCACGTGGATGTCGCCACTATTTCGGCCAACCTTGATCAGTTCATGTCGGGATCCCAATTCATCGCACACAGCGCTGCCGATGGTACCCTCGGCTCCGATTACGATGATCTTCATTTCTGCACTTCGTGATTGCTGGTGAACCGATCATCAGAAAACGCTGTGCGGCTATGCAAGTACTGAAATGGGTAGATGCGATTCAACCTTCTGCGTGTTCCCGGAGAAATGGCATGGCCTCGTCAAAGAACTCTTGAAAGCCAGGATGTCCTCCGACCATGGCATGATTGCTGCCAGGTAGTTCAATAAAACTAGCCCCCGGTATAAGCCGGGCAGCGAGCCGACTCTCTTCAACGGGAACGGCACGGTCACCACGACAATGAAGCACCAAGGTGGGCACTTGGATATTGGCCGCGTACTGCCTCGTGTCGACATCTCCGAGCATCGTTAGAATCTTCAACGCATTCTCCGGCTTGGTAGAGATGCGCTGTAGTTCATCGAAGCACTCAGCTTCCTCTGCTGTGGCTTCTGGAATGTAGGTTGAAGTGAAAAAGTGCCGATAGATGGCGTTGGGCGAGCCCCATCCATCACGGATCATGGATAGTCCAATGTTCTGAAATCGTTCGTCCTCAGGGTTCTCCCGGAGCAACCTACCACGCAAATATCCTCCAAGCAGGACTAGGCAACGCACTCGCTCAGGATACATTGCAGCGAACTGTACCGCGTAAGCTGCACCTTGACTGATGCCGAACAGCGCAAATTTCTCAATGCCCGTCGCGTCGGCAACCGCGCGCATGTCGTCGATCATAAGGTCTTGAGATATCTCCTCGACGTCCCAGTCGGAAAGTCCGTTTCCACGTTGGTCAAACCGCGTAAGACTACAGTGGCGGGCGAACTCCGACAGGAATGGGCCCCATACTGGCGTTTGCCACTCGTATTCAATGTGGTTCAGCCAGTTTGGAGCTTTGAGAACCGGGAAGCCTTTGCCGATTGTTGCGTAGGCAAGATGGGTACCATCAGAAGACGTACAGTAACGAACCCTTTGCTGGAGAGCACTCTCAGGGATATGGTCTTCT
>JAHEBA010000219.1 GCA_024642465.1 Alphaproteobacteria bacterium
GTCAGGTAGTTGGTCAACGCATCCACCCAGACGTACATGATGTGGCCCGGCGCATCCGGCACCGGAATGCCCCAGTCAAAGGTGGTGCGCGACACCGACAGATCCTGCAGCCCGCCCTTGACGAAGCTCACCACTTCGTTCTTGCGCTCCTGCGGACCGATGAAATCAGGCTGATCGGCATAGAGCTTCAGCAGCTTGTCCTGATAGGCCGATAGCTTGAAGAAATAGCTTTCCTCCTCGACCCACTCCACCGGCGTTCCGGTCTTGATCGAGTACTTTTGACCGTCGCGGTCTTCCAGCTCGTCCTCGCCATAGAAGGCTTCATCGCGCACCGAATACCAGCCAGCGTACTTGTCGAGATACATGTCGCCATTGGCGGCCATCCGCTTCCACAGCTCGGTGACGGTGTCGTAGTGGCGCTGCTCGGAGGTGCGGATGAAATCGTCGTTGGAGCAGTTCAGCGCCTCGACCATCGCCTTGAATTTCGGCGCCATCTCGTTGACGAACTCTTCCGCCGACTTGCCCTGTTTCGCCGCGGTCTGCTGGATCTTCTGGCCGTGCTCGTCGGTGCCGGTCAAGAAGAACACGTCGAACCCGTCGAGCCGCTTGAAGCGGGCCAGTGCGTCTGTTGCCAGCGCCTCGTAGGCGTGGCCGATATGGGGCGCGCCGTTGGGATAGGAAATTGCCGTAGTGATGTAGAAGGTGGGCTTGTCGGTCATGTTGTTTTTCTTCAGGCCCGGCGGGCCTTGTCGATCTGCTCAAACGCCTGGAGCATGGTCAGGCGCCGGTCGAGATTTAGGGCATTTGTTTCGCGAATGCTACGGCTGATGGCGTCGTGCGCCTCGGCCAGTGCAAGCCCCGTTGCTGCATGGGCCCCGCTGCGCGCAGCTTCGGCGGCGGCGTGGGTCAGCCAGTTGTCCAGCAGGTCGCAGAACCGTGAAAACCGGTCATCGGTTCCCTTACCGTAAAGACCGTTGGCAATGGCAATCCGGGTAGCTTGATCGATGCGGCCACGCTGGGCTGCCTCGGCGAAACGGGCGAACACTGCCCCTGCCCCGGTCTCGGCAAACGAGAGAGCCAATCCCGGGCTTCCCTGTGCGAACCCGATTGCCTTCAGCGGGTCGCGCCCTGCCCCTTCCGGCAAGGCATCAAGTGCCGAACGCGCATCCTCGCTGCTCAGCCGCGACAGGGGCAGTTCGATGCACCGGGACCGGATGGTGCGCAAGAGACGGCCGGGCTGGCTGCAAACCAGAATGAACACCGAGCGTGCGGGCGGCTCCTCAAGCGTCTTGAGCAGGGCATTTGCAGCCGCGATGTTCATGTCTTCCGCGGCATCGACGATGCAGACGCGCCACCCCTCCGCCCCGGCAGTCTTGGAGAAGAATTCTCCGGCGCGGCGGCTGGTTTCGACGTTGATGATGGTCTTGAGCTTGCTGCCGTCGGCGGCCCTCTGCACGACGAGCAGGTCGGGATGGGCGCGCGCAGCCACCTGGGCAGCCACGTGATCGTCCGCTGCGACATAGAGAGAGTTTGCGGGTGCGCCAGCCTGTTCGGGATAGCGCAGGATATACTTGGCTAGCCGGTAGGCCAGCGTGGCCTTGCCGATTCCCTTCGGTCCGGTCAGCAGCCACGCATGGTGAAACCGGCCCGACCTGTACGCATCGATCAGGCGGCGCTCTGCTGCGCCATGGCCGAACAGCGCCTCCCGGTGCCGCGGGTGCAGCGGGCCTTCGCGCGGATCTGGATCTTCTTCGTCTGCACTCATGGCGTTGACAGCGCCAGGCGTGTCGAAACCGCCTTCCAAACTCTCTCCTCAACCTCGTCAGTTGTGCCAGAAGCATCAATTATCTGACACCTATCTGGAAAGGTTGCAGCAACCCGAAGGAATGCCTCTCGCAAGCTTGTGTGGAACGCAAGACCGAGTCGTTCAAATCGTGCCGCTCCGCCTCGCACTAAAGCACGTTGCAACCCGATTTCAGGATCGAGGTCGAAAACAATAGTGAGATTCGGTTGGGTTTCCCCGATTATTTCACGGTCAATGGCCTCGATCAGTTCCAGCCCAATGCCTCCAGCGATACCTTGGTAAGCGCGCGTAGAGTCCGAGAAGCGATCGCAGATGACGACTTTTCCACTCTGAAGTGCTGGACGGATTGTATGGCTTAGATGGCTGTCTCTTGCTGCATAGTTTAGAAGTGCATCGGCCGTAGGGCTCCATCGACCAGGTTCACCGTGAACTAAGAGCTCGCGTATCGCGTCAGCATCAGGTGAGCCGCCAGGTTCTCGCGTGGTTACCACGTCAAAACCTGCCAGACGCATGCGGGCGGCAAGAGCCGCAATCTGCGTGCTCTTTCCGGCGCCCTCGCCGCCTTCGAAGGTGATGAACCATGAGGTCTTCATGGGGCGGGAAACTATCAACCGCCAAATGCCATGAAAAGCGCTGAATCGAGAGCCTTGCTCCAGATGCTGTCGGTGGGCTCGACACTGTCCCGCACCATGACCGGACCCGACGACACAAGTTTGCCGCCAGTGTAGATCATGACCTTGCCTACTTCCGCACCTGCCTTGACCGGCGCCACCAGCGGACCCTTGTAGACCAGCCGCGCTTCGGCGCTGGCAAGCTCCTCTTCCGACATCGACGTGGTGATCGCCTCCTTGGCCACCAGGCGCACCGTCGAACTTTCTCCTCCCCAAACCCTCCCCTGGCCCACCGTGTCGCCGGCAGAAAACAGCTGGACCGGACGGAATTGCCTGAAGCCGTAGTCGAGCAGGCGCGTAATCTCCTCCTCGCGTTCTCGGGAAGACTTCAGACCCGACACCACGGCGATCAGGCGGCGTCCGTCGCGCTGGGCGGAGCCGATCATCCCGTAGCCAGATTCCTTGATGTAGCCGGTCTTCACGCCGTCGGCGCCGGGATAGTCGCCAAGCAGCGGGTTGCGGTTTCTCTGCAGGATGTTGTTCCAGGTGAACTCTGGCTGGGAATAGTACTTGTAGTATTCCGGGAACACCTCGATGAGGTAGCGGGCCAGACTGGCAAGATCGTGCGCGGTGGAAAGGTGCCCCTCCGCAGGCAGGCCGGTCACGTTCTTGAACGTCGAGCCGGTCAATCCCAGTTCGCGCACCCGCGCGGTCATCATACCCGCATAGGCGCTCTCGGAGCCTGCAACCCCTTCAGCAATGGCGATGGCCGCATCGTTGCCTGACTGCACGATCACACCCTGCAGCAGGTCTGACAACGCCACGGAGGAGCCGAGTTCGGCGTACATCGTGGAACTGCCCGACGGCGCACCACCGGTTCGCCAGGCGTTCTCCGAGATCCGGAACTGGTCAGAAAGTTTCAGCCGGCCATCGCGCAGGCGTTCGAACACCAGCAGCATCGTCATGACCTTGGTCATGCTGGCTGGCGGAAATTGCTGGTCTGCATCCTTTGCGAAAAGCACGGCGCCAGACTTGCTGTCCATGATGATGGCGTGACTGGCGCGCGTATCAAA
>JAHEBA010000077.1 GCA_024642465.1 Alphaproteobacteria bacterium
ACCTGTGGCGTGAAGTGCCGATCAAGCGCGTCGAGCCGATGTACCGGGTCGTGCACGAGCAGGGCGGCCACCTCGACGTGGTCAGCGGCGAGGAGGCAATGAAGGCCGAAATCGCCAAGCTTTCGCCGGCAGATGCGCAGAACCTCGAGCGCTACATGCGCGACAATCGCAAGAAACTGGAGAAATTCCGCTCGGTGCTGGAGAAGCCGTTTGCCAGTATCGCCGACTTTTTTCGCCCCGACGTTCTCAAGGCGTTGCCGTGGATCAATCCGCAGCGCTCGCTGGAGAAGGATCTCGAGCGCTATTTCAAGGACCCGCGCGTGCGCCGCGCCTTCTCGTTCCAGGCCAAGTATCTCGGCATGTCGCCGTTCAAGTGCCCGTCGCTGTTCACCATCCTGGCGTTCCTCGAGCACGAGTACGGCATCTGGCATCCGGTCGGCGGCTGCACCGCAGTCATGCAGCGCATGGGCGAGATTGCGGTCGAGATGGGCGTCGACCTGAAGCTGGACGAAGAGGTCAAGTCGATTGCCTTCGACGGTAAGCGGGCCAAGTCGGTGACCACCGACAAGGGCACCTACGAGCTGGACGGACTGGTGATGAACGCAGACTTCGCCCATGTCCTGCCGAAGCTCGTGCCGAACGAGCTGCGCAAGACCTGGAACGACCGCAAGATCGAGAAGCAGGAATTCTCCTGCTCTACGTTCATGCTGTACCTCGGGCTTGAGGGCAAACTTGAGAACGTGCCACACCACACCATCGTGCTGGCAGAAGACTTCAACGGCAATATCGACGAGATCCAGACCAAGAAGGTTTTGCCGAATGCACCGTCCTTCTATGTCCAGAACGGTTGCGTGACCGACGAAACCCTGGCGCCGAAGGGCCATTCCACGCTTTATGTGCTGGTGCCTGTGCCGCACAGGACGCCGAACATCGACTGGAAGAAGGAAGCGCCGTCGTTCCGGGAGAAGACCCTGGATCGCCTCGCCTTAATGGGCATTCCCGACATCCGTGACCGCATCCGCTACGAGAAGATGGTCACGCCGGACGACTGGGAAGCGGACATGCACATCTACAAGGGTGCAACCTTCAACCTCAGCCACACGCTGGACCAGATGCTGTGCTTCCGTCCGCAGAACCGTTTCGAGGACTTGGAGCGGGTCTACCTCGTCGGCGGCGGCACGCACCCCGGCTCCGGCCTGCCGGTGATCTTCGAGTCGGCGCGGATCACCAGCGACCTTCTCAACCAGGACATCGCCGTCTGACGGATGCGAGGCAGGGACCGATTTGAGCGGACGCGACACCAAGGCAGCAGACGAAGTCCTCGCCCGCTTTTCGCCGCGCGTCAGCCGGGTGTTCGACCTCTACTGCCAGCGGATGATTGCCCGGCGGTTCACCGCCTTGCGCATTCTGGGCAAGGCGCCCGAGGCAATGCCGCAGGACCGCGGCATGCTGGTCTTTGCCAATCACTCCAGCTGGTATGATCCGCTGATCTTCTTCATGCTGTCGCGGGCCCTGTTTCCGTCTTACACGGCGTTCGGGCCGATGGATTCGGTAGCATTGAAGAAATATGCCTTCATGCAGAAGATCGGCATCTTCGGCGTGGAACAGGGCACGGCGCGCGGCGCAGCCCGCTTCCTGCAGGTATCACGCGGATTGTTGTCGAAACCGGGCAACGGCGTTTGGTTGACGCCGCAGGGCTCGTTTTCCGATGTGCGCGTCCGCCCGGTCCGCTTTCAGGGTGGACTGGCCCGTCTTGCCCGCGACGGCAACGCATTTGCCTTGCCGTTTGCGATCGAACTGTTGTTCTGGAACGAGGCGCGGCCGGAAATGCTCATCCATTTCGGCGACCCCATCGACACGGCATCAGCAGATCATGATGTCGATCAATGGAACCATGTTCTCGAACAGGCGTTGACCCGCGTCCAGGATGAGTTGGCGGAAGCGGCAATGTCGCGCGACCCGGACCGTTTCACCACCCTCATCGAGGGTACCACTGGGGTGAATTTCATTTATGACGGCTGGCGTTACTTGAAGGCTCTGGCTCGCGGAGAGAGTTTCTCCGCAGCACACGGGCAAAGCAGGCGTTCGCAGGACGGGGATTAGACGAACGATGGGTGAACTGCTGGTGCAGATCATTTTCGTGCTGGCCATGGTCACGCCCGCCATGGGTGTCATCAACCTGATGCTGTACTGGCCGCTTAGCCGCAAGGTGGCCGCAAATGCGCCCGCACTTTCCGTGCTGATTCCGGCCCGCAACGAGGAAGCGCGCATCACGCCGGTGTTGCAATCGGTCCTGGCAAGCCGGGGCATCGACTTTGAGGTGGTGGTTGGCGATGACGGCTCCACCGACCGCACCGCGGAGATCGTGAACAGGTTTGCTGCCGGCGATGACCGCCTCAGGCTGGTGACGACGCCAGCCCTGCCTGCCGGCTGGATGGGCAAGAACCATGCCTGCCACTTCCTCTCCACCCAGGCCAGCCACCGGCATGCCGTGTTTCTCGATGCCGACGTGACGCTCGAGCCGGACGCACTCGAGCGCATCGCCTCGGAGTTTGCCCGGCGGCCGGAACTGAAGCTCCTGTCCGGATTTCCCCGCCAGATCACCGGCAGTTTCTGGGAGAAATTGCTGATCCCGCTCATTCACACCGTGCTGCTCGGCTATCTGCCGTTCCCCGGCGTGAAGTTTACCAATTCGCCGATGTTCGCCACGGCGTGCGGCCAGCTGATCGCGGTGGAGCTGAAGGCTTATCGTGATGTGGGCGGCCACGAGCGCATCCGCGCGTCGGTGCACGACGGCGTGATGCTGCCGCGCGATTTCCGCGCTGCTGGCCATCGCACCGATCTGGTCGACATAACCGGCATCTCTGCCACCCGTATGTACGAGAATGGCCCGCAGGTCTTCAACGGCCTGATGAAGAATGCCCACGAAGGCATGGCGACGCCGGTCGGCCTGCCGGTCTGGACCACGCTTTTGCTCGGGGGTCACGTGTTGCCGCCGGCGATTGCGCTCTGGGCGTGGACGTCAGGCGTTACCGGCAACACGCTTCACCTTGCCATCGCAGCCGCAGTCCTTCCGTGGCTCATGCGCTTCATCATGGCCGCCCGCTTCCGGCTGTCCTGGCTGGGCGCGCTTCTGCATCCGGTGGGCGTAGCGGTTCTGGTCGGCCTCCAGTGGGTCGCGTTCATTCGCCGCCGCGCAGGCTACAGCGTGCGCTGGAAGGACCGTCCGGTCGGCTAGGGTCAGCCCTGCACCTGCCAGAACACCTCAAAGCCGGGATCGAACACCGTGACGGGTCCGGCTCCTGTCTCGATCTTTGCCGGATGACTGACCGGGTGGTCTTGCTTGACCAGGGTCATCGTCTGCGTGTTGACCGGCAAGCCATAGAACGCCGGGCCTTGCCGGGATGCGAACCCTTCCAGCCGGTCCAGTGCGCCTTCTTCCTCGAACACGTGCGCCAGCAGGCCCATGGTGTTCGGTGCGGTGAAGCAGCCCGCGCAGCCGCACTCGCTGAGCTTGGCCGGGTCGGTATGTGGCGCTGAATCCGTGCCCAGGAAAAACCGCCCGTCGCCACCTGTTGCGGCAGCGCGCAGGGCAAGACGGTGTTTCTCGCGCTTGGCCACCGGCAGGCAGTAGTAGTGCGGGCGGATGCCGCCGGCCAGGATGTGGTTGCGGTTGATGATCAGGTGATGGGTCGTGACGGTCGCGCCCAGCCGACTCGATGTGTCCGCGGCAACGTACTGAACGGCGTCTTCGGTGGTGACGTGCTCCATCACCACTTTCAATTCCGGCACCCGGCGGCGCAGCGGATCCAGTACCCGCTCGATGAACACGGCCTCGCGGTCGAAGATGTCGATGTCGCTGGCTGTCACTTCGCCGTGCACGCACAATGGCAGGCCGATCCCCGCCATGCGCTCCAGCACCGCCTGCACCTTGCCGAAGTCTTTCACGCCCGACTGTGAATTGGTGGTCGCGCCGGCAGGGTAAAGCTTTACGGCTTTCACCAGGCCGGATGCGTGGGCGGCTTCAACATCATCCGGATCGGTCGCCTCCGTCAGGTACAACGTCATCAGCGGTTCGAAGCTCATGCCGGCCGGCAGTGCAGCCAGAATGCGGTCACGGTAGGCCGCCGCGTGCGCGCCGGTTACCACCGGCGGCACCAGGTTCGGCATGATGATGGCGCGGGCGAAATGCGCCGCCGAGTGGGGCAGCACCCCTTCGAGCATGGCGCCGTCGCGCAAGTGCAGGTGCCAGTCGTCCGGGCGGATGATGGTCAGCGAAGTTGTCTGTGTCATGGGCGGACCAGATAGCACGAAACGCGCCGTTGGAAACAGCATTCAGAGCGCCGTTGAAACATCCACGACCGGGTGAGGCAGTGGCGCGGGTCTGCCACGGATTGCATAAGGATTCCACTTTAACCTGACCGAAATTTAGTCATTTCAGACAGGTGACTCCGTCAATCATTAGTGCTTTGATGAGCCGCATCGAAACCAGCTTCCAAGGGAGGTTTTTTATGAAGAAGCTCGTTCTCGCACTGGCCGCGTCGACTTTGCTGTCGACGGCCGCACTGGCTGAAGACATCAAGATCGGTGTTTTCCTGGGCTTCACCGGCCCGATTGAATCGATGGTTGCACAGATGGGACCTGGTGCCGAACTGGCCATCAAGGAAGTCTCCGACAGCGGCGCCCTGCTCGATGGCGTCAAGGTTGAAGCCGTACGCGGCGACACCACCTGCGTGGATGCGGCTGCTGCCACTGCTACCGCTGAACGCCTCGTCACCACCGACAAGGTCAAGGCAATCGTCGGCGGCGACTGTTCCGGCGTGACCGGCGCAGCACTGCAAAACGTTGCCCGCCCGAACGGTATCGTGATGATTTCCCCGTCTGCCACCTCGCCGGGCCTTTCGACCGCCGAGGATGACGGCCTGTTCTTCCGTACCGCCCCGTCCGATGCCCGTCAGGGTGAAATCGTGCGCGACATCCTGACGGAGAAGGGCATCAAGACCATTGCCCTCACCTACACCAACAACGACTACGGCAAGGGCCTGGCTGAATCGATCCAGAAGAACTTCGAAGCTGCCGGCGGCAAGGTCACCATCTCCGCCGCTCACGAAGACGGCAAGGGCGACTACTCGGCTGAAGTCGGTGCGTTGGCCCAGGCTGGCGGCGAAGTTCTCGTCGTGGCTGGCTATCTCGACCAGGGCGGCAAGGGCATCATCCAGGCGGCGCTCGACACTGGAGCGTTCAGCACGTTCTACCTCCCGGATGGCATGGTCGGCGATGCGCTGCCCAAGGCCATCGGTGCTGGCCTGAACGGCTCTTATGGCGCCAACCCCGGCACCGACAGCCCCGGCGCGGCGACCTTCCAGGAAATGGCCAAGGCAGCCGGCTTTGACGGCACCGGCGCATTCTCGGCAGAGTCCTACGACGCTGCGGCGCTGATCCTTCTTGCCATGCAGGCCGCCGGGTCCACTGAAAGCGCCAAGCTGAAGGACAAGGTGATGGATGTGGCCAACGCGCCGGGTGAGAAGATCTACCCTGGTGAACTGGCCAAGGCCCTGAAGATCCTCAAGGACGGCGGCGAGATCGACTATGTCGGCGCGTCGGCTGTGGAACTCGTCGGCCCCGGTGAAAGCGCCGGCAACTATCGCGAGATCGAGATCAAGGACGGCGGGATCTCGGTCGTGAAGTACCGTTAACCGGTCACGCTGAAACAGGAACCCGGGCAATCAACATTGGCCCGGGTTCTTTTTTGACTGCAGCTGGAAACGGGGATGGGGTTTGGCTGATGGGGAATACCGCCAAGATCACCGTCGAAAACGTGCACAAGCACTTCGGCGGGCTGAGGGCAGTTGATGGCGCCTCGCTGACCATCGAGACGGGCAGTATCACCGGGCTGATCGGCCCGAACGGAGCGGGCAAGACGACGCTGTTCAACGTCATAGCCGGGCTCTACAAGCCAACGTCCGGCCGCGTGCTGCTCGACGGCGAGGACATAACCGGTCTCACCCCGCACGAGCTTTTCGCCAAGGGCGTGCTGCGGACCTTCCAGATTGCGCACGAGTTTTCCACGCTCACCGTACGCGACAACCTGATGATGGTGCCGCCGGGACAGGCCGGCGAGAGCCTCGTGCATGCCTGGCTGCACCCCGCGCGCGTGCGCCAGCAGGAACAGGAGATCCGCGCCAGGGCGGATGAGGTGCTGGACTTCCTGCAGATTTCCCACGTGGCCGGCGAGCTTGCCGGCAACCTGTCCGGCGGCCAGAAGAAACTGCTGGAACTGGGCCGTACCATGATGGTGGATGCCAAGATCGTGTTCCTCGACGAGGTGGGCGCAGGCGTCAACCGCACGCTCCTCAATACCATCGGCGATGCCATCATCCGGCTCAACAAGGAGCGCGGCTATACTTTCTGCATGATCGAGCACGACATGGATTTCATCGGACGGCTGTGCAATCCGGTGATTTGCATGGCGGAGGGCAAGGTGCTGGCTGAAGGCACCGCCGAGGAAGTGAAGAACAACGAAGAAGTCATCGAGGCCTATCTCGGCACCGGCCTCAAGAACAAGCCTGCCAGGGAGGCTGTCTGACCATGGCCTTCCTGATCGGAGAAAACATGACCGGCGGTTACGGCGGCGCGGACATTCTCAATGACTGCACCATCGGCGTCGAAAAGGGCGAGATCGCGGTTGTTGTCGGACCCAACGGAGCCGGCAAGTCGACGGCCATGAAGGCAATCTTCGGCATGCTGAACCTGCGCCAGGGCCGCGTCGTCATGGATGGCGAGGATATCACCGCGCTGGCTCCGCAGGCACGGGTGCACAAGGGCATGGGCTTCGTGCCGCAGACCAGCAACGTGTTCACCTCGATGTCGGTCGAGGAAAATCTCGAGATGGGCGCCTTCATCCGCGACGACGACATCTCCGGCACCATGGAGCAGGTGTTCGAGCTGTTTCCCATCCTGAAAGAGAAACGCCGCCAGCCCGCCGGCGAACTGTCTGGTGGCCAGCGCCAGCAGGTAGCCGTGGGCCGCGCCCTGATGACCCGGCCGAAGGTGCTGATGCTGGACGAACCGACCGCGGGTGTGTCGCCCATCGTGATGGACGAGCTGTTCGACCGCATCATCGAGATCGCCCGCACCGGCATCGCCATCCTGATGGTGGAACAGAACGCACGCCACGCGCTGGAGATTGCCGACAAGGGCTACGTGCTGGTGCAAGGGTCCAACCGCTATACCGACACCGGCCAGGCGCTGCTGGCAGACCCGGAAGTGCGCCGGGCGTTCCTGGGGGGTTAGGCTGATGGATTTCCTCAATGCAATCACCTTGCTGGGCAACTTCGTCATCGTGCCGGGCGCGGCCTATGGCTGCCAGCTGGCGCTGGGCGCACTCGGCGTCACCTTGATTTACGCCATCCTGCGCTTCTCCAACTTCGCCCACGGCGAAACCATGGCCATCGGCACCATGTCCTGCATCCTGTTCACGTGGTTGCTGCAGAGCTGGGGGGTTTCGTTCGGTCCGCTGCCGACGGCGCTTCTGGCGCTGCCGGTCGGCATCGCCGCCACCATTGCGCTGCTGCTGGCCACCGACCGGCTGGTCTACAGGTTCCACCGCAAGAAAAAGTCGACCCCGGTGATTTTCCTGATCGCATCGCTCGGCGTGATGTTCTTCTACAACGGCATCGTCCGCTTCATCATCGGTCCGGACGACCGCATATTCACCGACGGCGAGCGCTTTCTGCTCAGCGCGGCCGAGTTCCGCGCCGCCACGGGCCTGCAGCAGGTGATGGTGATAAAGATGACGCAAGCCATCACCGTGGTAGTAACGGTCATCTGCGTCGCCGCCCTGTTCTGGTTCCTCAACAGGACGCGCACCGGCAAGTCCATGCGCGCCTTTTCCGATAACCGCGATCTGGCACTTCTGTCCGGCATCAATCCGGACCGCGTGGTGATAGTGGCATGGATCCTCGCCGCTGCACTCGCCACCATCGCCGGGACGCTCTATGGCCTCGACAAGAGCTTCAAGCCGTTCACCTACCTGCAGCTGCTGCTGCCGATCTTCGCCTCCGCCATCGTTGGCGGCATCGGCAGTCCGGTCGGCGCCATCGCCGGCGGGTTCATCATCGCCTTCTCGGAAGTGTTCCTGACTTTCGCCTACAAGCAGTTCATCGGTTACCTGGTGCCCGAAGCCTGGGCGCCGGAAGGCCTCGTCCAGTTCCTGTCTACCGAATACAAGTTCGCCATCTCCTTCGCGATCCTCGTCATCGTGCTGCTGGTCCGGCCAACGGGCATCTTCAGGGGGCAATCCGTATGACCATCAACACCCGCAATGTGGCAATGTTTGCGACTATGGCCGCGCTCCTGCTGTTCGTCGGCATCTTTCAGAGCTGGACGCTGTCGCTGACCATCCTCAACCTGTGCCTGATCTCGGCCATCATGGCGCTGGGCGTCAACATCCAGTGGGGCTATGCGGGCCTGCTCAATGTCGGCGTGATGGGCTTTGCTGCGCTGGGTGGCGTGGCGGCGGTGCTGGTCTCGGCCCCGCCGGTCAACAAGGCCTGGGCAGCAGGCGGCACCGGCATCGCCCTGTCCGCCCTGTGCCTGCTGGTCACCGTCGCCCTCGTCACGCTGGTCTACTATCGCACCCGCGGTCTCAGCCGAATCATGCTGATCACACTCATCAGCATTGCCGGCTACTTCATCACCCGTATCTTCTTCGATCCGGCAGTATCGGCCATCGAGAAGGTCGACTCGGCGCTGACCGGCTATCTCGGCGGGCTCGGCCTGCCGATCGTCCTGGCCTGGGCAGTAGGCGGCGTGCTGGCAGCCGGTGCCGCCTGGATCGTCGGGAAGATCACACTGGGCCTGCGTTCCGACTATCTCGCCATTGCCACGCTGGGCATATCCGAAATCATCGTCGCCATGCTCAAGAACGAGGACTGGCTGACCCGCGGCGTCAAGAACGTGACCGGCCTGCCGCGACCGGTGCCGTACGAGGTCGACCTGCAGCAATCCGCCGCCGTGCAGGCCTGGGCCGACAGTCTCGGCATGCCGATCATCGACCTGACCTCGATCATCGTGAAACTGTCCTATGCCGGGTTGTTTACATTGGTGCTGCTCATCGTCCTGTTCCTGTCCGAGCGCGCGCTCAACTCGCCATGGGGCCGGATGATGCGCGCCATCCGTGACAACGAGGTTTCGGCCGAAGCCATGGGCAAGGACGTCAAGGGCCGCCACCTGCAGGTGTTCATTCTCGGCTCCGCCGTGATCGGCATTGCAGGCGCCATGCTCGTCACCCTCGACAGCCAGTTCACGCCGGCCTCCTACCAGCCGCTGCGCTTCACCTTCCTGATCTGGGTAATGGTCATCGTCGGCGGCTCCGGCAATAACTGGGGCGCGGTGCTGGGCGGCGTCCTGATCTGGTTCCTCTGGGTCGAGGCCGAACCTCTCGGCACTTGGCTGATGGACGTCCTGACCGCCGGCATGGCCGACGACAGTCCGCTGCGGGCGCACCTGATCGACTCGGCGGCTCACATGCGCCTGATGGTCATGGGCCTCATCCTCATCCTGGTGTTGCGGTTTGCGCCTCAGGGCCTGATACCGGAGCGGCGTTGACGCCTGGCCGGGGCCTGACCCCTTGCATGAGGCTGCAGTTGCCGTATCCTCCGCGGCCAGTTGCAGGGCCATTGCGGAGGCTGTCGCGTGGGACAAGACGAAGACCTCTATCCGGAACCGGTCATCGGGTTTCTGGAATTGCTGTGGGGGCGGGGGTGGCTGTCGCCCGGCGGCCCCGATGAACTCGCCCGGCTGCTTCAGGGCGAGGACCTGAAGGGCAAGCATGTACTGGACATCGGCTGCGGCGCCGGCGGCATCGACTGCCTGCTGGTCACGGACTACGGCGCTGCGAAGATCACCGGCATCGACGTCGAGGCGCCGGTGCTTGAAACTGCCCGGGCACGGGCAATCGAGGCCGGCGTCAGTGACAGCATCGACCTCGTCAAGGTTGAACCCGGGCCGTTGCCGTTCGCCGATGCAAGCTTCGACGTGGTGTTTTCCAAGGACTCCATCGTTCACATCCCCGACAAGCACGCACTGGCCAGCGAAGTGTTCAGGGTGCTCAAGCCCGGCGGCGTGTTCGTTGCTTCCGACTGGCTGATCTCCCATGACGGCGAACCATCGCCGGACATGAAGGCCTACATCGAATCCGAGGCGCTGGACTTCGGCATGGCCTCGCCGTCAACCTATGAAGCAGCGCTCAAGGCGGCCGGCTTCACGGACGTGCGGCTGACCAACCGCAACCCCTGGTATCGTGAACAGGCACGGCGCGAGCTCGCCGAACTGAAGGGTCCGCTGCACGCCCGTGCCGTGGGCGAGATGGGCCAGGAGCTTGTCGAGCACAACATCCAGACCTGGACGCTGATGATCAAGGCGCTCGACCTTGGCGAACATTGCCCGCACCATGTGCGCGGCCGCAAACCCTGACGGGAGGACCAAACAGCAATTGCCAGACAGCGTCAGGCAGGGACCCCGCAAGGCATCGCGCGATGTGCGCCGCCGTCAGCTTATCGAGGCCACCATCGACGTGCTGGCCGCGCGAGGTTACGCGAGCCTGACCATTGGCGACGTTGCCCGCCAGGCCGGGCTGTCGATGGGCATCGTCAACTTTCATTTCTCGTCCAAGGAAACGCTTCTGGCCGAGACGCTGCGTTATCTGGCCGGCCAGTACCTCGATAACTGGACCAGCGCCGTTGCCGAGGCTGGAGAAGATCCCGCTGCCCGGCTCTACGCCATGACAGCCGCCGACTTCGCGCCATCGATCTGCGAGCCGCGCACCCTGCAGGCCTGGGTAAGCTTCTGGGCCGAGGCCCAGTCCCGGCCTGCCTATGATGCGCTCTATGGCGAACAGGAGGCTGAATACGTTGCCAGGCTGGAAGCCATGTGCGCCGATCTTTGCGAACATGGCGGCTATGACCGCCCTGCGCCATCAAGGGTGGATGCCCGCGTCATCAACGCGCTGACCGACGGCCTGTGGATCGCCCTTGGACATACGCCTCCGCCGATCACCAGGGAACAGGCATTGAGGGCCCTTCATGTCTGCCTCGCCTCGTTCTATCCGAAGCATTTTGACGCGGACGGGCCGATCAATTGACGCTTATGCCGATTGGTTTATAAGACGCGGTCATAAAACTCACCAAGGCAACGAACGGGGCACGCTCAGCCAGCCCCTCATCAATCTGGAGAACGAACGTCATGGCGGTACGCGTCGCAATCAATGGTTTTGGCCGCATCGGGCGCAACATCCTGCGTGCCATTGCAGAGTCCGGCCGCAAGGACATCAAGGTGGTAGCGATCAACGACCTTGGCCCGGTCGAAACCAATGCCCACCTGCTGCGCTTCGACAGCGTGCACGGCAAGTTCCCGGGCGAAGTGAGGGTCAAGGGCGACATGATCAACTGCGGCACCGGCTGGATCAAGGTCGCCGCCGAGCGCGATCCGTCCAAGCTGCCGTGGGGTGCTGAAGGCGTCGACATCGCCATGGAGTGCACCGGCATCTTCACCGACAAGGACAAGGCATCCTCCCACCTGACGGCAGGTGCGAAGAAGGTTCTCGTGTCCGCGCCCGCCACCGGCGCCGACCTGACCGTGGTCTACGGCGTTAACCACGACAAGCTCACGAAGGATCACAAGGTCGTCTCCAACGCCTCGTGCACCACTAACTGCCTGGCCCCGGTGGCCAAGGTGCTCAACGACGCCTTCGGCATCGAGCATGGTTTCATGACGACGATACACGCCTACACCGGCGACCAGCCGACGCTCGACACCATGCACAAGGACCTCTACCGCGCCCGTGCCGCCGCCATGTCGATGATCCCGACCTCGACCGGTGCAGCCAAGGCCGTTGGCCTGGTACTGCCGGAACTCAACGGCAAGCTCGACGGCGTCGCCATCCGCGTTCCCACCCCGAACGTCTCGGTCGTCGACCTGAAGTGCGTGGTCTCGAAGTCCGTCACCGCCGAGCAGGTCAACAAGGCCATGATCAAGGCCGCCAGAGGCGAGTTGAAGGGCGTTCTCAACGTCACCGACCAGCCCAACGTCTCGATCGACTTCAACCACGATCCGCACTCGTCCACTTTCCACCTCGACCAGACCAAGGTCATGGACGGCACGCTGGTGCGGGTGATGAGCTGGTACGACAACGAGTGGGGCTTCTCCAACCGCATGTCCGATACGGCAATCGCCATGGCGAAGGCGAAGTAAGCACAAGGCAGCAACAGCATGGCGCGTCCCACCCTCATCTCCCCGTCGATCCTGTCGGCAGACTTTTCCCGGCTCGGCGATGAGGTGCGCGCCATTGACGAACAGGGCTGCGACTGGGTCCATGTCGACGTGATGGACGGGCATTTCGTCCCCAACATCACCATCGGCCCGATGATCGTGAAGGCCATCCGGCCGGTGACCAGTAAGGTGCTCGACGTGCACCTGATGATCGCACCGGCCGACCCCTACATCGAGGCATTTGCCGAGGCGGGTTCGGACATCATCACCGTTCACGCCGAGGCCGGCCCGCATCTTGACCGCACGCTCCAGCTGATCAGGTCGCTGGGCAAGAAGGCCGGCGTGTCGCTCAATCCGTCGACGCCCGAGACGGTGCTGGAATACGTGCTCGACAAGCTCGACCTGATCCTCGTCATGTCGGTCAACCCCGGCTTCGGCGGGCAGGCCTTCATTCCGGAGATGGCGTCCAAGATTGCCCGCATCAGGCAGATGATCGGTGATCGCGACATCCACATCGAGGTGGATGGCGGCATCAGTCCGAAGACGGCCGGCATCGTCGCTGCTGCTGGCGCCGATGTGCTGGTCGCCGGTTCAGCCATCTACCAGAACAACGACCCGGCGAAATACGGCCCGAACATGAAGGCCATCCGTGAGGCGGCGGAAGCAGCGCGCTGACGCTTGTGGCGGCTGCGGCGATCAAGCAAAAGGGCCGCCCTTTCGGGCGACCCTTTGCCATCAACAG
>JAHEBA010000014.1 GCA_024642465.1 Alphaproteobacteria bacterium
GATACCTCGCAACCAACGGCTCGATCTTCTCGCGGCGGAGTTTCTTGAACGCAGTCAGCGTCCCTTCCTCGTCGGAGCCAACGAGGCGGGAAAATCCAGCCACATCGGCAGCAAGAATTGCGGCTAGCCTGCGTTCCAATGGTATTCTCCCTGTTCAGACAGCGTAGCCGTCAACCAAAGGAAAATCTATTGGCCGTTGTCCGGCAAGTTGTTAGCCAATGGCACGTAGCGGGCTCTCGAGCCCACCGCTCAGAGCGTCCGCTTTCGGGCGCAAAGCAGTCGTCCTGGCAAGCTGCCAACTTGGTCAGCAGAAGCATATAAGTATCTCAAAAGAATCGCCGCTCGCGGTTTCGACCGGGGCAAGCAGGGGATGCGACCGCGGCCGAACGACCTTCGATAAGTCATCTTCAAGACTTGCGGTACGGATGTAGCCGGCGCCCGGGCTTTTGCCCTGCCGGAATTGCACCATCCATTCATGAGAGCTGGAGATATGGTTGAGCACCAGGTCGGCCGTCAGCCGGTAGTGATCGGCAATGCGGCCAATGTGGTGCCAGTCGCCGAGCGCGCTGTTGACCCGGTAGTAGTCGACCACCGCGAAGCCATCGTCGGAGGTATAGGGAAAGAATGGCAGGATGTGCACCGCACCCAGTGAGTCACCAATATGGCGGTCGAGAAAGTCCTTGAGCAGCACCAGGGGCGTATTGCGGCAATCGACTATGGTGTTGCCGTACGTGATGACGACGGCGTCGCCCGGCGACAGGCTTGACGGGTCTGCGGCGCGAAGGGCCTGGGGTGATGTGCCGTCCGGCCAGAATGCATCAAGCAGATCGGAGACCAGCCCCGCGGGATCCGCATCCGGATAAATTGCCGCGATGTGAGCACGCAGCCGTTGCCCAAGCATCTCTACGATCTGGCCCTGATCCGTCACGGATAAGTCTGCTCTCCCAAACCCATCGCGGCCAGTGTAACCGGATCATCGCCCGTCTCAAGACCAGCCGCTCCAACACTCTTCAGGACGTTGGTCGCGCCATGCCGCGACAATTCGGAGATTGCCGGTTAGCTATGCGCCAACTCCGTCCCTGTCTGCCTGTCCGGAAGCATCGGGGCTCAGCCGCGCGACGGACTGTCTGACCCTCAGCTCGAATTCGATCTTCTGTCCGGCCGGGTTGGGGGCCTCGCCGGTGTCTATGAGATTGATCAGCGTATCCACGGCAACATTGCCAATCTGGCGTGCTGGCATTCTGACGGTGGTCAGGCCGGGGTGCAGGTGGGCGGAACTGCCAAAATCGCCAATGCCCGCGATCGAGAGGCATTCGGGGACCGGAACGCCATGCACCTGGCACGCAAAGTACGCGCCATGGGCAATGATGTCGTTGCCGCAAATCAGTGCCGTCGGCCTTGCCTCGCTCTCCAGCAAGCCTGACACCAGCCTTCGCGCCTCGCCCACATCATAGGGGCAATCGATGATGCGGCGAGGGGGTAGCCTGACGCCTGCCGCCGCGAGCCGCTGCAACACCCCATCGCGGCGGTCGCGCGCCCTGTCATTTGAAGTCACATCCGGAAACAGCAGGGCGATGTCCCTATGACCCTGTTCGACCACGTAATCGGCGATCGTCCACGCGGCGGCCTGGTTGTCGGCGCCGACGCAGGGCGTGTCCAGGTCTACCCGGTAGTTCCAGACGTGCACCAGCGGTATGTCGCGTTGCTGCAGCATGTTCATCGATACGGGATCGTGATCGAAACCAACCAGCGCTATGCCGTCGATGCGCCGCTCCAGCAGGGACCGGACTATGGCGGCTTCGAGTTTGAGGTCATAGCCGTGTGCAGCAATCAGCAACGTGCGGTCATGATCACGCAGGCGGCTGGAAAAAGCCTGGATGAGTTCCGAGAAGATTGCATTGTCGATCGTCGGCACCACCAGTCCAACCGTGCCAGAGAACCGGTTGTGCAGGCTGCCGGCGGCCCTGTTGCGAATGTAGCCAAGCTCGGCGGCGGCCTTCTCAATCCGCTGCCTTGTGGGCGGGCGCACCAGCGACGGCTGGCTGAACACGCGCGACACGGTGGCGATCGACACGCCTGCCCGTGCCGCCACCTCCACGATACCCGGTGCCCCTTTGCGTGATTTGCGCCGTTTCATGGCCTCACGTTGCCATAAATGAAAACGTTTGCATAATCGTTTTCATTGCCTAGCCTTTGCCTGAATGTCCGGTCTGCCGGGCTCGGATTTGGCCACAAGAAGCCACTACAGGTGATGGAAACGCAGGGGCGTCCGCATGGAGTTCCTAGGCTATTTCGGCGGTGTATTCGAACCGGTGGCATTCATGCTGCTGCTGGGCGGCACCATTGGCGGGCTGATCCTCGGGGCAACGCCTGGCCTGTCACCCACCATGGCGGTGGCATTGCTCATTCCCTTCACGTTTCAGCTTGAACCGACGCAGGGCCTGATCCTGCTCGGTGCGGCCTATACGTCCACCGTGGCAGGCGGCGCGGTGAGTGCAATCCTGCTCAAGATTCCGGGAGCACCCGCCAATATTGCCACGGCACTCGACGGCCACGAGATGGCGCGAAAAGGTCAGGGTGCCAAGGCGCTGCATATGTCGTTCATGGCATCGGGCGTGGGTGGCGTGCTTGGCGTTCTGCTGCTGATCTTCCTGACCCCGCTGCTGGCCAAGTGGGCCCTGGCGTTTGGTCCTTCGCACCTGTTCTGGATGGCCATTCTCGGGGTGACGGTCATCGGTTCGCTTGACTCCAGGTCTTTCGTCAAGGGCTTGCTGTCGGGTTGCCTGGGCTTTTGGCTGTCGATGATCGGCTACGACGACATCCAGGGCGCGCAACGCTTCATCTTTCATGACGCGCTGACAGGCGGCATCAACATCATTGCCGCCCTGATCGGCATCTTCGCCATACCGCAGGTCATCGAGATGTTCGCCAAGGGCCGGGTGCCTAGTTCCATCTCGTCGCTGAACGTGGAGCGGCAATCGCTCATGGCGTCCCTGCGCGAAACCTTCATGTACAAGCGTGCGCTGGCAATCGGCACCGTGTGCGGCTCCATCATCGGGCTCATTCCCGGGGTCGGCGGTCAGATTGCCGGCCTGCTGGCCTATGACCAGTCGCGCAAGTTTTCGCCCGACCGGGACAAGTTCGGCACCGGTCACCCGGAAGGCGTGATTGCCGCCGAGAGCGCCAACAACGCCATGGTAGGTCCGTCCCTGGTGCCGTTGCTGACGCTGTCCATTCCGGGCAGCCCGACCGCCGCGGTGCTGCTGGGAGGCCTTCTGATCCACGGTATCTTCCCGGGCACCGACCTGTTCGACAATCACCCGCAGGTCGCCTGGACCTTCATCAACTCGATGTTGATTGGCCAGATCCTGATGGTGGTGTTCGGCATCTGGATTTCAGGATGGGCCGCACGGGTTTCCAAGGTGCCCACCCCGATCATGGCAGGCGCGGTGCTGGTGCTGTCGCTGTTCGGCTCATACTCGATCCAGCAATCCATGGGCGACGTCTACATCATGCTGGTGCTGGGGCTCGGCATGTACTTGTTGGAAAAGTTCGGATTCTCCGCGGCTCCATTAGTGCTGGGGCTGATCCTCGGCCCGATAGCCGAGGCCAACTTCATCCAGGGCAGCATGATTGCAAATGCCGGCGACGGGCTGATCGACTACTTCCTCACCGGCACGCTGAACCTGTTCCTGATCGCGATGGTGCTGGCATCCATGGCCTACAGCTTCTGGGCCACAATGATCCACGAGCCGCGCGTCGCCGCCAGTCGCGCAGCACAGACCAAGGCGGAGGCCGCCGAATGACCGCTTCCACGCACCGTCTGCAGCATCTGGTTCCGGCAACGCTGATATTTGCGCTTGCCGCCACCGTCACATGGCTGAGCTTCACGCGCGAACCGGCGGACGCATTCCTGTTTCCGCGCATCATTTCCGTGGTGATGATCGGGCTTGCGGCATGGAACTTCGCACGGGCCGCACTGGGACTGGCGCGCGTGGGCACCGGCCTTTCAACCGGTCTGCTGATCCGGACGGCGCCGGGTGTCGCAGTCACGCTCGTATACGTGTTCTTCGTCGCGAAATGGCTGGGCTTTTATGCGGCGTCATGGCTGGCGTGCGTGATGATCTACGCGCTTTACGACCCCACACCGCATTCGTCTGCCGCATGGGCCAAGCGCATCCTGGTGCCGGCGGGCTTCACGGTCATCATCTATCTGTTGTTCAACACGCTTTTGAAAGTGCAAACGCCGAGAGGCATCTTCTTCTGACCCGCACCCCATGACGGGTCAGAAAAACCAAAGGGAGGAAGCAGATGAGAAAACTGTTCAAGGCATTGGCCGTAACGGCGTTGGCCGTCACCGCCAGCTTCAGCGTTGCCAAGGCGGAAGGTTACCCCGACCGGCCCATCTCGGTCATGGTGTCCTATGGAGCTGGTGGCGCCACCGACTTCCAGGCCCGCATCGTCACCATGATGTCAGGCAACGAGGAACTGCTCGGCCAGCCCATGGTCATCATCAACAAGCCGGGTGCGGGCGGCCGCGTTGGCTGGAACTGGCTTGCCACCGAAGCCGATGCTGACGGGTACACGCTCGGCGTCTACAACATCCCCCACTTCATCGCCCAGTCGATCGAGGGTGGCGTCAAGTACTCTGCAGACAGCTTCGAGCCGATCGCCAACTGGGGAACCGATCCGGCCGTGGTCATCGTGCCGAAGGATAGCCCCTACAACACCATCCAGGAGCTGATCGACTACGCCAAGGCCAATCCGGGCAAGGTCACGCTGTCGGGTGCCGGCCTGTTCGTCGGCCACCATATTGCTGCACTGCAGATCGAGAAGGCGGCTGACGTGAAGCTCGCCTATATCCCGACAAAGGGTGGCGGCGCTGCTGCCATGAAGGCCGTCATTGCCGGTGAAGTGACCGGCGGCATCAACAATCTGTCCGACGCCTACCGGGCGCGCGAGGCGGGCAACGTCAAGATCCTCGCAATCGCCGATGATGAGCGCGACAAGGACTTCCTGCCCGACGTTCCGACATTGAAGGAATCCGGTTATGACGTCGATGACTCATCGGTGAACTTCCGCGGCATCATGGCCAGAAAGGGCACCCCGCCGGAAGTGATCGAGAAGCTGGCCAAGGCCGTGCCGGAAATGTTCGCGCACAAGAATGTCGCCGCACAGATGAAGGCCGGCGGTTCGCCGATCAAGATCATGAACCGCGAGGAAGTGGCCAAGATGTGGGCCGACCGCCAGACCTACCTGGCTGAACTCCTCAAGGACCTGAAGAAGTAGCAGCCGGCGCTGCACCACATGCAACTGGCGGCGGAGCGGCCCCAAGGCTTCTCCGCCGCGCCTCAAGGGACAAGAACCGATGACGACCGCCGTCGCCCACGCCGTCAACCCGCAAGACGAAGAAGCCATTGTGGACAGCCTCGTGGCGCGTGCCCGCGCTGCCCAGGCAGCGTTTGAGAAAGGCGCCACGCAGAAGCGCTATGACACGGCTGCGCTGGCCGCCGCCTGGGCGCTGATACAGCCGGAGCGCAATGCCGAACTGGCAGCCATGGCCGTGGAAACCACGGGGCTCGGCAACGTCAGGGACAAGATCACCAAGAACCACCGCAAGACGCTGGGTCTGTTGCGCGACATCCGCGGCGCGAAGACCCACGGCATTATCGACGACAATGCTGAAACCGGCATCACGAAGATCGCCCGACCCATCGGCGTGATCGGCGCGGTGGTGCCGTCCACCAACCCGGTTGCCACCCCGGCCAACAATGTCATCAACGCCCTGAAGTGCGGCAACGCCATCATCCTTTCGCCGTCGCCCAAGGGAGCGGAGGTATGCGAGCGGCTGCTGGGCTACATTCACGCCGAGTTTGACAAGGTCGGGCTGGACCACGACCTCGTCCAGATGATCCCTGCGCCCGTTTCGAAGGTGAAGGCCCAGCGGCTGATGGAAACCGCCGACCTGCTGGTCGTCACCGGCAGCCAGGACAATGTACGCCGCGCCTACTCGTCCGGCACGCCGGCCATCGGCGTTGGCGCCGGCAACGTCACCGTGATCGTCGACGAGACCGCAAACCTTGCCGATGCGGCAAAGAAGATCGCGGCCTCAAAGTGCTTCGACAATGCCACCTCGTGCTCGTCGGAGAACGTGCTGGTGGTGGTCGACGAAATCTACGACGCCTTCATGTCGGAGCTTGCGGCAGCGGGCGGGCGCATGCTTCACGGAGCCGAAGCAGACAAGCTGAACACGGCGCTGTTCCAGGGTGGCAAGCTCAACAGGCACATGATCGCCCATGACATAGCCCGGGTGATGGAGGTCGCCGGGGTGAGCGTGGAGGATGCCGGGAACGCGCGTTTCCTGGCCATTCCGGGCGAGGGCATCGGCCCGGATCATCCGGAATCGGGTGAGAAGCTTTCGCTGGTGCTGACGGTCTACCGGGCAGCGGACTTTGCCGCCGCCAGGGCGCTGGCGGCGCGCGTGCTGGCCCACCAGGGAGCAGGCCATTCCATCGGCATTCACACAACCGATGACGCGCGCGCCGTTGAGCTCGGGCTCGACATGCCGACATGCAGGGTCATCGTGAACCAGGCGCACTGCTTCGCCACCGGGGGCTCGTTTGACAACGGCATGCCGTTCTCGCTGTCGATGGGCTGCGGTTCATGGGGCGGCAACTCGATCGACGACAACCTGCACTGGCGCCACTTCATGAACACCACCAAGGTGGTTCGCACCATCCCGGTTAATGAACCCGCGGTGGACGACATCTTCGCCGGCTACTGGGACCGGGCAGGCAAATGAACAAGGCTGGCGCCATGGGCCTCGCGCAGATCAGCGCCCTGTCGGTGCGCGCGTTGATTGACCTCCGGGCGGGCACCACGCCGGATGCTGTCTACCTGCTGGACCCGGCAACCGGCGCAAGCACCACCTATGCGCAATTGCGCCAAAACGCCCGCGCGGTCGCCGCCGCAATCTCGCAGCATGGTGTGCCGCCCGGCAGCAAGGTGGCCTACGCGATGACCAATGGCCCGGACACGGCCTGCGTCGTGCTTGGCATCATCTATGGCGGCCACACGGCTACTGCCATCAACCTTGTGGCGGGCAACGATACGATCGCCTACGTGCTCGGTCACTCGGGTGCGAAACTGGCCTTCGTGCAGCCGCATACGCGCGAGACCGTCGAACGGGCGCTGGAAACCAGTGAAGGCAACCCTGTACTGATGAACGCCGGCCATGCCCTGTTCGACACGCCGGAAAAAGGGCTGGAGCTTGCAGCCGTCAGCGGCAGCGACGATGGCCTGCTGATGTACACGTCCGGCACCACGGACCGTCCCAAGGGCGTTGTGCTGCGCCAGTCAAGCCTGCTGGCAGGCGGCATGAACGCCGCCATCGCTCACCAGCTCACCCCGGCCGACCGGGCAATGTGCGTGCTGCCGCTCTATCACATCAACGGGCTGTGCGTGACGGTGTTCGGCCCGCTGGTGTCCGGAGGCAGTGTGGTGATGCCACCGAAATTCTCGGTCTCCACATTCTGGCAGATCATCCGCGATCACGGCTGCACCTGGTTCTCGGTGGTGCCGACGCAGATTTCCTATTTGCTGCACGATACCGCAACGGATGCTGACGACGTGCGCGCGCTGGACCGGTTGCGCTTTGGCCGGTCTGCATCCGCGCCGCTTGCGCCGGAAGTACAGGAAGCCTTCGAGGCGCGCTTCGGCGTGCCCATTGTCGAGACCATGGGACTGACCGAAACGGCTGCCCAGATCCTGTCCAATCCGCTGCCGCCGGGCGTGCGCAAGATCGGCTCTCCCGGCGTTGCCGTCGGCAACGAGGTGATCATCGCCGACATGCTGCAGCAGGAAGTTCCACGCGGCACCGAGGGCGAGGTAATGGTGCGCGGGTCCAACGTGATGCGGGTCTACCTCGACAACGAGGAGGCCACGTCCCAGGCGCTCACCGCCGATGGCTGGTTGCGCACCGGTGATCTTGGCCGCATGGACGAGGATGGATACGTCTTCATCACCGGGCGGCTGAAGGAGCTGATCATCAAGGGCGGCGAGAACATCGCCCCGCGTGAGGTGGACGAGGCTCTTTATGCTCACCCCGACGTGATCGAGGCGGCTGCCTTTGCCTGTGCCTGCCGCAACTACGGCCAGCGCGTGGAAGCCGGCGTTGCCGTGCGCGAAGGCGCAAGCGTGACCGCGCAGCAGCTGATCGAGCTGTGCCACCATAAGATCGGCAAGTTCAAGTCGCCTGACCGCATCCATTTCCTTGCCGAATTGCCGAAGGGCCCGTCCGGCAAGATCCAGCGGCGCAAATTGCAGGAAGAATTCGGCGGCTAATGACTGCCAAGCCCGCTTGATCATGCCGGCAGCTTGTGATCACCGTGCCCTGAATAACTTCAGGGCGCCGGACGAGCCGTCGAAGCAACGGGCCTTCACACGAGGAATGAAAACCATGGTCAGGAAGCTCCTGTTCGCACTCGCCGTCGGATCAGCAGTGCTTGCTGTCAGCATGGGTACCGCGCTGTCCGCCGAGGACGAGCGTGAACTGGTCGAGATGCCGGCCATGATGCAGGAACATATGCTCGCCAACATGCGCGATCATCTGCGCGCCATCGACAAAATTTTGGGCCATCTCGCCAACGCTGATGTAGCCGCCGCGGGCAAGGTGGCGGAAAGCCGCCTGGGCATGTCATCGCTGGAAACCCATGGCGCGTCGCACATGGCGCGGTTCATGCCGGAAGGCATGGCTCAAGCCGGTACCGAGATGCACCGCGCAGCGAGCCGTTTCGTCATCGTGGCACAGGATGCCGAGCTGGCGACGGGCCGCGAGGCGCAATACGAGGTTTATCGTGCGCTGCAGGCAGTGACATCGGCCTGCAATGCCTGTCACCAGGCCTATCGTATCAGATGAGCGCAGCTTGCCTTGCTGCCCGGGCCCCGGCTGCGATCAAAACCAGTGCCACACTCATGCCGGGGCAGGGACGATACTAGCCCGCTTCGGCGTTGCCGGGCCGTGTGTCCCATACCTTGTGGATCGGGTTGTTTTCGCGATGACTGGAAAAATACGGCGGGCCTAGTCGACCAGCCCCAACTGCCGTGCAATGGTAGCGCTGTCGTAATAGTCGCGTCCTTCGACGACCAGTCCATCCTTGACCCGCATCACCGAGCAATACCGGACCTCGGCTCTCTTGCCGGTTGGTGCGAAATCTCCGAGGCTCGAACGCAGCGTTCCTGTATGTGTGCCGGTATTGCGAAACTCGACCGTGGCCCACTCGCCGCATTGGCTGACGATGACATTTTCGACCTTGCATAGCCCATCCGGGAAAGCTTCCCGCCAGCGGTGGTAGTCGGCCTTGTAGGCTTCCTTTCCCGGCAGCTTCTGCCCTCTCGCGATATCCTCAAATGCACAATCATCGGCGATAACTTCTGCGCCTCTATCGGGGTCACGCATGTCCCAGGATTCATGGAACTGGCGGACAACCTTCTCGGTCGGATGCATTGTCTTGGCCCCTTTCAGCAAGCAGCGGCATCGTTCGCTCCCCCTAGCGATCAACTTCAATCATTGCAGATGAGCAGGCGTGAAACCAGATCCACCCGACCTGCCTGGCGGTCGTTGCCCGGTGTCGCTGACGGGTAATCAGCGGCTTGTTTGACGCGCTGCAGGCGCCGCCCGACTGCCGCCCGGAAGGCCGCTCTCTTCTGGTGTCACGCCTGATCATCTATGGTATTTCAGTTGACTGACAGAACCTGGCGCCAGCACCCTGCCTTAAGTGACGGCAGGCAGAAGTGGCGCGGGCGACGTGGCGGGCTGGTGCGCCTTGTGGCGTGCTCAAGGACCCTCACGAGAACAGGACTAGGCATGTCCAGTGACGGCGACGGCTTCACCGGAACCACGCAACTCAAGAGTTTCAGCGTCAAGCTGATGGCGGCGGTGGCTGTGTGTGCCTCGCTCTATTTCGGGCGCTCGCTGTTCGTGCCGGTGGCACTGGCGATAGTGCTGGCGCTGACGCTGTTTCCGCTGATCCGTGCCGGGCAGAGGGCGGGCCTGCCGCCGGTCGTGTCGGCGCTGGCGCTGATGCTGGTGGTGACGGCCTGCCTCGTGCTTGCATCGGCGTCGCTTTCAGGACCGGTGTCGCGATTGTCGGCGCAATTGCCCTCGATCGGCTACCAGCTCAAGTACAAGTTGAAGTCGCTGCGCGAGCCCCTTGACACCATCGACAAGGCCGGCGAGCAGGTCGAGGAGATGACCAAGCAGAACAGGGACGCCGGGGTGCAGGAGGTCGTGATCAAGCAGCCCGGACTGGTGGCGCGCGCGGCGGACGACGTGATCGCCATGGTGGCGACGGTGCTGCTGACGCTGACCTTGTGCTTCTTTCTGCTGGTCTCGCGCGAGTTGTTCTACCGCAAGGTGCTGCGCGTCATGCCCACGCTCAGCGACAAGAAGAAGGCACTCCAGGTGGCCTATGACATCGAGCGGGACGTGTCGCGCTACCTGCTGACGGTCAGCGCCATCAACGCCGCGCTGGGCCTCGGCATCGGCGTGGCATTATGGCTATTGGGCATGCCCAACCCGCTGTTGTGGGGCGTGCTGGCGGGCTTGCTGAACTTCCTGCCCTATATCGGCGCAATTCTCGGCATCGTTGCAACCGGCGTCATGGCCATCGTCAGCTTCCACACGCTGGGTGAGGCGGCGGTGGTGCCGGCGGTATACCTCGTCTTCACGGTGCTGGAGGGCCAGTTCATTACACCGTGGCTGCTGGGCAAGCGGTTTTCCCTCAACACAGTGGTGATCCTGCTGTCGATCGCCTTCTGGGGCTTCATGTGGGGCGCGGTTGGCGTATTTGTGGCGGTGCCGATGCTGATCATGCTGCGGGCGCTGTGCGACCGCATAGAAGGGCTGGCGGCGCTGGGCGAGTTCGTCTCGGGCGAACCGGTGGTGGATGAGCCGGCGTCGGCAGCCGAAGGCGAGACGCTCAGGGCGCCAGGGCCTCCTGGCACGCCGTGTTGAACCGGATCTGCATGGGTCGACGTCTATCGTCCAGGTTCAATTGTTCGCGCCACGCCGTCCTGTCGCGTGTCGCGAGTGCCTTGCAATGCAATGAGTTGGTGTATGTTGCCGGCGCCGTGCGGCATGAAGACTTTGGCTATTTTCGCGAGCAGATACTTGAGCACCTGGTGCTGGAGGGCGCCCACTATGACGACCTCGTCGACGACCATGAGTTCACTGACCGCAAGGCGGTCGGCGAAGCCATGCAGCAATTCCTCGAAACTTGATGGATATGGGCTTTTGAAAGCTGCTCAGGCTGTTGGCCTGTTCGTTGCGCCGGCCGGCCGGGATGTTGTAGGCAGTGGGGATGTCCGTCTTGAGCAATAACCCCGGTCATCTCCACATCGATGCCGCATCTGGCGACCGCTGGGTAACCATCGCGGTCTGGGCCAACGCACTGCTGACCGTCGCCCAGATTGCCGGGGGCATCCTCTCCGGAAGCCTCGCGCTGATCGCGGATGCCTTGCACAATTTCTCCGACATGGCGTCGCTGGTGATCGCCCTGGCGGCGCGCAAAATTGCACGGCGGCCGCCAGACGCAGCCATGACCTTCGGCCACGGACGGATCGAGGTCGTTGCGGCGCTGATCAACTACACCACGCTGATCCTGGTAAGCCTGTACCTGCTCCGGGAGGGCGCCATGCGCATGCTCGACTCGCCCGAGGTGCACGGCTGGACAGTGGTGATCCTTGGTGGAGTTGCTCTGGCGGTGGACAGCGTGACGGCATTGCTGACCAATTCGACGCAGAAAGGCAGCGTGAACATCCGCGCCTTGTTCCTGCACAACCTGTCTGACGCATGGGCGTCCGTCGCGGTCATTGCGGGTGGCGCGTTGATCATTCTCTACGGCGTCTGGTGGATCGATCCGGCGATCACCATCGCCATCGCAACATACATTCTCTACCTCGCCATTTCCAAAATCGGCCGTCCGGTGCGGACGCTGCTGCTGGGCAGTCCGCCCGAGGTGGACAACGAAGCGGTGATTGAGGCGATCCGCTGCGTCGAGGGCGTGGCAGGTGTGCACCATGTTCATTTCTGGCAGATGCAGGAGCACGAGGCAGCGCTCAATTGCCACGTGGTGCTGACCGATGACGGCTGGCAACGCATTGAGGCGGTCAAGCAGGACATCAAGCAGCGCCTTCAGGACCGGTTCGGCATTGGCCATTCAATCCTTGAATTCGAGACTGGCGATCATGCGCACAACGACGCCAACCTGTACGGTCACTGAGCGTCCGTATTGCTGCCCGCAGCGAGGCCCCAGAGTTTGGGCTCGGCAAACTCGACGGAATTGCCGGCCGGATCGCGCACATAGATCGACCTGGCGCCATTGGGCCACGTGATCTCCTTTTCTATCGGGATTCCGGCAGATTCCATTCGCTCGCGATAACGTTCCAGCTCGATTCCAGGCGCTGAAAAGCAGATATGCCCCTGGCCGAACGAACCGTGAGCGGGGGCCGCAGTGCTGCCCGTGGATACCGCCGTGGTCGCAGAAGGGTTGAAAATCAACAACATGGAGTTGCCGCATCGATAGAAAACGTGGCGGCCATCCTCACGCATCACCTCCTGAAGCTGCAGCATACCGCCATAGAATCCGTCGGCAGCGTCGAGGTCGTCCGCATAAATCGCTGTCTCGAGGATGTGATCTGGACGTAGTCCCGGCAATGGCGGTTACCTTTGCTTGAAATGCAGCAGAGCCATCAATTCGAGCCCGTGCAGGCCGCGGTTGCGTACCCTTTTCCCAGTGTTGCGGCCATCGATCAAGCCCGGCGGCTTGCCTGGTTTCAGAACGCCAGTTGCACCTTCATCGCGCGTGACCGGTCGCTAGCCATGTCGAATGCCGCAACAGCGTCGCCAATGTCGAAAGTTTCCGAGATCAGCGGCTTCAGGTCGACGCTGCGATCATTGATCAGGCTGACGGCTTGCGCAAATTCTGGGTGGAAGCGGAAGCTTCCGCGCAAGGAAATCTCCTTCGCCACGAGCATGTTCATGGGCAGGCTCATGTCGCCGCCCAGACCCAGCTGCACGATGGTGGCGCGCGGCCGCGCAACCTGGAGCGCGGTTGAAAGCGCGGCGGCGCTTCCTGAACATTCCAGCACCACGTCGAAGCTTCCCTTGTCGAGGGCATAGGGCTCGAAGTCCGCAGCCGAGGCCGCATCGAGGCAGGCATCCGCGCCGAGCCGGCGGGCGAATTCCAGCGCAGGTTTGGCGATGTCGCTCACAACCACGTCAGCCGCTCCCGAATGCCGGGCTGCGATGAGACACAGCGCACCGATAGGGCCGCAGCCGGTGACCAGCACCCGCTTGCCGGCAACGCCGCCTGCCTGTGCCACCGCATGAAGCGCCACAGAAAACGGTTCGGCCATGGCAGCCTCGCCGGCTGTGATGCCCGGCGCCACCTTTTCGCACTGGCTTTCCAGCGCCACCAGCCTTGAGCGGAAGGCGCCCTGCACGTGCGGGAACGGCATCGCCGAACCGTAGAAGGCGATGTTGAGGCAGTGGTTGAACTCAGCCCGTGCACAGTAGCGGCAGCTGCCGCAGGGCCGGCTCGGGTTGATGGCAACGAGGTCGCCGGCCTGAACCCGAGTCACGCCCGGGCCAACCGCCTCCACGTGGCCCGCCACTTCGTGGCCCAGGATCATCGGCTCGCGCAGCCTGACCGTGCCAAAGCCACCGTGATTGTAGTAGTGCAGGTCCGACCCACAGATGCCGCCTGCGGCCATGGCGATGCGCACCTCGCCCGGACCGGGTTCGCCCGCGTCGCGCTCTTCAACACGCAGGTCATGGGCGGCATGAATGACGATCGCTTTCATGTGGGCAAAAACCCCTCGTTGGTGCTTGCTGGCTGCCGGGCGGCACTGGATAGTGGATTGGAACATTATCGGGAAAGCCAGTCCATGAACATCCAGCAACTCTTCGGTCTCGCCGGCAAGCGCGCCCTGATCACCGGGTCCAGCAAGGGCATCGGTTTCGCACTGGGACGCGGGCTTGGCCATGCGGGCGCCAAAGTTGTACTGAACGGCCGTAGCGCCGATACGCTTGAAGCAGCCTGCGCCGCGCTGGCGTCGCAAGGCATCACGGCCACGTTCCAGACATTCGACGTGACCAGCCCGGACGCGGTTCGCGCCGGGGTGGATGCGATCGAGCAAGGGCAGGGCCCTATCGATATCCTCATCAACAATGCAGGCATGCAGTTCCGCGCCCCGCTGGACGAGTTTCCCGACGACGCATGGTCGACGCTGATGCGCACCAACCTCGACAGCGTGTTCAATGTTGGCAAGGCGGTGGCCCGTCACATGATCGGGCGGCGGCAAGGAAAGATCATCAATATCTGCTCTGTACAGACCGCGCTCGCCCGGCCGGGCATCGCCCCCTATGCCGCGTCCAAGGGCGCGGTGGCCAACCTGACCAAGGGCATGTGCACCGACTGGGCCAGGCATGGCTTGCAGGTCAACGGTCTCGCGCCCGGATACTTCGAGACCGAGCTCACGGATGCGCTGGTGAAGGACGAGACGTTCAGCGCCTGGCTGGCCAATCGCACTCCGGCTGGCCGCTGGGGCAAGGTCGACGAACTGGTCGGCGCAGCAGTGTTTCTCGCTTCGCCGTCGGCGAGCTTCGTCAACGGGCACATCCTGTATGTGGATGGCGGGATCACTGCCAGCCTTTGACCGGGCGCGATCAGGCGGGCGGGCGCAGCTGATCGAAGGTGCGCAGCGCCGACCGCTTGTCGGCCGTGACGCCGGTGTAGGCCTCGAACGTCCCGACGGCCATGTGGCAGAACAGGTCAAAGCCGGTAAGGCATTGAAGACCTGCGGCGCGCGCGCAGGTCAGGAATTCCGTGTTGGTCGGGGTATAGATGGCGTCGAAGGCCCATTGTTGTCCGCCGATGAGGCGCGCGTCGAATGCCATGCCGGGCGAGTGCTCCATGCCGATGGCTGTAGCGTTCACCAGTCCATTTGCGGCGCGCACCGCCTCGGGTGCTTCTGCAAGCGCTATGGCGCGCACCGGTGACCCGAAAGCCGAAGCGAGTTCCTGCGCCCTTTGGGCCTCGATGTCCCAGATGGCGATATCCTCGGCCCCAAGCTGCTTGAGCGCACCGGCAAGGGCACGCGCGACGCCGCCCGCACCCGCCATGGCGACGCGGCCCGGCGCAGCGCCTTTCATGATCCATGCCCAAGCCGAGACGAAACCGGTGAAGTCGGTATTGTGGCCCACCAGCGGCGGACCGAAGACCAGCGTGTTGCAGGCGCCCAGTGCCTTGACTTCGGGCCGCATCCTGTCTCCGGCATAGGCGGCTGCATGGGTTTTCCACGGGTGGGTGATGGTGACGCCGGTCCACCCGCGCAACATCAGGCCGTCGACCGTTGAATTGAAGTCGAAGCTGTCCAGTTCTGCAGTGTCCATCAGCTCGAAGGAAAAACCGATGCCGGCTTCCTCGCACAAAAGCTTCAGCGCGCCGGGCAGACGGGTCTTCTGGATGTGGGACCCGATGAGGCCCGCGACGAGTGGGGTCATGGTGGCGGCAGGTTCCGGCTGCAGATGAGGCGCTTCAGGCGCAATAGGGTGAATCGGAAGTCCACCGGTGAATGTTGATGTGGGGGCTGACGGCCAGGCGCGCGCGGGCGTCCTCCCACATGGCCCGCCAGCGGCGCCAGTCGCGCAGTTCAGTTGCCGGATTGCTTCGGCTGCGGGCGATGAAGTGCGGGAAGTGCGACCGGCCCGTCGGCTGGCCGGTGCGAGTGAACCGTATGTCGAACGACCAGCGGAAACCCTGCGTGCGGTTGACCAGCGAGGCGTGTGGCACTAGTGGATGGAAGATCACCACGCCGCCCGACCTGACGGGTAGCGGGATCGCCTTGCTCTCGTCCAGGTGGCTGTCGGCGATTGCGGTCTGTGTCTTCGGGCAGTGCGGCAGCAGTCCCTTGCGGTGCTGCCCCGGTATGACTTGCAGGCAGCCATTCTCGACGGTCGCGTCGGACACCGCGCACCAGACGGTGACCATCGTGGTCCGGTCGGCTTCGGCATGGGTGACGCCCTGGTCCTGGTGCCAGTCGGTCGAGGTGATGTGGGCGCGGATTTCATCGGCGTGCAAGTCGATGGACGGCGGCTTGATGCGCACGTGCTGGATCGGGTTCGAGGTGATCTCCGGGCCGATCAGGTCTTCCACCAGGTCGAGCAGGTTTGCGTCTGTCAGCATGTTGAACACGGCAGGGCCGAAGTGCATCGGTGTGTCGGCCATGATCCGGTCGCCGGGCAGCGAGATGTCCATCGGCTGGAACCAGTCGCAGCCGGCCCGGTAGGCCTCGAGCAGCTTACCGTCGAAATCTAGCCCCTCAGGCGCCGCCGCAACCTTGCCTTCGGCATGCCAGCGCTCGTACAGACCATCCAGCAATGCCGAATATTCGGCGCGGACCGGGTCAAGAACCTCTTCTCGATCGAGCACGTTCTCGACAACGAGGTACCCGTTGTCCTCGAAAAACTGCAACTGGGCTGGGGTCAGAAACCGCATGGGAAACGATCCTCGATGATCGCGTTACAGTAATCTGCCTAGCTTACCTGAACATCATCGTGATTTCCGGAAACAGGAAGATCAGCGACAGCACGAACAGCTGGATACCGATGAACGGCATGAAGCCGCGGAAGATGTCAGGCAGCGATATGTGCGGCGGGGCAACGGACTTGAGGTAGAACGCTGCCGGGCCAAACGGCGGCGACAGGAACGACACCTGCATGTTGACGCAGAACAGGATGCCGAACCACACCGGCACGAAGGTGCGGGCATCCGCCAGCGGACCGAACAGGCCGAGTTCCTCAACTGGCAGCTTCAGAATGATCGGCAGGAACACCGGCATGACCAGAAGCACGATGCCGACCCAGTCCATGAACGCGCCGAGGAACAGGAAGATGATCATCATCACGAAAAGGATGCCGAAGGTCGGCAGGTCGAGCCCCGTGATCAGGTTGGCGACATAGGTCGGCCCGCCGGCAATGGTGTAGGCGCCGGCCAGTGCGGTCGCGCCGAACGTCACCCAGATGATGGTGCCTGTCGACTTGAACGTGCGCATCAGCGCCTCGCGGAAAAGCGTCACCGAGAATTCGCCGCGCAGGATGATAAGCAGCAGCACGGCGACCGTGCCCATGCCGGCAGCCTCGGTGATGCCGGTCACGCCGCCATAGATCGAGCCGAGCACCACGAACACGATGAGCAGCGGCGGCAGCAAGCCCTTGCTCATCGCCCACGACCGATCGCGCAGCTCCTTGCCGAACAGCAGGGATGGCAGCAGGCCGCCACCCACCAGCATGGCGAGGAACTTGACGTTCTGCAGCAGGGAGTAGGGCTGGTAGTCGTCGGCCGACTTGAGAAAGCCCAGGGCGTTCTGCGCCTCGATGCCGAGAGAGTGAACCAGCGCTCCACCGCCCCAGATCGCCAGCAGCCAGCCTGCGAAGATGATGAAGCAGCGCGCCTTCTGTTCGAAGGTGATGTCGTCTGCGGCCGGTTCAGGCAGCGGTGCTTCCTCGGGCCTGAGCCGGGTGCGGATGATGATGTAGATGATATAGCAGCCACCCAGGATGAAACCCGGCAGGAACGCGCCTTTGAACAGCGCGTGGATCGAGGTTTCGGTGATCAGGCCGTACATGATCAGGACGATGGACGGCGGGATCATGGTGCCGAGCGAGCCGGAAGCGCAGATGGTGCCGATGGCGAGGTTCTGGTTGTAGCCCAGCCGCAGCATCTGCGGCAGGGCGATCAGGCCAAGCAGCACCACCTCGCCGCCGATGATGCCCGACATGGCGGCCATGACGATGGCCATGATGGCGGTTACGACGGCAATGCCGCCGCGGGTGCGCGACAGCCACAGGTTCAAGCTGGAGTACATGTCCCGTGCAATGCCGGAACGCTCCAGCAGCGTGGCCATGAAAATGAACAGCGGCACTGAAATCAGCACGTAGTCGGTGGTGATGCCGTACAGGCGCTGGGCGAGGATGTTCAGAGGTCCCGTGCCGAAGTTGGAGAACAGCAGGTCGGGACCGAACTTCAGCACCATCACCACGACCGCCAGGAAGCCCGAGGCGAAGCCCAGCGGCATGCCGATGGCAAGCAGCACGAACATGCCGATCAGCAGGATCAATGAGATTGTCCCGATATCCATGTCAACCTCGCCCCTTGTCGCGCCCCGTGCGGGCTTGTTGTCAGTTTCCGTCCGGTTTTGGCGGATTGCCGGACAGAACCTCGTCCGGCATGTCGAGATCATCGGTAACGCTGTGGATCTCGGGCCCCTTGTTCCAGTCGTGATAGAGATTGGAAATTGCCTGCAAGGCCAGGAAGACCAGCGTCAGAAGGATCAGCGGCTTGATGGTAGCCGGTATCGGCGGGTCGAACGCGGTGCCGAACGTTTCCCAGCGCAGCAGCTTGTCGCGCGCCTCGCCGAAGCCGCCCCAGATCACCGCGAACACGAAGATGCACAGGCAGGTGACCGACAGAACGTCGAACACCCGCTGCACCCAGCGCGGCACCATGTCGTAGATGATGAAGATGCGGATGTGGCTGCGCTGCTGCATGGCGTAAAGCCCCGCCGTCAGGTAGACGCCGCCGGCCACCCAGAGCGACATCTCGTTTACCCACAGGGTCGGCTTCACGAACAGGTAGCGCATCACTACCTCGTAAAACATGATGGCGACGATGAAGGCCGGCGCCCACATGGCAATGCGGCTGAACCCCCACGTGATCAGGTCGATGAAGCCGGTCCGTTCGTTCTCGACCATGGCGCTGCCTCCCATGCGATGCCGCATTGCCGCGCCTGCATCTTGCGGCGGCCGCGGGCGTTGCGTGTCTGACTGGATCAAGGATTTAGGGAGTGGACGGCGCAGCTGCACCATCCACTCCGTCAGGGTTTGGCGTTACTTCACCAGGCCAAGCTGCTTGAGGTAGGCCGTGTGGCTTTCCACCAGTGCCTTGGCCTCGTCGGTGGTGGCGAAATCGCCCCATGCCGACAGGGCGGCTTCACGGAACTTGGCCTTCTCTTCAGCACTCCACTCCGACAGGGTCACGCCCTGTTCGCGCAGCGCCGCGGCCGCTTCCGCGTTGGCCTTTTCAAAGGTCAGCGCGGTGCGCAGGGCGAGAGACTCCATCGCCACCTTCATGATGCGCTGGTGATGGGCGGGCATGGAGTCGAACTTGGCCTTGTTGCACGCCAGGTGGTCCGACGGCATCGAGTGGAAACCCGGATAGTTTGCGTACTTCACCTTCGGCAGGTCGTACACGCCCATCGACTTGTTGTTGGCGATGGCCGAGATGTCGGAGCCGTCGATGATGCCGGACTCGAGCGCGGTGAACACTTCGGTGAAGTCCATCACGATCGGCTTGGCGCCCAGCTTCTCGAAGATCTTGGTTTCGAGGCCCGGAGGCGAACGGAATTTCCAGTCCTTGAAGTCGTCGACCTTGGCAATCGGCTTGGTCGAGGCGAATGACTCCTGGCCGTAGACCCACCAGCCGATCAGCTCCATGCCGAACTTGTTGTAGAGCTCTGCTGCTGCGTCGATACCGCCGCCATAGTACAGCCACGAGAGCTGCTGGTACGGCGTGTCGTAGCCGCCCATGATGTCGCCCACGAACTGGAAGGCCGGATTCTTGCCGGTCTGGTAGGCGCCGCCGGTCATGTCGCAGTCGAGAATGCCGGTGGCCGCAGCGTCGAAGGTTTCAACCGACTTGACCACCGATGACGAGAAGAACATCTCGATCTGGATTTCGCCGTTCGACATGGCCTGGACGTTGTCGACGTATTGCTGCGCCAGCTTGCCCGACACGCTTTCAGGCGCATAGTGGGTCTGGATGCGCAGCTTGGTTTCTTCGGCACTGGCCGACGTGCCGGCAAGTCCGGTGACCACGAGAGCGGCCATCGCAACGCCGCCGAGAACTTTCCTGATAGTCATTCGAGTGTTTCCTCCGTTTCAGCTGCCACCCGGTTGTGACAGGCCCTTTTGTTTTTATGTGCAGGCCTTGTGACCTGCTTTCTGGAGTACGGACGGGCCTTCACAGCCGCCATACCTGGGCAAAACGATACGGTGCCAAGGTGAGGGTGACAATATCGGATTGTCTGGCAATCTTTCAGTTTTAATTATTGCCAACTTCATGTTGCAGGAGCGCCGGGCGATATTGCAGACTCTGGCCGTTCATTCGGACTCTCGATGGCGGTATACGATTGCCTGACAATTCATCAAGCTTGGCGATGCGCCCCACAGACGGGCCGGCACGGCGGCCGCGCCGGTTGTATGCCTCGGTCGCGGCGCAGATTGCCGAACTGGTGCGCGAACTGGAGTTGGAGCCGGGCGACAAGTTGCCGGCGGAAGCCAATCTTGTACGCCGCTTCGGCGTCAGCCGGCCAACGGTGCGAGAGGCGCTGGTAGCGCTGGAGATCGCCGGCGTGGTTGACGTGCGCATGAATGTCGGCGCCATTCTGCTTGACCCGGACGCACGCCTCATGCCGGGGCCGGGCTCGATATACAGCTATGCCGGCGGCATGGACCTTTTGGAGCTTGGCAAGGTCGATACCGACGAGGTGACCCGGTTGCGCATCCTGCTTGAATGCGACGGCGCGCGTCAGTCCATCAAGCATGGTGGCGTCACATGGGAGGGCGACCTGGTTGCCGCCCATCACCGGCTGGCTCACATCGAGCTGCGGATGAGGGCTGGAGAACCGGTGCACTTCGACTCGTGGCGGCAGGCCGACTGGGAGTTTCATCAGGCGTTGCTGTCTGCCTGCGGTTCAAAGCTTCACAGGAGCCTGCACAAGGCCGCCTTCGACCAGTACCGCAAGATCGTGCAGGTGGAATACCGCACCATCGGCTTTCGCGGTGACCAGATCATCGCCGAACACAAGGCAATCCTTGATGCAGCTCTGGCGCGCAATCACGAGGCCTGCGCAGTTGCGCTCGAAAACCACATACTCGCGTTCTTCAGGCAGATGGCGTCCGGCGCACATGCAGGCCGCCGCCCGGCGGTGACGGCATGAAGCTGGGCTTGATCGGGCTGGGCGTGATGGGGCGCAACCTTGCGCTCAATTTCCGCGATGCAGGGCACGACGTGAACGCCTGGGACCCATGGCCCAAGGCACGCGACTGGCAGGCCGGCAGAGTTGTTGTACACGCGTCACTTCAGGAACTCGTGCGTGCGCTGCCGGCTCTACGGGTCATCCTGCTGATGGTCAAGGCTGGCGAGCCGGTGTTCGATCTGGCTGCACAACTGGACGGCCTGCTCGATGAAGGCGACATCGTCATTGATGGCGGCAACGCGCATTTCATCGACACTCAGACCAGTGTCATGCTGCGGGCAAAGCGCGGCATTCACTTTGCAGGCCTGGGCGTTTCGGGAGGCGCGGAAGGTGCGCGCAACGGGCCGTCCATGATGTTGGGCTGCGACGAAGCGGTGCGCGATCTGCTGGTGCCGCTGCTTGAAGGCATTGCCCCCCGCCATGATGGCAAGCCATGCATCGCCTGGTTCGGCAAGGACGGCGCCGGCCATTTCGTCAAGATGGTGCACAACGGCATCGAGTACGCCGTGATGGAAGCGATTGCCGAAGCATGGCAATTGCTGGCCGCCAGCGGACTGGATGGCGATGCTGCCGGACAGGTGATTGCCGGTTGGGCTCAGGGAGATCTGGCCGGGTATCTGATGGAAATTTCCGGCGAGGTGCTGCAGGCAAGGGACCTCGCAAGTGGGACGCCAGTGATCGACATCGTCGATGACGCCGCCGGGCAGAAAGGCACCGGCGGCTGGACCGTGCAGCAGGCAGTCGATCTGGGGGTGCCCGTGCCGTCCATCATGGCCGCCCTGACGGCCAGACAGGTTTCCTCACATCCGGACCTGCGCAGCCGGAGCAACACCTTTGCCTATGTGACCGGCTTGCAACACACCATGGTCAGAGACGCTCTCCGGGCCTCGATCGCCCTGACGCTGGCACAGGGCGGGCACTTGCTCAGCGTCGCCAGCAAGCAACATGGCTGGCACATAGATCTGGCCGAGGCTGCACGGGTATGGCGGCAAGGGTCGATCCTGCGCATGGCGCTGCTGGACGATTTTGCCGATGGCACAGCGCTGGTTGCAGCTGCACACGCGAACCGGGATGCGCTGGCGCAAGCGGTAATTGCCGCCACGCAAGGTAGCGTTCCTGTGCCGGTGTTTGCCTCAAGCCTGAGCTACCTCGACATGTGCGACGCGGCAACCTTGCCCACGGCGTTGGTGCAATTGCAGCGCGACCGGTTTGGCGCTCATGGCCTGAAGCGCAAGGGCACGGGCGAGGCCTTTCACGGTCCCTGGCATGGGGACCAGTCATGATCGTCGTCGTGATGGGCGTGTGCGGTTCGGGCAAGACCACTGTGGGGCGGGATCTTGCCCGCGCCATCGGCGCCGCTTTCATCGAGGGCGACGACTTGCACCCCCCGTCCAACCGGGCGAAGATGTCTTCCGGCCATCCGCTGACCGATGCCGACCGCTGGCCATGGCTCGACGCCATCGCCGCAGAGGCCGGGCAACTGGCAGCGGCCCGCCGCGACGTGGTGGTGAGTTGCTCGGCGCTGAGGCGAGCCTACCGGGACCGGCTGCGCGCCGCGGGTCCGGGCGTCTGTTTCATCCACCTCACCGGATCGCATGAGCTGTTGGCGGATCGCATGGCGGGTCGCACCGGGCATTTCATGCCTCCCGGCCTGCTGGCAAGCCAGCTGGCGACGCTGGAGAACCCGGACCCGGATGAACGCGCAGCGGTACTCGATATCGCGACTGACCCAGCCGCACTCGTGCAGCAGGCACTCGAATACACGGCAAAATGGACCAAGGAGGAATTCGTCCCATGAGCAGCAAACTCCGCATCGGCTTTATCGGCGTCGGCCTGATGGGCCATGGCATGGCGAAGAACATCCTTGAGGCAGGTTACCCGCTGACCATCATGGGCCACACCAACCGCAAGCCGGTGACCGACCTTGTCAAGCGCGGTGCCAGGGAAGCAAAGACCGCGGCGGCGTTGGCCAAGGAGTCTGACGTCATTTTCCTGTGTGTCACCTCGTCCGCGCAGGTTGAGGAGCTGGTGCGTGGCAAGACGGGCATCATGGCAGGTGCGGCCAAGGGCACCATCATTGTCGATACCTCGACCTCCGATCCGACCTCGACACTGGCTCTGGCGAAAGAGCTGAAGGCAATCGGCGTCAAGCTGATCGATGCGCCGCTGGGCCGTACGCCGCGCGAGGCCGAGGAAGGCCGGCTCAACACGTTCGTGGGTTCGGATGCGAAAACCCTGAAGGAGGTTCGCCCGATCATCGAGACCTGGGCGGAGAACATCATTCACGTGGGGCCGGTGGGCAACGGCCACAAGATCAAGCTGATCAACAACTTCATCGCCATGTCCTATTCGGCCGTCTGGGCCGAGGCATACACGGCATGCCTGATGACCGGCGTTGACCAGAAGACGCTTTACAATGTGGTCAAGGCCGGCGGCATGTACTGCGGCAATTTCGAGAACATGAGCAAGTGGGTGATCGGGCGCGATCCAAAGGCGCACGAGTTCGCCATCCGCAACTGCCTGAAGGACCAGCGCTACTTCAACAACATGATCGAGGCCGCCGGCATGGCGGCGGTAGTGGCGCCTTCGGTCAAGCAGTCCTACGCGCTTGCCGTGGCCAAAGGTGACGGCGACAGGCACATGCCGATGATGTCCGACGTTGTCGGCGAACTGAACGGCCTCAAGTTCAAGCGGCCATGAACGCAGAGAGCGGTCGCCTAATTGTGAGCGTGGCCCCTCGCTGCCCCCTAGCCGCCGTGGGCCACCATCACGTGACGCACCGCTGTGTAGTCCTCCAGCGCATACATCGACATGTCCTTGCCATACCCCGATTGCTTGAGGCCGCCGTGGGGCATCTCGTTGGTCAGCATGAAGTGCGTGTTGATCCAGGTGCAGCCGTATCTGAGCCTTGCCGCACAGGCCATTGCGTGACCTAAGTCCTTCGACCACACCGAGGATGCCAGGCCGTAATCCGAGTCATTGGCCCAGGTCACTGCCTCGTGGACGTCGGAGAACCGGGTGATTGACACGACCGGTCCGAATACCTCGCGGCGCACGATTTCGTCGTTCTGCAGTGCGCCGGCAACAACCGTCGGTTGGAAGAAGAAGCCGTTGCCGGGACCAACATCGCCGCCGGTGGTTATGTCGATGTGGTTGAGTGCCGATGCGCGCTCGACGAAGCCTGCAACGCGCTCCTGTTGGCGCTTCGAGATCAGGGGGCCGATCTCGTTGCTGGCATCGTCCTCGGCAGCGTAGGTGATCGTCGAAACCGCCGAAGACAGGTCAGCCACGAGATTGTCGTAGATTTTCGCTCCCGCGTAGATGCGGCAGGCGGCGGTGCAGTCCTGGCCCGCATTGTAGAAGCCGAACGCGCGAAGGCCTTCCACCACTGCGCCAAGATCGGCGTCGTCGAACACCACCACCGGCGCCTTGCCGCCCAATTCCAGGTGCGTGCGCTTCACGGATGTTGCTGCGGCTTCGAGCATCTTCTTTCCCGTGCCGACGTCGCCGGTCAGCGAGATCATGTCGATGCCGGGATGGTTGATCAGCGTGTTGCCAACGCTCTTTCCCCGTCCGAGGATTACGTTGACCACGCCTTCCGGCAGCACGTCCGCCATGATTTGGGCCAGCTTGAGCGCGGTCAGCGGGGTCTGCTCCGACGGCTTGAAGACGACCGTATTGCCGCCGCCAATGGCAGGCGCAAGCTTCCAGGCCATCATCATCAGCGGGTAGTTCCACGGTGCAATCGAGGCAACGATACCGATCGGGTCGCGCCGGACCATGGAGGTGAAGCCGCTGAGATATTCCCCGGCAGCGACGCCCGGCATGCAGCGAACCGCGCCTGCAAAGAACCGGTAGCAATCGACGATGGCCGGCAGTTCGTCGTTGCGCGCAGCGTTGATCGGCTTGCCGCAATTGAGGGCTTCAAGGGCGGCGAAGGCGTCGGCCTCCGCCTCGATCCGTTCGGCAATCTTCAGCAGGTAGCCGGAGCGCTCGGCCGGCGTTGTCCGTGACCAGCCATCGAAGGCCGCGCGAGCGGCTGCAACCGCACGGTCGATCTGTGCCGTGGACGCTTCCGGTATGGCGACGATGGTTTCACCGGTCTTCGGGTTGAGGACGGCTTCCTCCGCTTCGGTGCCGGTCTCGAACTTCGAACCAATCAGCATCTGGGTGTGCATGGCGGGTACTCCATACGGTTGGGGTTTATTTTCCATGGCCGGCGACATGGTCGCCGTCGCGGGTGAGGTAGTATGCGGCAAGGATGGGCAGGAAGGTGACCAGTACGACGACCATCGCGACCACGTTGGTGACAGGGCGCTGTCGCGGCCGCACCAGTTCTTCCAGCATCCAGATCGGCAACGTTGCCTGCTGGCCCGCGGTGAAGGTGGTGACGATCACCTCGTCGAAGGACAGCGCGAAAGCCAGCATGCCGCCTGCCAGCAGGGCCGTGCCGATATTGGGCAGGATCACGTACCTGAACGTCTGGAAGCCGTCGGCGCCGAGGTCCATTGAGGCCTCGATGAGGGAACCGGAGGTTCGCCGGAACCGGGCAACGGCATTGTTGTAGACGACGACGATGCAGAAGGTCGCGTGGCCAAGCACGATGGTCCAGAACGAAAACGGCATGTCGGCGAGATTGAACGCCGAGCGCAGGGCAATGCCCGTGATGATGCCGGGCAGGGCGATGGGCAGGATCACCAGCAGCGAGATCGTCTCGTGGCCGAAGAACTTCCAGCGTGACACTGCAGCGGCGCATAGCGTGCCGAGCACGATTGCGATCAGCGTGGCAATGCCAGCGACGCGAACGGAAAGCCACAGCGCTTCCCACACGTCCGGCCGGTTCCAGGTCACGCCCAGCCACTTGATGGTGAAGCCCGGCGGCGGCCACTGGTAGCTCTTGTCTTCTGTTGTGAAGGCGTAGACGAAGATCAGCAGGATCGGCAGGTGCAGGAATGCGAGCCCCGCTGCAGCGGCGATCTTGAGCGCCAGAGGCGAACGGTTGGACCGGTCAGAGCGCATTGAAGGCCCCCAGCCGCTTTGCTCCCCACAGGTAGAAGCCCATGATCACCACGGGCACCACCGTGAAGGCCGCGGCCAGCGGAATGTTGCCGGCCGTGCCCTGGTGCGCATAGACCGCCTGTCCGATGAACAGCCGCGACGAGCCTATGATCTGCGGAATGATGTAGTCGCCCAGCGTCAGCGAGAAGGTGAAGATGGAGCCGGCAACCACGCCCGGCATCGCCAGCGGCAACAGCACGTTCCTGAAGGTCTGGGCCGGCGTGGCACCAAGGTCGGCAGAGGCCTCCACCAGATTGCCCGGCACGCGTTCGAGCGCGGCCTGGACGGGCAGGATCATGAACGGCAGCCAGACATACAGGAATACCAGGAAAGTCCCCGTGTAGCTGACCGATAGCGAGTTTCCGCCGATGACGGGTGCACTGAGATAGGCTTCAAGGAGCCACGTCAGGTGCAGCTTCTCGAAAACCCAGTTGAGGATGCCTTCCTTGGCGAGGATCAGCTTCCAGGCATAGACCTTTACGAGGTAGCTCGACCACAGCGGCAGCATGATGCCCAGATAGAACAGCGCCTTCCACCGCCCCCTTGCGTAGCGGGCGGCATAGTAGGCAACCGGAAACGCCACGATGGCCGCGGCAATCGTCACTGCCGCCGCCATCAGCACGGTCCGGGCGATGATGTCGAGGTTGGCGGGGTTCAAGAGCTCGCGATAGGTCTTGAGCGTCAGTTCGTACTTTACGAGGCCCGAGAACTCGTCGATCGAGAAGAAGCTCTGGGCCAGCAGGGCGAACAGTGAGCCAAGGTATATGATGCCGAGCCACAAGAGCGGTGGGATCAGCAGCAGCGCCAGCAGCACTTTCGGATTGCGCCAGAACAGGTCCGCGGCAGTTCCCGCCGCGCCGCCGCGCCCGGGCAGTATGGCGGTCTGCGGCACGCTCATTCGCCGTCCTCCATCAGATGGAGGTCGTCCGGGCTCCAGTCGATGCGAACGTTCGCGCCGTCGGCAGGCAAGTCATCTCCGGAGGCGGCCAGCATGTTGAGCCGCTGTCCACCGGCTTCGAGGCTGAGCCGTGTCTGTCCGCCAAGATAATTGCGCGACAGCACGCGGGCAGGACGGCCGTCGGACGATACCAGCCGGATCGCTTCCGGCCGCAGGCTGGCCCAGTTGCGGCTGCCGGAGAAGTCAGGGGGCAACACATTCGAGGCGCCGACGAAGTCTGCCACGAACCGCGAGCGCGGCCGCTGGTAGATGTCCTGCGGCGTGCCCACCTGCATGATGCGGCCGTCATTGAACACCGCCACCCGGTCGGCCATGGATAGCGCCTCGCCCTGGTCGTGGGTGACGAAGATGAAGGTGATGCCGAGCGAGCGTTGCAGGGCTTTCAGCTCTTCCTGCATCTGCTCGCGCAGTTTCAGGTCAAGCGCGCCAAGCGGCTCGTCGAGCAGCAGCACCTTCGGCTTGTTGACGAGCGCGCGGGCAAGCGCCACCCGTTGCCGCTGCCCGCCGGAGAGCTGGCTCGGACGCCGGTCTCCATAACCCGGCAGCCGCACCAGTTCGAGCGCGGTTTCTGCTTCCTGCAGTCTTTCCCGCTTGCCAACGCCGCGGATCATCAGGCCGTAGGCCACGTTGTCCAGGACCGACAGATGGGGGAACAGGGCATAGTCCTGGAACACGGTATTGACGTTGCGCCGGTAGGGCGGCACGCCCTCCGCCGTCTGCCCGAAGATCTCGATGTGGCCCGCCGTCGGCTGTTCGAACCCGGCAATCAGGCGCAGGCAGGTGGTCTTGCCGGAACCTGACGGCCCCAGCATGGCAAAGAACTCGCCCTCGGCCACGTCGAGATCGACCTCGTCGACGGCACGTACGTTTCCAAAGTGCCGGGAGACCCTGGAGAAGAGAACAGCGGTTTGCATGATCAAGCCTGGATGTGGACCCGCCGGCGCCAACCGGCGGGCCTGTCGTTTGCCTTCAGGCGGAGCCGGTATCAGCGCCCGCCGATCACGCCGATATAGTCCGAAACCCAGCGGTAATAGGGCACGCATTCACCCTGGCTGGCGCACTTCGATACCGGCGTCGTCCAGAACTTGATCTTGTCGAAGTCCGACAGGCCGTTCTTGGCACAGCCTTCGGCATTCTGCATGCCGCGTCCGTCCGTGCAGGCCGCTGGTACGCTGGGCACGGCGCCGAACCAGACCGACAGGTCGCTCTGCAGGTTCGACGACAGCGTGTGCTCCATCCACATGTAGGCGCAGTTCGGGTTCGCCGCCTCGGCGTGCATCATCGTCGTGTCGGCCCAACCGGTTGCACCTTCCTGCGGAATGGTCGAGGCGATCGGCTGGTTGTCGCCCTGCATGAGGTTGACCTGGAACGGCCACGAGCCAGACGCCACCACGCCTTCGTTCTTGAAGTCGTCGATCTGGATGAACGCATCGTGCCAGTAGCGCGACACGATCTGGCGCTGGGCGCGCAGCAGGTCCAGGGCAGCCTTGTACTGGTCCTCGTTCAGCTCGTAGGGGTTCTTGATGCCAAGCTCAGGCTTGTGGAACATCAGGTAATTTGCGGCATCGGCCACATGGATCGGGCCGTCATAAGCCTGCACCCGGCCCTTGTTCGACTTGCCGTCGGGCAAGTCCATTTCCTCGAACACCACGTTCCAGCTGGCCGGCGGTTCCTTGAACACGTTGGTGTTGTACATCAGCACGTTGGGGCCCCACATGTACGGCACGCCATAGTGCACGCCGTCGACCGTGTGCCACGGTGCGTTCTGCAGGCGCTCGTCCACCGTCGACCAGCTCGGCACCAGATCGACATTGACGGGCTGCACGCGCTTGCCGGCGATCAGGCGAAGCGAAGCGTCGCCGGACGCCGTCACCAGGTCGAAGCCGCCTTCGTTCATGAGCGCAACCATTTCGTCCGAAGTGTTGGCAGTCTTGACCTGCACCTTGCAACCGGTCTTTTCCTCGAACTTTGTCACCCAGTCGAATGTCTTGTCGGTCTCGCCGCGTTCGATGTAGCCGGGCCAGGCAACGATATTGACCTGACCTTCGCCAGGTCCGACAGCCGTCAGCATTTCGGCCGCAGCGGCCTGTCCGGTCAGCGAGAGTGCAATGGCGATGGCAGTGCTGCACTTGAGAAGGGTCTTCATGAGATCGGTCCTCACAGAATTACGGCCAGTCCTCTGATCTGGCGACAGCAGCATCGTTGCGCCGATCTCACGCGGCGACAAGAGAATTTGTGTGGCTGGTGAAGAGCCGTTCACACCAACTGGAAGGCGTTCTGGAGGACGTCAGTCTTCAGCAGGTCCTTAAGCAGCGGATTGGGAAAGCGCCTGAGCTGGGTGACGGCATAGAACGTTTCCTGCAGGCCGGGCAGTTTGCTCGCTTCCTGCAACGCCCCGCTTGCCAGTTCGTCGTTGACGACAATCGGCGGCACCACGGCGAGGCCCACATCTTCGCGTGCCATCAGGCGAAGCATGGCCATGTCATCGACTTCCGCAGCGATCCTGGGCCGCACGCCCAGCCTGTCGGCAAGTGCATCGAAGCCGGTCCTGATGCCGCTCTCCATGCTCGGCAGGATGATCGGGTGGTCCACCAGCAACGTCTTCACATCCTGCGTATCCCCGATCCGCTGCGGCGTCCCCACGAGGCTCACCTGCTGGTCGCCCAGCTTGTGGGATATCCACAGTGTGGCCGCGTCGCGCGGGGGCACCTGGTTGATGAGGGCCACGTCCAGACGCAAGGCCTCGAGTTCGCGAAGCAGGTCGGCAAGCCCGCCTGACCGCAGGATCACTTCAACGTCTGGCCTCGACAGCACCGGGCGCAGGAAACCAAGCTGGAAGTTGCGCGACAGGGTGGCAAGCGCGCCGACCCGGATGACCCGGCGCACCGTGCCGGATCGCTCTGACAGGGTGCCGAGCAGCTCGTCACCGGTGGCGAATATGGTGTCTGCGTGATCCAGCGCGACCCTGCCGGCCTCGGTCAGCACCAGCTGCTTGCCGCGCCGTTCGAACAGGTCGTGACCCAGCTGCTGCTCCAGCTTGCGGATCTGGATCGACAGGGCCGACTGCGACACGTTGAGGTTTTCCGCCGCCCGCGTCAGGTTGCCTTCGTGGGCGACGGCCCAGAAGTAACGCAGGTGATTGTAGTTCAGCTGAGCCATTCGATCGTTCTATTTTATAGAACGATAAAGCACAAACAATGAATTTAGTAAACTACGATTCGCCTGCTATCTGCCTGCCCATCAACCGTCGAAGTGGAGATGGACATGCAGAACACCTTTCCCCTGATTGCGTTCTCGGGCCCGGCTGCCTTGGTGGTGGCGTTTGCCGTCAGCCGCTTCGATGCCGGACAGCGGCCCGTCATCGCGAAGCTCGCGGCAACGCTTGCCAGCATTGTTGCACTGGTTGCGGGCGCTGCTTCGTGCGCATTTCTCGCCATGCACGGTGCACAGTCATGGGCGTTGGGCGAAGGGACGCTGCAGGTGCTCGGCGCAAGGCTGGATACGGTCTCGGCCGTCATGCTGATGCTGGTGTCTTTCATCGGCGCCGTGGTGATCCGCTACGTCGCCACCTACCTCGACGGCGAGGCCCGGCAGGGCGCATTTACCGGTTGGCTGTGCCTGACGCTGGCGGCGGTGCTGGTGCTGGTGGCCGCTGGCAACCTGCTGCTGCTGACTTTGGCCTGGATGGCCATGAGCCTGTGCCTCCACAAGCTGCTGCTGTTCTATCCTGACCGGGTACAGGCGGTGCGGGCCGCGCGAAAGAAGTTCATCATTGCACGGGTCGGCGATGCAGCCCTGATTGGCGCGGCGGGCGTGCTGTTTGCCGGATATGGCACCATCGACATCGCTGCCATACTCGAAGCTGCGCGCAACGGAACCGCTCCGGCAGGAGCGAGTCTGGCTGCCGCCCTGATCGCACTGGCTGCCATCCTCAAGTCGGCACAGTTTCCGGCGCACGGCTGGCTCACCGAAGTGATGGAGGCGCCGACGCCGGTCTCGGCCCTTCTGCACGCAGGCGTCATCAATGCCGGCGGCTTCCTGCTGATCCGGTTCGCCGACGTGATGCTGCTGGCGCCGGGCGTACTGGCGGCGCTGGTGATGCTGGGCGGCTTTACCGCACTTCTGGGCGGGCTTGCGATGCTGGCCCAGCCTGCCGTGAAGACCTCGCTGGCTTGGTCGACGATCGCCCAGATGGGCTTCATGATCATGCAGTGCGGCCTGGCGCTGTTCCCGCTGGCGCTGCTGCACATCGTGGCGCACTCGCTGTACAAGGCGCACGCCTTCCTCGCCTCGGGCACCGCGGTCGAGAGCGTCGCAGCCTTGCGCCGGCCCGGCCCCATCGCCATTCCGGATGGCTGGGCAGTCGCGCGGGCCTTCGCGCTGGCGATTGCGATCTACACCGCCATCGCGCTGGCCTTCGGGATTGCCGCAAAGTCGCCCCAGGCGATCACGCTTGGCGCCATCCTGGTGTTCGGCGTCGCCTACCTGCTGGCACAGGGGCTTGCAGATGCAGCACCGCGCGCATTGACCCGCCGCACGGCAATCTACGCCGTTACTGCCTCGGTAAGCTACTTTGCGCTGCACCGCGCAGCAGAGTGGATGACGGCCGGCACGCTGCCGCCGGCACCCGCACCCGGCTCGCTGGAGTGGACCCTGCTGGTGCTGTCGGTGCTCAGCTTCGGCATGGTGGCCATCGCCCAGTCGATGTTCCCGCTGTGGGCCCATCACCCGGCTGCTGCGGGCCTGCGTGTCCACTTGTCCAACGGGCTCTACGCCAATGCCGTGTTCGACCGGCTGGTTGGCAACTGGTCCGTCCGCAACCCGTCCTGATGCAGTCGAGAGAGGAGAAACACAAATGACCAACGAGCGTGACATGACATCTGGTCTCCCGCGGCTGATGGATGCAGCAGACAAGGCTGCCCGGCAGATCCCGCCGCTGTGGCCGCTGGCCTCGCATGTGGCCGTGAACCCCTATCTCGGTCAGACCTCTTCGACGCTGGCAGAGACCTCGGCCCTGCTTGCCCGCATCAGCGCAACGCCGGTGACCATGACGCGGCAATGGTATCTCGACCGCATCGGGAATGGAGAGATCGAGCCGCGCGATCTGGCCGGTGCGCTGTCTGCCTGTCCGTCTGCAGCAGGGCCGCAGACCATCGAGGAACTGGTTGCTGCCGCGTCGACACCGCGCCTGGCCATCGAGGCGTTGCCCACGGTGACTGATCTTGCAGCGGATGCCGATGGAACCGACTGGCCGGCTCTGGCTGCGGAGCGCATTGGCGCCTGGGCGGCTGGCTACTTCGACCAGGGCCAGGCCCTGTGGGCAGCCCCGCGCGAACGCTCGGCGTGGGCTGCATTCCGGGCTCACGCGACCCACGACCTGACGCCGGAAATTCTGGGGCTGAAGGGGTTCGCCCGGTTCGTGGCCGATGCCCCGGATACATCGTCTGTCGCCATTGCCCGGGCCGTGCAAACACTGGGCCTGGGCCAGGCAGCACTTGCGACCTATTTCCACCAGTTGCTGTTCTCACTTGGCGGCTGGGCCCAGTATGCCCGCTACCAGCTCTGGCAGGCGGAACTTGCAGGTGGCACCGACAGCACGATCATTGATCTTCTGGCGATCCGGCTGATCTGGGAGGAAGCGCTATTCTCGCAAGCCCACGACAAGCTCCTTGAAGCCTGGGAAAAGGCCCGCACCGCACATGAGGCGCCGGTCGCGCCAACGCAAGCCGACGTCATCGACGCAATCTTGCAGGAAGCGGCAGAACGGGCAGCCCAGCGGCGGCTTGCCGCAACGCTTGCCGGCCCAGCCGCGCCGGTAGGGGAGGACCGCCCTGCATTGCAGGCAGCCTTCTGCATCGACGTGCGCTCGGAGGTGTTCCGGCGGGCACTGGAATCGGTTGACCCATCTATCCGCACGCTTGGTTTCGCTGGCTTCTTCGGCGTGTTCGCCTCGCACCGGCGGTTTGCTTCCGATGTGCATGAGCATCGGTTGCCGGTGCTGCTCAACCCGGCGGTATCGTCCTGCTCGGGCAGCGTGGCCCAGGAAAGCCTGGACCTGGCGGCACGCTACAAGGCCCGGGCCACGCGCGCCTGGGGCCGGTTCAAGCTGGCTGCGGTATCCTCCTTCGCCTTCGTGGAGGCGATGGGGCCGGTCTATGCCGGCAAGCTGGTGCGCGACGGCCTTGGCTTGCACCGCAACAAGGCCCCGATCGAACCCGCGCCACGCTTCGTGCCGGAGCTAGACCTGGCAACGAAGATCAGTTCCGCCGAGACCGTGTTGCGGGCCATGTCGCTGCCCGATGGCTTTGCGCGTATCGTCATGCTGGCCGGCCATGGCGCGAACGTGGTCAACAACCCGCACGCCAGCGGGCTGCACTGCGGCGCCTGTGGCGGCTACTCCGGCGAGGTGAATGCGCGCTTGCTGGCGCAGTTGCTGAACGAGCGGCAAGTACGTGACGGCCTCGTCCCGCGCGGTATCACGATCCCGGAAGACACGATGTTCGTGGCCGCGCTGCACGACACCACCACCGATGCCGTAACCCTCTATGACCAGGATGCCGGCACGCAGGCGCACCAGCAGGACCTGAGGCAGGTTCGCGGCTGGCTGGCGGCTGCCGGGAGGCTGGCGCGCGGCGAACGCGCCTTGCGGCTGCCGAGGGCAGGCAGCAAGGGGCAGGGCATTGGCCGGCGCTCGCGCGACTGGGCCGAGGTGCGGCCCGAATGGGCGCTGGCTGGATGCAAGGCCTTCATTGCCGCGCCGCGTGCACGTACCGGCGGACGCAGCCTCGAGGGCCGCGCCTTCCTGCACGATTATAACTGGCATCAGGACAGCGCGAACGGCTTCAAGGTGCTCGAGCTCATCATGACTGCCCCGGTGGTGGTCGCCAGCTGGATCAGTCTCCAGTACTACGGTTCGACCGTGGCGCCGCAGACCTTCGGCGGCGGCAACAAGCTGATGCATAATGTGGTTGGCGGTGTCGGCGTGCTGGAAGGCAATGGCGGACTGATGCGGGGCGGCCTGCCCTGGCAGTCGGTTCACGATGGCGAGAAATACGTGCATGAACCGATGCGGCTGTCGGTATGCATCGAGGCGCCGCGTGAGGCCATGACCGACATCCTCAAGCGCCATCCAGGTGTACGCGAGCTGTTCGACAACAGGTGGCTTCACCTGTTTGCCATGGCTGAGGCGGGCGGGCTTGCCTGGCGGTATGACGGCAACCTATCCTGGAGCCGCTTCGACGTGGCGGAACAGGCGGCTGGCGCGAGTCAGAGGCAGGCTGCCTGAGCGGGCCTCACCGCCTCAAGTTGTCAGGACGCCCGCCATATAGGCCGTGGGCGCGCCGAGGCCGCCCTGCCTGGCCAGCGTTTCCACCACTTCGGTCACGCCCTCGACACGCTTGAGGTCGGTGAACAGGGTCGGGAGGCCCTGTCGCATCCGGGCCGCATCCGAGGCCATCACCTGAAGATCTGCTCCGACATGCGGTGCCAGGTCTGTCTTGTTGATGATCAGCAGATCGGAGCGGGTGATGCCCGGACCGCCCTTGCGGGGAATCTCCTCGCCCTGGCAGACGCTGATGACGTAGATGGTCAGGTCCGCAAGCTCCGGCGAAAAGGTGGCGGCCAGATTGTCGCCACCGGACTCGATGAAAACGACGTCGAGGTGCGGATGACGGGCGTTCAGGTCCGCAATGGCTGCGAGATTGATCGAGGCGTCCTCGCGGATGGCGGTGTGCGGGCAGCCGCCGGTCTCGACACCTATGATGCGTTCTTCCGGCAGCGCCTGGAAGCGTGCCAGCATCATGGCGTCCTCGCGGGTGTAGATGTCGTTCGTTACGACACCGATGGAGAACTGGTCCCGCATGGCCTCGCACAGCCTGCGGGTGAGGGTGGTCTTGCCGGAGCCGACTGGTCCGCCGATGCCGATGCGCAGGGGTCCGTTTGACGATGTCATGATCTGAAGAGCCTTGTGTGCTGGGTTTCGTGTTTCATGGAGCAGATGTCTGCCATCAGGCAGTTGGTGCTGAGGCGGGACAGCGGCGTAAGCAGGGCCGCGTCTCGTGCATCGGCTATGGCCGCTTCCACGCCCGCCAGCAGCCGCTGGCCCTGGTTCTGGCCAAGCGGCACCAGCCGGATGGCGGCGGATACCAGGTTCGACACGGCCGCATGCAGCCAGGCGTGCAGCGCGGCGTGCTTGTCGATGCCGTGGCCTGCGGCGGTCACCGCGACGGCGACCGGGTAGGCCACCCCGGACCCCACCGCCTGACGCAGGGTTTCAAGCTGGGCGCATGGCCACGCCTTCGCCGCGGCAGACATGAATGCTGTGCCTTGCGACAGGGTTTCCATGCGCAGTTCCGCTGTCGGCTGAAAGGCTGCGGCGAAGCCGGCAACGTCGAGAAGCGCGACATGCCGGTTCGCCGTGCCCGCATCATGGGCACGGGCGAAGATCACGGCATCCGACCACAGTGGACCTCCCGCCAGGCTGTCCTCTAGCCACCCGGCCATGCTGCGCTCGCAGACGACCAGGTGCGCCTCGATTGCTGCCTCAAGCCCCTGGCTGTAGCTGAAGGCGCCGACCGGAAACGACGGCGACAGCCAGGTCAGCAACCGGTAAAGCGCGGCGTCCGGCAGCGAAGTCATGCCGCGTCCTCACTGCCATGGGGGTGATGACGACCGCCCTGATCATGGTCATGGTGGTGACCATGGCCGGGATGGTGTGCATGGTCATGGTGGTGATGGCTGGCATGGGTGTCGCCATAAGCACCGCCTTCCGGCGCGAACGGCTCGACCACAAGTTCGGTTTCTGCACCCAGGCCGTGAAGCATTTGCTTGATGACATGGTCGCGGCGGATCAGGATGCGATCCTTGCCGATCTGGGCTTCGAGGTGCCGGTTGCCCAGGTGCCACGCAAGCACGAGCATGTGGTGGGTATCCCTCGCCCGCACCGACATCAGCGGCTCTGGCTCTGCGGCCACACGGACAATGCGTCCGTCCTCCAGCAACAGTCCGTCACCGTGCGCAAGCTGCGTTGCCTTTGGAAGGTCGAGCAGGAACGCCATTCCCTCGTCGGTTGTCAGCGCGATGCGTCTGCGATGGCGCTGATCCTTGTTGAGGGTGATGATACCGGCAACGGGACCGGACAGCCGCGCGGCGGGAACGTGTGCAGTGGCGCGTATCATGAGTGAGTCCTTTCGCGTCAGAACAGGAAATAGCGCTGGGCCATCGGCAGCACGTCGGCGGGTTCACAAGTCAGCAACTCGCCATCGGCCCGCACTTCATAGGTTTCAGGATCGACCTCGATCTTCGGCTTGAGGCCATTGAGCACCATGTCCTTCTTGCCGATGTTGCGGGTGTTTTTCACCGGCAGCACCAGGCTCTCCAGCCTGTAGCTGTCAACGGTTCCGGCTTCCAGGCTTGCTTGCGAGACGAAAGTCACGCGGCTTTGCGTCAGCGCCCGGCCAAGGGCGGCGAACATTGGCCGGTAGTGGACCGGTTGCGGTGTCGGGATCGAGGCATTGGGATCGCCCATCGGTGCTGCCACGATCGAGCCCAACTTGATGACGAGGTCTGGTTTCACCCCGAAGAAGGCCGGCGACCACAGCACCAGATCGGCAAGCTTGCCCACCTCCACCGAGCCGATGTGCTCGGACACGCCGTGCGCGATGGCCGGGTTGATGGTGTACTTGGCGATGTAGCGGCGCACCCTGTAATTGTCGTTCTCACCCTGCTCATCCGGCAGCCGGCCGCGCTGACGCTTCATCTTGTCCGCCGTCTGCCAGGTACGGATCAGCACCTCGCCGACCCGGCCCATGGCCTGGCTGTCCGACGCGATGATAGAGAACGCGCCCATGTCGTGCAGGATGTCCTCCGCCGCGATTGTCTCCTTGCGGATGCGGCTTTCGGCAAAGGCGATGTCTTCGGGGATCGATGCATCGAGGTGATGGCATACCATCAGCATGTCGAGGTGCTCGTCCACAGTGTTGACCGTGTAGGGCCGGGTCGGGTTGGTGGAGGAGGGGATCACATTGTCCTCGCCGCACACCTTGATGATGTCGGGAGCGTGGCCACCGCCTGCCCCTTCGGTATGGAAGGCGTGGATGGTGCGGCCCTTGATGGCCGCGACGGTGTCCTCGACGAAACCGCTTTCGTTCAGCGTGTCGGTGTGGATCATCACCTGCACGTCCATGTCGTCAGCCACCGAGAGGCAGCAGTCGATGGTGGCAGGCGTCGTGCCCCAATCCTCGTGCAGCTTCATGGCGCACGCACCCGCTTCCACCATCTCGACCAGCGCCTCGGGCAGCGAGGCATTGCCCTTGCCGGAGAAGCCGAGATTGACCGGAAGGGCCTCTGCCGCCTCCATCATGCGGCGCAAGTGCCAGGCGCCGGGCGTGCAGGTGGTTGCATTGGTCCCCGTGGACGGTCCGGTGCCACCGCCCAGCATGGTGGTCACGCCGGAATAGAGCGCATCGTCCACCTGCTGCGGACAGATGAAGTGGATGTGCGCGTCGAACCCGCCGGCGGTGAGGATCTTGCCTTCGCCGGCAATGGCGTCCGTCGACGGGCCGACGATGATGTTGACGCCCGGTTGGGTGTCCGGATTGCCGGCCTTGCCGATGGCATAGATGCGCCCGTCGCGCAGGCCCACGTCGGCCTTGTAGATGCCAGTGTGGTCGACGATCAGCGCGCTGGTGATGGCCGTGTCTACCGCGCCGTTCGCGCGCGTCACCTGGGTCTGGCCCATGCCGTCGCGGATCACCTTGCCGCCGCCAAACTTCACCTCCTCGCCATAGACCGTGAAATCCTTCTCCACCTCGATGAAAAGTTCGGTATCGGCCAACCGCACCCTGTCGCCGGTGGTGGGGCCGAACATGGCGGCATAGTCGGCGCGTGTAATGCGAGCCGGCATCAGTCCAGCCCTCCCATGACTTTCTGGTTGAAGCCGTAGACCTTGCGCGCACCCTTGAGCGGCACCAGCGTGACCTCGCGGGTCTGGCCCGGCTCAAAGCGCACCGCCGTTCCCGCGGCGATGTCGAGGCGCATGCCCTTTGCCTTGCCACGGTCGAAATCGAGCGCCGGGTTGGTTTCGGCGAAGTGGTAGTGCGAGCCCACCTGCACCGGGCGGTCCCCCGTGTTCGCCACGCTGAGCGTCACGATTGGCGCACCGTCGTTGAGCACCAGATCACCTTCGGCGGCGATCACCTCTCCGGGGATCATCAGCGCCTCCACAACGAGTCACCGCCCAGCGCCGCGAGGGCGAGGGCCGCAGCCAGCAGGCCCCATCCGGCCTCGAGACCGTGCGGGTGCAGGTGGGCGCCGTCGTGGGCAAATGCGGGTGCGGCTGTGGCGCAGATGGCGGCGGCAGCAATGGCAATGCGGTTCATGGGATTGTCCTTTCAGCGAATGGGTTGGTGAACGGTGACGAGCTTCGTGCCGTCGGGAAACGTCGCTTCGACCTGCACGTCGTGGATCATCTCGGCGACGCCTTCCATGACCTGCTCGCGGGTGATGACCTTTGCCCCGTCGGCCATGAGCTGTGCGACGCTGGTACCGTCGCGGGCGCCCTCGACGACGAAGTCGGAAATCAGCGCGATAGCCTCCGGATAATTGAGCTTCACGCCGCGCTCCAGCCGCCGGCGGGCGACCATGGCCGCCATGGAAATGAGCAGCTTGTCCTTTTCTCTGGGGGTCAGGTTCACTTGAGTGGATCCTCCGGTTAGGTCAGTTGCGCCAGACGCGCGGCAGCGGCGTTTCGTCCAGTGCTTCCAGCAGCGGCAGCAGGGCGGCCCGCAGTTCATGGCTGTTGGGGGCAAGCAGGCGCGCCAGCATGACGTCGCCAAGATCACTGGCGCCGCCGGCAAGGCCGCAACTGGCAATCAGCCGCCTCGCGGTTGCGCTGTGCCGGGCCGTGTCGGGTCCTGCTGCCATAATGCTGGCGAAGCAGCGCGCACCGTTGCCGACGGCTGCACGGTTCAGTTCGGCGGAAAGGTCGCCGTCCAGCCCGAGCCGGTCGATGAAGACGGGCCTGCCGCCTATGCTGATGGTCCACTCATCGGTCAGTCGGGCGCAATGCACGTACTCGCCCATGGCGGGCCGGCCGAGAATGATGCTTTCGCAAGCCAGCAGCGATGCGCCCTCCTCGACATCGGCATGCATCTTTCGCGACAGGCTGGCGCCGTCGAACAGGATGGTTTCCTGCGGCAGCCAGCGGACGTTGGCTCCTGCGGCAATCACCAGCTTCGAACCGACGTGCGCCGAACCGGCAGACGCCTTGTAGATGCGTTCGCACGCTTGCGTGGTCAGCACCGCATTGGTGCCGGATGCAAACCGTGCGGAGACGCGAATATCGTCTCCGCCGGTGAGGCCGCCGGCGGTATTGATCAGCACGGCCTCGTGGGTCGCATCGATCTGTCGGGGCAGCCGCGCCTTCATGCAGCCCTGCTGGTAGAAGTCATCGAGCGCGGTGCGGCCGTCCGGTGCCCGCTTGAACGCCAGGCGCACCTCGCCTTGCGAGCGCTGGAGCCGCGGCCTGGCCACGTCTGCTCCGTCTTGCGGTACAAGTTTCAGTGCCGTGGTGCTGCGGCGGTTGTCGGCTGTCGCGCTCAATGGTTCCCCCGGTCCGTCAGATGGTCATGTGCTTTAGGATTTCGGCTTCTTCAGCATCCGCCATCGCTCCGGCCATGATGACTCCGCCACGGTCCATCACGGCGAAGGTGTCGGCCAAGGACGCTGAGGGACGTTTCAAGAGATGTGCCAAGCGTTAACGGTTTCTTAACAATTCAACAACGCTTTGAATTCAATGAATTTTTCATGGGTTGAACAGATCTGGCCGGTGACGGGGCGATGAGTATTGTGTAGAAAATTTAATCAGAGCAGATGATCTGACGTTTTTTTGGGCGATTGATCTGTGGGGTGTAAAGCAGCGATTGGCGGGCGAAGTCTGCCCTGAGGAAACGGCATCTTGCAGGGAACTCGACGCGGCGGGCAATGACGTGGTGCGGCTAGTCGCGCGGCTTGCCGAACACCTGCGCCATCACCAGCATGGCAGAGGAGATCACGATCATGATGGTCGAGATGGCGGCGATGGTCGGGTCGATCTGGTCGCGCAGCGCGTTAAACATGTTGCGGGTCAGAGTGGAATGATCACCGCCCGACACGAACAGCGCCACGATCACCTCGTCGAACGAGGTCAGGAACGACAGCAGCGCCGCGGTGATGACCGAGAAGCGGATCTGCGGCAGCGTAATCAGCATGAATGCCTTGAAGCGCGAGGCGCCGAGGCTGCGTGCGGCCATCTCCTGGCTCATGTCGTAGCTCTTCAGCGCCGACGACACCACGATCAGCACCAGCGGCAGCGCGAGGATGGTGTGTGCCACCACGAGGCCGGACAGCGTGTTGACCATCTTCAATTGCACATAGGCGTAGAACGCACCGATGGCGATCAGGATGACCGGGATCATGATCGGCGTGATCAGCAGCAGGAACACGAAGCGGCCAAGCGGGTGCTTGCTGACGCTCAGCCCATAGGCTGCGGCCACGCCCACGGGCGTCGCCACCAGCATGGTGAAGCAGGCAGCCAGAAGCGAGGTCCGGGTCGCGTCCATCCAGGCAACCGAGCTGAAATAGTTCTCGTACCAGCGCAGCGACCATTCCCGCGGCGGAAACTCCAGGTACTGCGAACCCGAAAACGACATCGGCATGACGATAAGAGTGGGTGCCACCAGCAGGAACATCACGATCACGGCGAACGCGTACAGCCAAAGCCGTTGGCCGTGGGTGACCTGGGTGTCTGATGCCGGTTGCTTCAGCCAGTTCATCGCTCAGTGCCCCCCGCCGATGATGTTGTCGAGCGGCAGCACCTTTGACGCCCCCCACAGGATGGCAAGCGTCAGCACTAGCAGCACCACGCCGAGCGCACTTGCCGCGCCCCAGTTGAAGAACAGCTCGATGTTGTTGGTGATCTGGTTCGACACCATGATCACCTTGCCGCCGCCCAGCACCGCCGGCGTCACGAAGAAGCCCAGGCACAGCACGAAGACGATGAGAGATCCGGCGAACAGGCCGGGCAGGGAGAGCGGGAAGAACACCTGCCAGAACGACTGAGCCGGCGTGGCGCCGAGATTGGACGCAGCCTTGAGATAGTCCGGACTGATCTGCTTCATGGAACTGTACAGCGGCAGGATCAGGAACGGCAGCATGATGTGCACCATGCCGATCAATGTGCCGTTGAGATTGTGCACCAGCGGCAGCGGCTCGCCCCACAGTCCCAACCCCATGCCCCATTCGTTGATCAGCCCGCGCCGCTGCAGCAGCACCAGCCAGGCATAGGTGCGCACCAGCAGCGACGTCCAGAACGGCAGCAGTACGGCGAGCATGCAGATGTTAGCGGCCCGCGATGGCAACTGCGCCAGGAAGTAGGCCAGTGGATAACCGATGACGATGCAGATGCCGGTGGTCAGGAAGCTTACCTTGAATGTGGTCCAGAAAATCCGGCCATAGGCCTTGCTCTCCAGCATGCGGGTATAGTTCTCCATCGAGAACGTGCCGTCGCTGCCGATGAACGATAGATAGAACAGCCACCCGACAGGCAGCACCATGATGACCAGCACCAGCAACACGGCTGGGCTCGTCAGCCCCAGCAGGGACCTGCGTTCGCCGCGTTCGCTCGCGCGAAGCTCGGCGGCATTCGCGCCATGCAACATGGTAGCAGCGTCAGTCGCGGCAATCCTGGCGGCGGCGTCACTCATCGCGGATCACCACCGTGTCGTCGCGGTGCAGGCCAAGGCTGATGGCATCGCCCACAGCGACGTTCTCGATCGCTGCACCGGTGCGGGTGCCGGCACGCACAGCCACTTCGGTACCGTCGGCAAGCCGGGCGTACATCAGTGACGAGTCGCCCTGATAGACCAGGTCGGTCACCTCTGCCTTGAACTGGTTCATGTCGCGGGCCGCAGCCTCGCCGGTGACCACCAGACGCTCCGGCCGCAGCACCAGGATAGGCGCATTTGAACCTCCGGGCAGGGCGCGCACCTTGACCGGCTTGCCGTCGAAGCTCAACTTGCCGGCCTTCTCCTCAAGTTGAAGGAAGGTGGACTCTCCCAAAAAGTCGGCAACGAACCGGTTGGCCGGCTGGTCGTAGATGGTGCGCGGTGTATCCAGCTGCATCAGCTTGCCGTGGTTGATCACGGCGATCCGGTCCGACATCGTAAGCGCCTCGCGCTGGTCGTGCGTCACGTAGACGGTGGTCATGCCAAGCTTCTCGTGCAGGTGGCGAAGCTCGATCTGCATGTGCTCGCGCAACTTCTTGTCGAGCGCCGACAGCGGCTCGTCCATCAGCAGGATGCGCGGGTTGAACACGATGGCGCGCGCCAGCGCCACGCGCTGCTTCTGCCCGCCTGAAAGCTGGCTGATGCGGCGTTCGCCATAGCCATCGAGCTGAACCGTTCCCAGCGCCTTGCGTACCCGCTCGTCAATCTCGGCGCGGCCCACCTTGCGCAGCTTCAGCGGGAAGCCGACGTTTGATGCGACGTCCATGTGCGGGAACAGCGCGTAGCTCTGGAACACCATCCCCACGTCGCGCAGGTGCGGTGGCTTCAGGATGATCTCCTCGTCGCCGAACCGGATACTGCCATGGTCCGGCCTGGTAAAGCCCGCCAGCGCCATCAACAGCGTTGTTTTGCCCGAGCCTGAAGGTCCGAGCAGCGTCATGAACTCGCCGCTCTTGATTTCAAGGTCCACATTATCAAGCGCGTGCACCTGACCGTAGGTCTTGGTCACGCCTGAAATGGAAATAGGCAGCGCGCCTGTTTGGGACATGTCGGGCTGCTCCGTCAGATTATCCGGATGACAAGTGTACCCGCAGCGGCCATCAGGACTTGCACCCCTGGCCGCTGCGGCTGACTGCTGGTCAGGACTACTCGGTCAGCATGTCCTGGTACATCTGAGAGGCTTTCTGCTCCCACTTAGCATACCACTCAAGGCTGATCGGCACCTGCAAGGCAGCGTTGTCCGGATGCGATGGCATTTTGCGTGCAAGCGCATCGTCGATCTGTCCGATCTCGTAGGCCTTCTTGTTGGTCGGGCCGTAGGTGATGTGTAGCGGCAGGTTGGCCTGCATCTCCGCAGTTGAGATGGTAGCCAGGAACTTCATCGCCAGGTCCTTGTTGGGCGCGCCTTTCGGGATGGCGAAGCAGTCATAATCGAGCAGGCCCTGGTTGAAGGTATAGGCGACCTTGGCGCCGTCTTTGGCCGCCACGTCGAAGCGGCCGTTCCAGCCGGTGGTCATGTCGACTTCGCCGTCCTTCATCAGCTGAGCATGCTGGGCGCCTGACTTCCAGAACACCGCGATGTGCGGCTTCAGCTGGCGGACGCGCTCAATAGCGCGGTTGATGCCTTCCTCGCTGTCGAGCACCTTGTAGACCTCTTCGAGGCTGGCGCCGTCAGCCATAATGGCGGGCTCAAGCGCACCCGACACCTTGTCGCGATAGGCGCGCTTGCCGGGAAACTGCTCAGGGTTGAAGAAGTCTGCCCAAGTCTTCGGCACCTTGTCCTCGCTGAAGGTGTTGGTGTTGTAGGCCAGCACCACCGAGAACACGTCTGAACCGACGCAGGTGTCGGTATAAAGGCCCGGATAGAAGTTCGAGACATCGATGATGTTGTAGTCGAGCGGCTCCAGCAGGCCTTCCTCGGCCGCGCGAGCGGCTGAGCCCGAGCCCGACGACACGATGTCCCACGGCACGGCGCCAGCCTGTACCTTCAGGCGCACGTCCGACATGCCCCCGTAAGTTTCTTGCTTGACCTCGATGCCCGTGGCTTCTGCGCCGGGCTGGAACAGCGCCTTGTCCTGCGCTTCCTGGTAGGCCCCGCCCCACGAGGCAATGGTGACCGACCCCTCGGCAAGAGCAAGACCTGCACTGAGACCGAGACTGGCAAGTGCTACGCCGCCCGCGGCTGCAACTGCCACCGCGGAGCGGTCGTGATTCCTAATTCTACCCATATGCAATTCCTCCTCTGTTGCCCGTAATTCTTTTTACCGAGGCCAGCCGCATGGATGAGCAGACGACCCACGAGCCCGGATATTTCTGCACGTTTTGCGTTTGCAAGCAAACGATACCGTTCCGTTGCTGGCTGAGACCGTCCGTGAATCGGCACCAGGGCATGCAAGCCTGGATGAACGGGCAGTGACGCCGCGCGACCAGCCGATGCGGACCGGCTTTTGCTGAGCTCGCAAAGCGGGTACAGTGCGCGTGTTTGCACCGGTGAAGAAGGGAATCGCACCATGCGCAGGGCGGCTGACCCAAGGCTGATGACTATGGTGGCGATGCTGCTTGTTCTGGCCGCATGCTCCGGCAACAAGTCTGCAGATTTCAATTCCCAGCCGCCAATGCCAGACCCCGGCAACGCGGCTGTCGCCCCGATGCCCGGCACGAGTGCAGACTACATGCTGCAGCCCGGCGACAAGCTGAGCGTCAATGTACTCGGCGCAGACCATCTGTCCGGCGAGTTCCCGGTGGGGGGTGACGGCACCGTGGAGCTGCCGATGATCGGTCAGATGCCGGCGGCAGGGCGCAACGTTACCGACATCCAGAACGAACTCGTCGCCCGCTACAGCAACACGATCAACGATCCGCAAGTTCTGGTCTCTGTTTTGAACGCCGGCCAGTAGGCCGCCCCTCAACTTCCGCAAAATCCGGCAATGCGTGCCCAACTTACAGCCTTGGCAAGCCTATTGTTTTCCGCCTATCGTTTGTGCAGCAATCGACGGGCAGGGGCTTGAAGGCGGCAAACAGGCCGCACCTTGCGCTAGGGTTCAAGGAGATGTCAGTTGCGTTCAGTCGCAGATGCTGTGGCAGCCGTATCGGCCCATCAGGTAACAAAGGTTTTCGGCAGCGGCAGTGACCGGGTGGTGGCGCTCGATGACGTGTCTGTCGACATTCGTGCCAATGAGTTCTTCACGCTGCTCGGTCCCTCAGGCTGCGGCAAGACCACGTTGCTCAGGCTGATTGCAGGCTTCGACCACCCGACCAGCGGGCGCATTGATCTCGAGGGGCAGGACATTTCCTACCTGCCGCCCTACAAGCGCCCGGTGAACACCGTGTTCCAGTCCTACGCACTGTTTCCGCACATGACGGTGGCCGAGAATATCGGCTTCGGCCTGAAGATGCTGGGCAAGCCCCAGTCTGAAATCGACGCGGAAGTGTCGAAGATGCTGAAGCTGGTGAAGATGGAAGCGATGCGTGACCGCGCCACGTCGGCCATCTCCGGCGGTCAGCAGCAACGTGTGGCGCTTGCCCGTGCGCTGGCGCCGAAGCCCAAGGTGCTGCTGCTCGACGAACCGCTTTCGGCGCTCGACCTGAAGCTGCGCAAGGAGATGCAGATCGAGTTGAAACGTCTGCAGAGCGAGACCGGTATCACGTTCATCTTCGTCACCCACGACCAGGAAGAAGCGCTGACCATGTCGGACCGCATCGCGGTCATGAGCGCGGGCAAGATCCTCCAGGTCGGCAGCCCCCGCCAGATATACGACCACCCCTCTCACCGCTTCGTGGCAGACTTCATCGGAGAGACCAACTTCCTCGAGGCCGAGTTGACCTCCGTCTCGAAGAGGGTCGGCAAGCTCAAGCTTGGCTCCGGCACCACGATCGACGCCAGCCTGCCCGGTGACGGCGTGGCCAAGGGACCGGTCACCGCCGTGGTGCGGCCCGAGCACGCCAACCTGGTAAAAGGCAAGGCGGCAGCTGCATCGCTGACGGGCAAGCTTGGCAACATCGTCTATTTCGGCACCGACACCCATTATCACGTGGCGCTCGACGACGGCGGCGAGTTCATTGTGCGGATGCAGAACGCGCGTGATGACGCCGGCCGGTGGAGCGTTGGTGATGCGGTCGGCGTCAGCATCGACAAGGACGCGGTGCAGGTGTTGAGGGACTGATGGGCAAAAGCGCGGTGGCGGCAGACAAGGACGCAACATCGGGCGCCCTCGCTGGCGAGGAAGCGCGCCGGCGCGATATCCAGAACCGCTGGCTTCTGGCCACGCCGGCGCTGGTGATCATCCTGTTTGCAGCACTTGGACCACTGCTGATAATGCTGGTCTACTCGTTCCTGCAGAAGGGGCTTTATGGCGGCGTGATCTGGAATTTTTCCGGCCAGGGCTGGTTTGACGTGTTCCTCAGCAAGGACATCTTCGACGATACGATCAGCTTTGCCGATGCGCACATGCTGATCTTCTGGCGCTCGATCAAGCTGTCTCTGATCACCACCATCGCGACCCTCCTGCTCGGTTTTCCCACGGCCTATTTCATCGCGACCCGGTCGCCCAAATGGCGTGGCGTCTTCCTGTTCCTCGTTACCATTCCGTTCTGGACCAACCTGCTGATCCGCACCTTTGCTATCCAGGAAGTGATCAAGAACGAGGGGCTGCTGAACATCGTGCTGCTCAAGCTGGGGCTCATCTCCAGTCCCATCCAGATCATGTTCACCGATACCGCCATCCTGCTCGGTATGGCCTATGTTTACCTGCCGCTGATGGTGCTGCCGCTGTATGCCTCCATGGAGCGGCTCGATTTTCGCCTGGTCGAGGCAGGCTACGACCTTTATGCTACCCGGTTGCAGGTGCTGCGCCGCATTATCATACCGTTGGTCAAACCCGGAATCATTGCAGGCTCGATTCTGGTGTTTGTGCCTTCGCTTGGCGCCTATGTGACACCACGCATTCTCGGCGGTGGCAAGAAAATGATGCTCGGCAACCTGATCGAGCTGCAGTTCGGTCAGGGCCGCAACTGGCCGCTGGGCGCGGCCTTGTCCATCACCCTGCTGGTGATCGTCATGGTGGCCTTGCTGTTCTATGTTCGTAATGCCTCGAAGAGCGGGGTGAAGTCGCATGGCTGACACACCGCGCAAGCCCTTCTCGATCCGCCAGCAGAGCGGCTTCGGCACCATTGCCGCGATCTGCTTCCTGGCGCTCTATGCGCCGATCATCGTGCTGGTGGTCTACTCGTTCAACTCCGGCAACTCGATTGCCATTTGGGAGGGCTTTTCCTGGCGCTGGTACGAAGCGGCGTGGGCCAATGACCGGGTCAAGGACGCCACCATCGTGTCGCTCAAGCTGGCCGTGTCGGCCTCATTGATTGCCACCGTGGTGGCCACCATGGCGGCACTGGCAACCACGCGAACGGAGCCTTTCCGCGGCATGACCGCCATCTACGCCGCCATCAACCAGCCGCTTATGGTGCCCGAAATCGTCACCGCCGTGGCGCTGCTCATTTTCTTCGCCATCATCAAGGTGCACACCGGCTATCAGGGCTTGGGCTACCTTATTGCTGCCCACACTGCGTTCTGCATTCCCTTCGCCTATCTGCCGATCCGGGCGCGGCTGGAAAACATGGACCTGTCACTGGAGCGCGCGGCGGCAGACCTTTATGCAAGCCCCTGGCAGGCATTCCGCTATGTCACGCTGCCGCTGATGGCGCCGGGCATCATGGCGGGCGCCATGCTCGCCTTTGTCATCTCGCTCGATGACGTGGTGATTACCGAGTTCGTCAAGTCGGGTGGACAAGACACCCTGCCGACGTACATGCTTGGCCAGTTGCGGCGCATTATCTCACCGGAGATCAACGCCATCTCGACGGTTCTACTGGCCATTTCGATCACCGTGGTGACGGTGTTCTTCGTATTGAGCCGGAGGGGCAACAAGTCCTCCGGCTGACGACTGCCGACAAGTACAACAAACAAGGAGACTAGGAGATGAAATACAAACTGACTGTGACGGCGGCCACCATGGCGATGGCAATCGGCTTTTGTGCCAGTGGCGCCAGGGCGGCCGAGACCGAGCTCAACATCTTCAACTGGGGCAACTACACCAACCCCGAGTTGATCGCGAAGTTCGAGAAGGAGTTCAACGTCAAGGTGACCGTCACCGACTATGACTCCAACGATACCGCGCTGGCCAAGATCCGCGCTGGCGGTCATGGCTTCGATATCGTTGTGCCGTCGGCCAGCTTCGTGCCGATCTGGATCTCGGAAGACCTGCTGATGGAGACGGACCCGAGCTCCATGCCGAATTTCAAAAACGTCCAGGAGCGTTGGGCCGACCCGGAATTCGATCCCGGCCGCAAGTACACCGTTCCGTGGCAGTGGGGCACCACCGGCATGGCGGTCAACACTGATGCCTATGGCGGCGACGTCAACACCTCTGCCATCTTCATGGATCCGCCGAAGGAGCTTGAAGGCAAGGTCAACGTGGTGCCGGAGATGGCCGACATCATGGGCCTCGCCATCCGCTATGTCGGCGGCGAACCGTGCACGGCTGACAAGGAAGTGCTCAAGAAGGTTCGCGACATGCTGATCGCCGCCAAGCCGAAGTGGCTGGCCATGGACTATGGAACCACCGAGAAGCTGTCGTCGGGCGACTGGGTGGCCAGCGTAAACTGGAACGGCTCGACCTTCCGCGCCCGCCTGGCCAATCCGAAGGTCAAGTATGGCTACCCCAAGGAAGGCTATCCGATCTGGGCTGACAACGTAGCTGTGCTGAAGGACGCCAAGAACCCCGAGACGGCCAAGGCGTTCCAGAACTTCATCATGGATCCTGAGAACGCTGCCCTGATCTCGGCCTTCGCCCGCTATGCCAACGGCATCAAGGGCGCAGAAGAGTTCATGCCGGCTGATATGAAGGACGCGCCGGAGCTGAACGTGCCGGAAGAGCTTCAGTCGGCAGGCTATGTTGCCAAGACCTGTCCGCCGGAAGCCACTGAACTCTATACCGCCATTTGGACTGAGTTGACCAAGTAAGCCGATAGAACGTCTAGCGCATTGAAACGAGGCAGGCGCCGTCCACGGCACCTGCCTCGACCGCTTTATGGGCTTCGATCATCTGTGCGAACGTGAACCGCGAGCCAATCCGGTGGTCGAGTTTTCCGTCTGCCAGCAGGCCATTGATGCCGGTGATGGCTTCGTGCTTCTGTGCGTCCGAAAGGCCGAAGATCGAGAATGCCTCGATGGTCGTATTGGCGTAGAGCAGCTTCGCGAACGGCAGGGCGGGGCTGGCGTTCTGGTCGCTCGCATAGGCGGCGATATGGGCGCCGGGGCCGAGCGCGGGCAGGGCATGCTCAAGCGTCAGCCACAGTGCCCCGTCGGCGACCCGGTGAATGCCGTCGGGGGCTGCGGCGCGCAAGGCGTCGCAAAGACTTTGAGCCGTGTAGTGTATGATCTCATGTGCGCCGAGCCGCTTCACCTCGTCGAACTTCTCCAGCCGCGTTGTAGCGATGACCCTCGCGCCGGATGCGCGTGCGATCTGCACGGCATACCGCCCGACACGTCCTCCCGCACCGGTGACCAGCACAGTCTTGCCGGCAACTTGACCGCCGCCGAGCACTGCGTGCCAGGCGGTAACTGCAGGAACGCCGACACAGGCACCATCGGTGAAACTCGCCTTGTCCGGCAGGGTGATGGCCTGGGTCGAGGGCAGGGCGATGTATTGCGCCGCTGTTCCTTGTGGGCGGCCGGCTTGAGCGCCGAACAGCCATACCCGCT
>JAHEBA010000220.1 GCA_024642465.1 Alphaproteobacteria bacterium
GCAGTGGGGCGCACCTTCGATGCATCACCCTTGATGTAGAACTCGTCCGTCGTGCGGCGCCCGCAGTGGGGGCAATTGATCAATGTAGCCATTTCGCTTTCATTCCTACCAAGCAACCCCGGAAAAGCTTGTCCCCGGCCTGAACAGGGATGGAACCGGTTTACCGTCCGGAGTTGCGCAAATCATTCAATGCAGGTTGGCCTGGGCGCCGTGACCGGTCTCGTCGATCACGTAGCCGGTGCGGAACCGGTCCAGACGCATCTTCGAATTCAGCTCGTGCGGCTGGTCTTTCGCGATGGTGTGGGCAAAACACCAGCCCGAGCCTGGCGTGGCCTTGAAACCGCCATAGCACCAGCCGGCGTTGAGGTAGAGATTGTCGATCGGCGTCTTGTCGATGATCGGCGAACCGTCCATCGACATGTCCATCACCCCGCCCCAGGCGCGCAGCACGCGGGCGCGGCTGAGCGACGGGATCATGGCGAGGCCGCACTCGATGACGTGCTCGACCATCGGCAGGTTGCCGCGCTGGGCATAGGAGTTGTAGCCATCGATATCGCCACCGAACACCAGGCCGCCCTTGTCCGACTGCGAGATGTAGAAGTGGCCGACGCCGAACGTCACCACGTGATCGATCCAGGGCTTGATGCCTTCCGACACGAAGGCCTGCAGCACGTGGCTGTCGATGGGAAGTTCGAGACCTGCCATCTGCGCCACCCGCGACGAGTTGCCTGCCGCGGCGAGGCCAAGCTTGTTGCAGCCGATGAAGCCCTTGCTGGTATCGACGCCGGTCACCTTGCCCGACGCATCCCGGCGGATGCCCGTGACCTCGCAATGCTGGATGATGTCTACGCCGCGCGAGTCCGCCCCGCGGGCATAGCCCCAGGCCACCGCGTCATGGCGCACGGTGCCGCCGCGCCGCTGCATCAGGCCGCCCATGATCGGGAACCGGCCATTGTTGAAATTGAGGAACGGCAGCATTTCGCGCAGCGACTTCTGGTCGAGCAGTTCCGCATCGACGCCGTGAATGCGCATGGCGTTGCCGCGCCGCGTGAAGGCATCGCGCTGGCTGTCCGAGTGATACAGGTTGATCACCCCGCGCTGCGAGACCATGGCATTGAAGTTGAAATCCTGCTCCAGCCCTTCCCACAGCTGCAGCGACTTCTCGTAGAACGGCTCGTTGCCGGGCAGCAGATAGTTGGACCGGATGATGGTGGTGTTGCGCCCGATATTGCCGGAGCCGAGATAGCCCTTCTCCAGCACCGCCACGTTGGTGATGCCGTGCACCTTTGCCAGATAGTAGGCCGTGGCCAGGCCGTGGCCGCCGCCGCCGACAATGATCACGTCATAATGCGGCTTGGGCTCCGGCGAGCGCCAGGCCGGCTGCCAGTTCTGGTGACCCGTCAGCGCATTGCGGGCAAGCGAAAAGATCGAATACTTCATGGGCCGGTTCCAGCTTCCGGGTGGGGCTTTGGCGCGGCGGCAATGCCGCCCGTGCGCTTGGGTGCAGTATAGGAGGCGCGGTTTCGAATTCCGTTGTCTGTGTGAGCCATACACTTTACCGTGCGCGCCATGTTTAAAGCCTCTTCCGGACGCTCGTTCACATTCGCCTTCCTGCTGGTTGATGGTTTCGCGCTAATGTCGTTTGCCTCGGCCATCGAACCGCTGCGGGCGGCAAACACCATCGCTGAGCGGGAGCTTTACCGTTTCATCTGCGTATCGCTGGACGGCGGGCCGGCCACTTCGTCGGTTGGCGCGCAGATGCCGTGCCAGGCGAAAGTGGGCGATGCCATCGACGCCGACATCCTGCTGGTCTGCGTGGGCGGGCGGCCGTGGGACTTCCAGGACAAGAAGACGCTGGGCTGGATCAGGCAGCTTTCGCGCCGCGGCGTGCGCATCGGCGGCGTCTCGGGTGGCCCCTACGTGCTGGCCCGCGCGGGCATCATGGAAGGCCGCCACATGACCATCCACTGGGAGCATGCCCCGGCCCTGTCGGAGGAATACCCCGAGCTGCTGCTCACCCGTTCGCGCTACATCATCGACCGGGACCGGTTGACCTGCGCCGGCGGCATTGCCGCGCTGGACATGATTCACGCCCTGATCGCCGAGGAATACGGCAAGGTGTTCGCCACCCAGGTGTCGGATTGGTTCCTGCACCGCGACGTTGCACTGGCCACGGCGCCGCAACGCGCTTCGTTGACCCAGCGCTACGGCATTCACCGGCAGGACGTCGTCTATGCTCTTGAGCTGATGGAAAGCAACATCGCCACGCCACTGGACCGCTCAGCCGTGGCAGCTCGCGTCGGCCTGTCTACACGCCAGATCGACAGGTTGTTCGCAAGCCTGCTGGGAACCAGTTTCGCCGATCATTACCGCGCCATAAGGCTGGAGCGGGCACGCAACCTGCTGCTGCAGTCAACGTTGCCGATCACCGAGGTGGCGCTGGCGTGCGGCTTCGCCAATGCCAGTCACTTCTCCCGCGCCTACTCGGCCATGTTCGGCATCCCGCCTCGGCGTGACCGCATCCAGGCCGGCCGCCAGGTCAAGCCTCGCCAACCCGCCGGCAAGGCTTGAGCCGGCCCTTCAATTGCGCTGGTAAGACCTGTAGTATCCGCCGGGATTGTTCATCTGGCTGCTGTCGACATAGCAGCGCGCCCTGCGCGGGCCGGCATTGCGGACCTGGAAGACGTCGCGGCGATAGACCCGGCGGCAAGCTTGCCAGACATCCTCACCTGGACGCTTGTCCACGTACATCCAGATCGCGGAACGCTGATTGTCCCGGTGCCAGAAGCCAGCTTCTGCTGGCGCCGTCGCGGTGGTCGCGGCGAGTGTGGCAATCGCCAGAATGGCCGCGGCGCCCGGAATTGCGGACTTGAGCAGAAAGGACATAGGCGGTCTCCTTGTAGTGGTTTGCACCAACATCGCTACTTGCTGCAGGGCGATCCGGCACACGCAACTGCGTAGGCTTTGACACATGATAGGCATGCCAGGCCATGGTTTCCATTCACAAGCAGGTGTCTTGCCATAATCAGCCGGCATCGCGAGATGCACATGCGTGCGATCTTGCCGCCGAGTGCCAACCGTCTGCCGCAAGCTCAACCGCTTTTTGTGCGTTGTGGCGGTTCCGGTGCGCACAGCTAGCCGGGTTCAGGAAGGCGCACGATGACGTTCATTTGCCTGTACTTCACTTTTGAGCGTGCGTGCGCTTGAACTTCAACCACACCGGTGTAGCCCGCGCCAGGTGGCGCGGACGAGCTGCCCCGGCAATCTTCGGAACGATCATCCTGCTCCGATCCAGTAACAATACTTGATCGGAGGATGATCTTGTGTATGTTGCGCCCGTTCCAATGCGGAGAGGTGGCCGAGTGGTTGAAGGCGCACGCCTGGAACGCGTGTGTGCGGGAAACCGTACCGAGGGTTCGAATCCCTCTCTCTCCGCCATTTA
>JAHEBA010000015.1:0-46170 GCA_024642465.1 Alphaproteobacteria bacterium
ACCATGATCATCAAAAGGTTAGACTGGCGCAGCGGCAACGTCGCCAACAAGTATGCCACCGGATAGGCGATGAGCAGACAGGTGAAGGTGATTAGCGCGGACAACCATAACGTCTTCCAAAGGATCGGCAGATAAATCTGGTACAGTGGATCCGCCATGACGATGTTGTCGCTCTCATCAAACTTCCTGTCGGTGGCCGCCAGATAGAACGCGATGGTGTAGTCTTGCGACACACGCTTGAGGGTCCGCCAGACGTGCGGGTCGCCCCACCGCTTGTCCATCGCCAGCAAGCCTTCCTTGTACGGGCCTTCCTTGATCCGGCTTACCTTTCGGGCAGAGCTTGTGAACAGGCTGCGTGAGCCCGGAATTTCATAGTTCACGCGCGTTGCAAGATTGCCGACAGTGGCGCCGATTTCATTGTTGCTACGCGCCGCAACCAAATCCTTGACGAAGACCTCGAAGGTCTCTTCAGGCGGCAGCTCCTTGCCGTCCCATTCCTGGATCACCTCGGCGAACTTGGGCAGCACACTTGAGCCTACCGGACTGTAGGCCGAGCGATACAGCATCTCGCCGATTGGCAGCACGAATGCCACCAGAAGGAACAACAGCAGCGGCATGACCAGCAATAGCGCCTGGAGGCGCTGGCGCCTGGTTGCGCGGGCCAGTGATTGCTTGAGCGGCACACCATCATTGGTGGTTATGCCGCCAGGCATCCCGGTCGCTGCTGTATCAGACATGGTTCGCCTCTTCCCTCATCGGCGGCGCGCGATGGACGCCGCCTGTCCAGCCATGCATTCTTCGAAAATTATCAAATGAACCGGAAGGGTGCGATGCACCCCTCCGGCCAAGGCAAAATAAGCCTTACTGTGCGAGCCAGGCGTTGAAACGCTCGTTGAGCGCGTCCTGGTTGTCAGCCCACCAGAGGAAGTCGTTCTGGACGGCGTTCTTGAGGTTGTCCGGATGGGTCGGCATGTGCGTGGCCATCTCGGTCTTGCCGTCGTTGAACTTGCCAACGAGCGGGCCGGAAGACTTGCGTGCCGGGCCGTACGAAATCCAAGATGCCTGCGCAGCAAGCTGCTCGGTGGCGGTGGAGAACTTCAGGAACTCCATTGCGTTTTCCATGTTCGGCGCACCCTTCGGAATGGCCCACAGGTCGAGGTCCCAAACCTGGCCGTCCCAGACGATGACGAACGGCTTGTTCTCGCCAACGGCAGCGTTGAAGATACGGCCGTTGTAAGCGGTGGTCATCAGCACTTCACCGTCAGCCAGAAGCTGCGGCGGCTGGGCACCGGCTTCCCACCACACAACGTCACCCTTGATGGTGGCAAGCTTGTTGAAGGCACGATCCACGCCTTCCGGCTTGGCCAGTTCACCATACACATCAGCGGCCGGCACGCCGTCCGCGATCAGCGCAAACTCGAGGTTCGGCTTCGGGCCTTTGCGCATGCCGCGCTTCCCGGCCCATGTGGTGGTGTCGAAGAAGTCAGCCATGGTGGCCGGCTTCTTGTCGCCGATCGTGCTGTCGTCATAGGCATAGATGGTAGACCAGATGATATTGGCCACGGCGCACTCATGCAGGGTGCCGGGCAGGAAGTCATCCTTGGCAGGGGTGCCATCGGCACCGGCAGGCAGGTCGTCGTGGTTCAGCTTCTCGAAGATACCTTCGTCGCAACCACGAACAGCATCAGACAGCTCAACGTCGATAATATCCCAGGTCACGTTGCCGGCTTCAACCTGTGCCTTCACTTCAGCGATACCGCCGGAGTAGTCCACCGAGTTCACGGTAACGCCGGTCTTGGCGGTGAACGGCTTGTGGTAGGCTTCAACCTGGCTCTTGGTATACGCACCACCCCAGGACACAGCCGTGATAGAGCCTTCGGCGCTCGCTGCCGTCGAAACGGCGGCAACAGCGAGAGCAGAAAGACCTGCAGTCAGAAGTTTTTTCATGAATACTTACTCCCTTAGTAGTTCGGTGGCACCCAAGGGCCCCCGTTTACCGCCCTGCCCTCACTGATGGGGCAGGCCGGAATTCCGTAAAATCATGCTGCCATGTCATCCAGGGCGCGGCAATCTTCCGCTTGCCAGCCCACGTCGGCCGACTGACCTTCCTTCAATTGGTGATGGCCGGCATTGTTCGGCACCTTGACGATGAAATCCGGGTGCCCTGCTACCGACATCCGGGTGCGGATGTGGTCGCCGAGATAGATCAGTTCCTCGACCCGCCCCGGCAGCACGATGGTGTTCTTGCCCTTCTTCGGCGCAATGGTGACACGCTCCGGACGGATCGACAGCAAGGTGCGTTCGCCCTTGCCCTTCACGTTCACCGCAAGTGCCTTGACCATGTCGCCGGAGTCGAGCTTGATCGTGGCGATGTGGTCACGGCCGATGTCCTGAACGGTGCCGCGCAACTTGTTGTTCTCGCCGATGAACTGGGCCACAAACGAGTTCTGTGGCCTCTCGTAAAGTTCTTCCGGCGTTGAAAGCTGCTGAATAATGCCGTCCTCGAAAACCGCCACCCGGTCGGACATGGTCAGGGCTTCGGACTGGTCGTGCGTCACATACACGACGGTCACGCCGAGGGACTGGTGGATGTGCTTGATTTCGTATTGCATCTGCTCGCGCAACTGCTTGTCGAGCGCGCCGAGTGGTTCGTCCATCAGCACGAGGTCGGGTTCGAACACGAGCGCACGCGCCACGGCGACGCGCTGTTGCTGGCCACCAGACAGTTGCGCCGGACGGCGTCCTCCCATCTGAGGCAGTTCGACCATTTCCAGCACTTTCTTGACGCGCTCTTCCTGTTCGGCCTTGGACATGCCCCGGACCGAAAGCGGGAACGCGAGGTTCTCCGCCACCGACATGTGCGGGAACAGTGCATAGTTCTGGAACACCATGCCGATGCCGCGCTTGTGCGGCGGCACGTTGTTGATCGGCCTGCCGTTGAGATAGATCTCGCCGTTGGTCGCCGGCTCGAATCCCGCAAGCATCATCAGCGTGGTTGTCTTGCCTGAACCCGAGGGGCCAAGCATGGTCACGAATTCGCCCTTGGCGATATCGAGGTTGAGGTTCTTTACGACAAGCGTCTCGCCGTCGTAGCTCTTTTGAACATTGTCAAAGCGAACCATCGGCTCGCCGCCCGTGTTACCTTTGCTCATCTAACTCCCCGAGCGCCCTTCCTGAACTGCAATCGCGTTGGTCCGCGCTGCCATCTTGCTTGATGATCAACAATAACCACCTGATCAATCGATATGCAACAGTGACCTCATTTTCGGCACGATCAATCCCATGCACACCAATAAATGGCCTATTCGCGGCATAAGTCCCCTCTTTGGGCTTTCATCGCAAGACTCGTGCCAGACGAATCCGCTGCTTGCGGCTCCATCCCACCCTATGGCAGCGCAACGCACGACGGCTTGACCTTGGCGGCTTGCCCCGCCAAGTATCATCCCATGAAGAGCGAGCTTGAATTTCCCGGCGGCAAGGGCGGCATGATCGACCCGTTCGGTCGTAATGTGTCCTATCTTCGCGTGTCGGTGACCGACCGCTGCGACTTCCGCTGTGTCTATTGCATGGCGGAGAACATGACTTTCCTGCCGAAGAAAGACATTCTGACACTGGAAGAGCTGGACCGGCTGTGCTCGGTGTTCGTCGAGAAGGGCGTGAAGAAGTTGCGTCTGACGGGAGGCGAGCCGCTGGTACGGCGCAATATCATGTCGCTGTTCGAGAACCTGTCGCGGCATTTGAAGTCCGGCGCGCTTGAAGAACTCACGCTGACAACCAACGGCTCGCAGCTGGAGAAGTATGCCGGGCAGCTTGCCGCTTACGGCGTCAGGCGCATCAACGTGTCCATCGACACGCTCGACCAAGACAAGTTCAAGGCCATCACCCGATGGGGCGACCTGGACAAGGTGCTAGGCGGACTGAAGGCGGCCCAGGACGCCGGGCTCCAGATCAAGATCAACATGGTGGCGCTGAAGAACTTCAACGAGCACGAAATCGTGCCGATGATCGAATGGTGCCACGGCCAGGGTATGGACCTGACCCTGATCGAGACCATGCCGCTTGGCGAGATCGAAGAAGACCGCACCGACCAGTATCTGCCGTTGTCGGTTGTCAGGACCAACCTGCTCGACCGGTTCAATTTCGAAGACATTCCCTACAAGACGGGCGGTCCGGCGCGCTATGTCGAGGTCAAGGAAACCGGCGGGCGGCTCGGCTTCATCACCCCGATGACGCACAATTTCTGCGAAAGCTGCAACCGCGTCAGGCTGACCTGCACCGGCACGCTCTATATGTGCCTGGGCCAGGAGGACGCGGCAGACCTGCGTGCGCCGCTTCGGGCGTCGGAAGGCAACGAACTGGTGTCGGCCGCCATCGACGAGGCTATCGGGCGCAAGCCAAAGGGGCACGACTTCGTCATCGATCGCACCACCAAAGCACCTGCCGTGTCACGCCACATGAGCGTGACAGGCGGGTAAGACTACACGGGTCGCTTCAGCCCTACTCGGTGGCAGTTGCAGTTGAAGGGTCGCTCAGGAAGTCACGGGCTTCCGACCGTTCATTGAGCACATCGCGCAGTTCTTCGTCCTGGCCTTGTCTTGCCACGGCGCAGGAATGCATACGTTTCGGTCTCGAAAACCAGGCGGAATCCGAGCACTCCGCGATAGAAAACGATCTGAGTTTTGAAGCTTGTGCAGGGGATAACCGGCGTAATCTGTTGTAATTCGAACACTGTTTTATCTCCCCCCTGCCACGTCGACCAGCGCGCCGGTGACATATGACGCTGCATCGGACATCAGCCAGACGACGGCCTCGGCCACTTCCTCCGCCGAGCCTCCCCGGCCCATCGGAACAAATTGCTGCAACCTTTCGACACGGTCGGGCTGGCCGGACGAGGCATGAATACCGGTGTGAATGAGGCCAGGCCGGACGGCGTTCACCCGGATGCCCTCGGCGCCAACTTCTTTCGACAATCCAAGGGTCATGGCGTCGATGGCACCCTTAGAGGCCGCGTAGTCGATGAACTCGTTGGGCGAGCCGATGCGGGCGGCGGCAGACGACAGGTTGACGATGGCGCCGCCCTTGCCGCCATACTTGGTGCTCATCCGCCGAATCGCCTCGCGGGCGCACATGAACGAGCCGGTGACGTTGACCCTCAGCGTATCGTTGATCCGATCCTGGCCCATCTCGTCGAGCCGTGCCTTCGTGAACAGAATGCCGGCATTGTTGACGAGACCGGCCAGCGGCGGAATTTCTGAGTCGAGTTTGGTGAATATGCGGATGACGTCAGCTTCGATGCCAACATCAGCCTGAACGGCAATCGCCTTGCGACCAACGGCAACCACTTCCCTTACCAGCTGCTCCGCCGCATCAGCCGAGCGGGCGTAGTTGATTGCGACGTCGTAACCATCGCGCGCCAGCAGCCGCACGCAGGCCGCGCCTATGCCCCGGCTTGCCCCGGTAACCAGAACCGTACCCTTGCCGCTCATTGTTGCTTGCCCCTCTCCGACAGTCCCCTGAGTCTTGGCACGAGTATCGCCAAATCGCCAGCTCCCAGACAAGAAATGGCCGCAAATTGCCGGTTTAACACGCGGCGTTTTCCACAACCGGGGACTTCAATATGATTCCGACTACCAGAAAGCTCGCACTCGCGGGCTTCGCCGCCATTGTGCTGTGTTCAAGCGCAGCCACTGCCCAGGCCGAGACCGGCCATGCCTCTTGGTACAAGATGGGCAAGGTGACCGCCAGCGGCGAGCGCTTCAATCCGAACGGCCTCACGGCCGCCCACCGTACGCTCCCGTTCGGCACCAAGGTGAAGGTCAAGAACCTTCGCAACGGCAAGTCGGTGGTGGTGCGCATCAATGATCGTGGCCCGTTCATAAGGGGCCGCATGATTGACCTCGCCATGGGCGCGGCCAGGAAAATCGGCCTCACTGAGACCGGCACCGCGAAGGTACAGATTCAGATTCTGAACTGACCCTTGGCCTCTGACAGGTCTGGTGCTGGGACCGCGTTCCGCCATAAGCTGTTCGCCATGAACCAGCACCAGACCATTCCCGCCTTTCAGCCTGATCCAGACCGGCCGCGCGCACTGCTTGCCGCCTGCCCGGTGTACCAGCCGACCGAGATTTTGCAGCTGGCCGGCCCTGACGGCGGACCGCTTCTCGTCAAGGATGAAACCAATCGCATGAACCTCGGCGCGTTCAAGGCGCTAGGCGGGGTCTATGCCGTTGCGCGCCTGATCGATGAAGCATGGGTTGCGGCCGGCCACGCGCCACTTGAACCGCAAGACTACATTAGTGAGCCGGTGCACTCATTTGCCGCCGGGATGACGTTCGTCTGCGCCAGCGCCGGCAACCACGGCATTGCGGTGGCGGCGGGCGCGCGCATCTTCGGCGCCAAGGCGCGAATCTTTCTGGCGAAGGACGTGCCGGCAGGTTTCGAGGCCCGCCTGCGCGAACGCCAGGGGGCCGAGGTCGTACGGGCCGGCGATACCTACGAACAAAGCGTGGAAGCGGCCAAACTGAATGCACACGAGACAGGCGCCATCCTGCTGGCTGATGGATCATGGCCCGGCTATGTGCACCCGCCGTCCCTCGTCATGGAGGGTTACACGGCGATGGCAGAGGAACTGCGCGAGCACTTCGAGACGTCCGGACGGTGGCCCAGCCACGTATTCCTGCAGGCAGGCGTGGGCGGCATTGCGGGGGCCATCACCCACATGATCCGCGCCAACTGGACGGCGCAACCGCACATCATCATCGTGGAACCGGACGCAGCGCCCTGCCTGCTTGAGAGCAACAAGGCCGGCAAGCCAGTGGCGGTTAGCGGGCCATCGTCGAACATGGGGCGGCTGGACTGCAAGGAGCCGTCGATCATCGCTCACGGAATCATGCAGCGCTGCAATGTCGAGTTTGAACTCGTCACCGACGAAGAGGCGGCCGAAGCAGCCGCGTGGCTTGGCCGGCACGGGCTGGCAACGACGCCGTCTGGCGCTGCGGGCCTTGCCGGTCTCGTCAAGCATGGCGGGTGCCCGTTGCCACTGATCGTCGTTACGGAAGGAGCCATGTGATGGATGCAAGTGCATTGAAGGGAAAGACAGTCCTGGTAACTGGCGCGGCGCGAGGGCTCGGCGCTGCATTTGCCTGCGTGTTCGCAGAAGCCGGATGCAGGGTCATCATGACCGGGCGGCTGAGAGAAGCATTGGAAGGAACGGCCCAGTCCATCCAGGTGCGCACCGGCGTGAAGCCGGAAACTCACCTGCTCGATCTGGCCGAGGTTGGCAATGCCAACAGCTTCGGCGAACAGCTTGCCGTGTCTTGTCCGAAGCTGGACATCCTGATCAATAACGGCGCCCAGTGGCTTGAGGGCCGGATGGACGAGTACGACGCCTACGCCGTCAACACCACCATAAATTCCGCCGCTACGGGCAGCTTCCTGCTGACCCGCAAACTGGTGCCGTCGCTTGTTGCATCCGGCGCAGGTGACATCGTTAACATAGTGTCGACGTCGGGCATCGAGAACACTCCGCTGCAGGCCGCCTCGGTGCCATTCTACATGGCCAAGCATGCACAGGCGGCGATGAGCAACGGCTTGCGCCAGGAGCTTAAGGGCAAGCCGGTGCGGGTTCATGCAATCTATCCGCCCACGCTCGACAACATCACGCCGTTCGATGACGAACAGTGGCAGGCGCCGGGCCGGGAGGGCGGCGCCGTGACCACACGCGACGTGGTGGAGGCAGCGATCTATGCACTCACCCGGCCACGCAACGTGACCGCGGCATCGATCGTCTTGGATGCCGTTGAAGGCGGCATGTGGGAATAGGGTCCAGGCAAAGTACCGGATACGAATATGGCGCAGGAACACGACCGCAGCATGATGGAAAACCTCTACTGGTGGGGAATTCCGACGATGTTCCGATGCGAATACACGGGACCAGAGGGACGCGACATCGTGCTTGCGGGCGTGCCGCACTCAACCGGCAACGGCACGACAGAGCGAGACCAGCACCTCGGTCCGCGCGCGGTGCGCAATGTTTCGGCGCTGCAGAGGCGTTGCCACGGCGGGTTCCAGATCAACCCTTGGAGCAGTGCGAATATCGCCGACATCGGCGACGTGCCGTTTCCGCGCGCCAACGACAACGAGCACTGCATCGAACAGATCACCAGCTTCTACCGCAATGTGGACGACGTGGGCGCCCGGCCGCTGTCGGTGGGCGGGGATCACTCGATTACCGGCGGCATCGTGCAGGCGCTGGGGCGCGGCAAGCTTACCGGCGGCGGACCGGTCAGCTTCCTCCATCTCGATGCACATACCGACGTGTTCACCAAGGTGGACCACTTCCTCGGCGCAAAGAAGTCTGCTGCGCACTGGGGCGCTTATCTTGCCGACGACGGCAAGGTAGACCCGAAGCGGTCGATGCAGATCGGGCTGCGCGGCCACCCGCGCACACTCGACTGGCTGCAGCCGTCATACGATTACGGCTACAACGTCGTGACCATGAAGGACTTCCGCAGGCGCGGGCTGGAGGATGTGGTGGCGCAGGCCCGCGAGGTTCTGGCGGGGCGGCCGGTCTACATCACCTTCGACCTGGATTGCCTCGACCCCACCGTGGCGCCTGCGGTGTCTAACATCGAGCCTGGCGAGAAAGGCTTCGACATCGATGAAGCCGTTGGCCTGCTTCACTCGGTACGCGGCCTCAATATCATCGGCGGTGATGTGGTGTGCATGATGCCGACAAAGGACAGCCCGAACAACATCACCGCAATGACCGCCACGTCCATCCTGTTCGAGATGCTTTGCATGATGGCAGAAAACGTCGCTGCCGGTCGTGGCTGAGCCTGATCGCCTGCTTCACGATTGCTGCTCACCGGCGCGCCGCTTCGGATTGGGCTTGATCAGCGCAAGTCCCGCCAGGATCAGCACCAGCGCGGTGGTGATGCCGGCAGTCAGTTGCTCGCCCAGCAGTGCGATGCCCCAGAGGATGGCTGCCGGCGTGACAATGTATGAAACCTGGCTGCCGAACACGACGCCGCCGTGGGCCAGCATGTAGAGCAGGCCCGAATAGGCCATGAGGTGCGACAGGGTCGACAGCAGGAGAGCGCCCTCGGCAATCGAGAAATCGAACGGCAGCAGCATGGGCGCGCCCATGAGCCAGAACGAGAGGGCCAGCATCAGCGCACCGGCCGTGGTCATGCCCCACACCGCCGTCAATGCGTCCAGCCCATCCGGCCGCTTGAGGCCCACATAGACGTTTTCGGCGGCGTAGCTGATGGCGATGAGCAGTGTCACCAAGGTCCAGAATAGCTCACCTTCGACAGGCACATGGACACCGGGCAGCAGCATGATCAGCATCGCGGCAAGGCCCAGCGCAATGCCGGTGAAACGCTTCAGCGAGGGGGTCTCGATGGTCAGTGCAAACGAGATCAACAGCGTGATCATCGGGATCAGCGCATAGACGATTGCCCGGTTGCCGGCAGGCAAGTGCAGGGCCACCTAGAACGACAGGGCGTGGGGGAAGGCGGTTCCGACGAAACCGGTGATCGCGTAGAAAACCAGGTGCTGGCGGTCCAAAAGCACGCGCTTGCGGCGCAGCAGCATGACAATGCTGAGGATGATGGCGCCGGACAGCGCCGACCATAGCGCAACGGTGAGCGGCGAAATGCCGGTGCTGGTGGCTACCGTCGCCAGCGAAATGGTAAGCCCCCAGCCGATGCCGGTCAACAGCAGCACCGCGATGAGCAGTGCGGTGCGCACCGGCACCTGTGCAGCCGGTTCAGCGCTCACGACGGGGCCGGCCTGTCTTGCTGCGCTGGCCGGAGCGGTCCGGATGACTGCGCTGACCACCGCCATCGCCTCGGCGCTGGCCGGCAGACTTGTGCTGGCCGGGCTTGCCCCGCCCGGGCTTCGGCCTGGATGCCGGCGGCCTGCGGCGGGCAAGGATTTCGGCGTAGGGCCAGTCGGCACTGGTCTTCGGAGTAGCCCAGAAGCCCTCGAGTTCCTTCGACGGGTCCAGTTTCGCTGCCGCGTCCCGGCTCAGGCAGACGAGCGTGTAATGGGCATTCCAGTCGGAAATGGTGAGCAGCTGCATCGCGTCATCGTGCGTGTAGGCGGCGCGGGCGGGCACGTCCATCTCGATCAGGGCCAGTTCAACGTTGAGGAAGTCATCAATGCCTACATGAGCGGCGGCAACGTCCATCTGGTTGCCGATCTCGACGGTCTCGACGCCGAGCTGCCGGTAAAGCCGGCCGATTGCCGGTTCGATGAGCGGTGACAGGTAATCCTCCACCGGCAGCATCATGTCGTGGGCGGCGAGAAGGCGGGCCAGCTTCTGTGCGGCCTGCTTGTCCATGAACTCGTCCTTCGCCCGGTTGAGAACGGAATCGATGGCGCGGGCAAGGTGTGCCGTGTCCTTCAGACCCGCCGCCTGCACCACCCAGGCCCAGGTGCGCGGCTTGGCGAACTTCTTCATCACCGAGTCATGGTTGGACGCGATGCCGTCAGGGCCGGTCTCGCCGTTGCGCGCCATGGCGAATGCAGGGTGGGTTTGCGGCACCCGCTTGAGGTCGAGATAGCCGCCGGCATTGAGCTTCAGTCCCGGCACCTGGGCAAACGGGTGCAGCGCCACGAATATCCGCTCGAAGCGCGGGCCTGCCCATTCTTGGAAGCTTCGTTCCCAGGACCAGAGATGCAGCCGTTCAGTGCTCATGAGTGGGTGTCGTCCCGGATACTCAGCTGTGGTGCGGACGGCGGGGGTCGAACCCGCATGACCGAAGTCGAGGGATTTTAAGTCCCTTGCGTCTACCAGTTTCGCCACGTCCGCAAGGCAAGGTGTTGACGGGATGGACCCTATAACAGGGAGTTGCGGTCTTCCACCAGTCTTTGGGCGGCGCCGTAGTCGGCCTTGCCGGAACCTAGGACCGGTATCGCGTCGACCACGAGGATGGCCTTGGGAACCCACAGATCCGGCACTCCCTCGGCTTTCGCATAGGCCAGCAGGTCGGCGCGGGCGGCGTTTTCCATGTCGGTGACCAGCACCACCTTCTCGCCCTTCTTGCCGTCGTCCACGCTGACCGCCACGTGGCTGTGCTGGGGCCACAATTGCGAGGCCAGCGCCTCGATGGCGCCGAGCGACACCATCTCGCCACCCAGCTTGGCGAAGCGCTTGGCGCGGCCCTTGATGGTGACGACGAGGTCGTTGCCCACCGTGACGATGTCGCCGGTATCGTGCCAGCCACCTTCCGGAGGGGTCAGCCTGCCGCCGTCACCGGGCAGCAGGTAGCCGGCCATGACGTTGCCACCCCTTACCGACAGGAGACCGCCTTCGTGGATGCCCTTGACGGGCTCCAGACGGTATTCGACGCCGTGCAGCAGCGGCCCCACGGTGCCGGGGCGGTTGGCCGCCGGCGTGTTGAGGGCCACCACCGGCGAGCACTCCGTGGCGCCGTAACCCTCGACGATGCGGGTGCCGTGCGGCTCCCACAGGGCGCGGGTCTCGGGCTTCACCCGTTCGGCGCCGCAGACGATCATCTTCACCGACTTGAGGTCTTGCGGGTCCGCGGCGCGGGCATAGCCGGCAACGAACGTGTCGGTACCGAACAGAAGATCCGCACGGGTCTCGCCGACGAGTTTCGGGATCTCGCGGTAATGCAGCGGGCTCGGGTACAGCACTACGCGAATACCATCGATGAGCGGCAACAGCAGGCCACCCGTCAGGCCAAAGCAGTGGAACACCGGCAGCGGGTTGAAGAAGGTCTTGAACTGACGCAGGTCGATGTGGGCCGCAATCTGGGCGATGTTGGTCAGAATGTTGCGATGGGTCAGCACCACACCCTTCGGTTCGCCCTCCGAACCGGACGTGAACAGGATGAAGGCCCGGCTGTCCGGTGTCGCGCCGCTGGCCCTTGCTACCGAGCCAGCGCGGAGCTTGTCGAACACCCCGCGCAGCTTGGCCGCGGTGCCGATGGTCTTGCGGACATCCTCCAGGTAGACAATCTCGGCTTGTTCGCCGAGGCCCTCGATCAGATCTTCCAGCCCGCCCTTGGTAACGAACAGCCGCGAAGTGACGACCAGCCTGAGGTTGGCCGTCGTGCAAGCCGACCGCAGGTTCTTCAAGCCCGATGTGAAATTGAGCATGGCCACCGTGCGGCCATGCCAGAGCAGGCCGAATATGGTGGCCGCGGCTGCATTCACGTTCGGCAGCAAAACGCCCACCGCCTCGCCCGGGACCGTGCGTGCGGCGAATACGCGTCCGAGCACCTGGGCACCGAGGATGAGCCGGTCATAGGTCATCGGCTCCCGGTTCTGGTCTTCCAGTATCTCGGTCTTGCGGCCGACGCGGCCAGCCGTGCGCAGCAGCGCCAGTGGCAGGGTCAGTCCAGGCAGCGAGGCGTCATAGTGAGGCATCTGGCTTTCAATTCCCGTGGGCCACCCCGCTCATGCGGGGCTCAGCCGGTTGCACCGTCGCGGATCGGCGGCGCGAACTGCAATGTGAGGTCCCAGGGCAGGTAAATCCAGGTATCCTGGCTTACTTCGGTGACGAACGTATCAACGAGCGGTCGGCCGGAAGGCTTCGCATAGACGGTGGCAAAGTGTGCGTTCGGCAGCATTTCGCGCACGGCGCGGGCCGTATTTCCCGTATCGACCAGGTCGTCGACGATCAGGACGCCCTTGCCGCCGTCACGGGCAAGCTCGGACTTGACCTTCTTGAGCACCTGCAACTCGCCTTGCGTGCCGTAATCGTAGGAGGCAATGCACACCGTGTCGATGATGCGAAGACCAAGCTCCCGCGCCACGATGGCTGCCGGCACCAGCCCGCCGCGGGTAATCGCAACAACAGCATGAAAAGGACCGTGTTCATCGAGCCGCCAGGTCAGCGCCCGCGCATCGCGGTGAAACTGTTCCCACGATACCGGGAACGCCTTGTCATAGCGCGGATCGACGTTGCCGCCCTGAACCATCTGATCTTCCTCCCACAGGGATTGCCGGGGTTGCTATTTGCACCATCACTGCACGGCGCGCAATGCCGGCCTGCCTGCAATGCAGGTAGCAAGTAGCAGCGAACTGCCCTAAAGGTTGGCAATGAGTACAGCGAGCCAGACCCCATCCCCGGTTGCGACGTCTGCGGTTCGCGGCGGACTGCTGATGTGTCTGGCCATGCTCGCATTCGTGCTGAACGACACGCTGGCCAAGTCCCTCGGCGGACACGTCGACGTGGGCCAGTTCATCGCCATTCGCGGCGCGTTCGCCAGCACGATCATCGCAGGCCTCATCATCGCGACCGGGAAGGCGTCCGACATTCCGAAGGGATTGTCGCGTCCGGTGCTGTCACGCACGTTCTTCGACGTCATTTCCACGTTCCTGTTCATCACGGCGCTGTTCCAGATGCCGTTGCCGAACATCACTGCAATCATGCAGGCGGTGCCGCTGGTGGTAACGGTGATGGCCGCCATATTCCTGCGCGAAGCCGTGGGCTGGCGGCGGCTTACCGCGATATTCGTCGGCTTTACGGGCGTGCTGCTCATCGTCAAGCCCGGCGGCGAAGGCTTCAATGTGTATACGGTACTGGCCATTGCCTGCGTGTTCACCGTCGCCTTGCGCGATCTGGTCACCCGCAAGCTGGATGGCTCCACGCCCTCCATCATCGTGGCGTTCACCAATGCTGTCTGCGTCATGCTCGGCGGAGTGGTCTGGATGCTGTTCAAGGGGGTGGAGCCCATCAGCATGGATCACCTGGGCCTGACCTTCGTGGCCTCGATCTTCATCGTGGGCGGCTACCTTCTGACGGTGATGGCATTGCGCGATACGGAGGTGGCCTACACCGCACCGTTCCGCTACACGCTGATCGTCTATGCGCTGGTGCTCGGCTATGTCGTGTTCGGCGACGTGCCGGACTCATGGTCTCTCGCCGGCATCGTGCTGATCGTGGGATCGGGCCTGTTCACGCTATACCGCGAACAGCGCCTCAAGAAGCGGCTGGGCTTCGGGCGCCGGCCCGTCAGATAGGTGCCAATCGTTGATTATACGCATCGAGCAGATATACCGCTATCCCGTGAAAGGCATGAGAGCCGAACGGCTGGAGCGCGGCCAACTTGTGCCCGGTGGCGGCCTGAAACACGACAGGGCCTTCGCCTTCACCTCCGGCAACCTGCCGCCGCCGCAAGGATCAGATGGGTGGTCTCCGGCGCGCAGCTTCTTGCAGATAACTATCTATCCGCAGCTTGCGGGATTCTCGGCTCAAGTGGACGAGGGTGCTGGCAGCATTTGCATCACGTCGCCTGATGGCGAAACGGCATGTTCGCCGCTCGATGCAAGCGGCGATCCGGCAGCCGACGCGCTGATGAACCGTCACTTCAGGCCAGGGCCCGAATGCGGCATCCGCATGCATCGGATCCAGCAGCCTCCCGGCCACTGGGACTTCGACGACACGACCGTGTCGATCATAAACCTGGCATCGGTCGAATGGCTTGAATATGTGAGCGCGATGACGCTTTCTGGCTTGCGGTTTCGCGGCAACATCTATGTCAGCGGGCTCGAGCCGTGGGAGGAATTTTCGCTGACCGGCAAGACAGTGCGCATCGGCAAGACACGCCTCAAGCTGCTGCGGCCAGCCTTGCGCTGTGCGGCAACGTCCGCCGACCCGTGGTCCGGCGACACCTCCATCGACGTGCCCGGCATGATGCGGCATTACCTCGGTCACATGTTCTGCGGCATTTATGCGAAGGTTCTGGAAGGTGGCGACATCTTCGAGGACGACCGGCTTCGCCTCGAAGAGGACGAGCCGTTCAACCCGGTGACCAGGCTTCCATCAAACGCGCCAGACCCGCTGTTGTGGCCGCGGGCGGCAGTCGTCGACCGCAGCAGCGATGGGCAATTGTCGCTCAGGCCGCAGGATGACAACTGGCAGTTCCTGCCGGCCAATGCAGGTGCACGCGTGATCGTGCATCCGGGCCTCGATCACATGGGCGATGCGGTGCGCACGGCGCTGGCCGAAACGTCATCGCCGGAGCGGATGCCACTGGCTGGCGACGGTCTCGACGGGCTTATGGACGGTGCGCGTGTGATCGTTTCCGGACCGGTGCCGCTGGGCAAGGGCCGGGCCTGAAAATCATACCAGTGGCAAGCGGATGTAACGGCCGGGGTCTGCCGGGTTGGCGTACTTGTTCATCACACCATGTTCGAGATAGTGGCGATGCAGATGCTTCAGCTTGTCCTGCGACAGCGTCACGCCCAGCCCCGCGCCCTCCGGCACCCGTACGACATTGTTCTCTGGCCGGAACGGACCTTCCTCGATCACGTCATGCGGCTGCATGCGAAGCAGCGACTGATTGGGTTTCGTGATCCAGTTCTGGCTGGCGCACAGATGCATGTAGGCAGCCGTGGCCACGCCTGAATCGCCTGAATAACACCAGAAGCCGATCCCGAACTGCTCGCAAGCACCGATGAACTTGAGCGTTCGGGTGAAGCCGCCATGACCGGCAATATTGGTGACAATATTATCCGGCACGCCAAGGCGAGCGGCCTTAGGCAGGTCGATGTTGTGCGACGAGAAGGCAAGCCTCATATGCGGCCTTAGACGCGCCATGTCCTCGTAGGTGCCAACCGGATCTTCCCAGCAGTCCAGCCCAAGTTCCTCGAAGGCCGGGGCCAGCATGCGCGCGGTGGCGACGGTGTAGGCGTGGTTGGAGTCAGCCCTGAGCAAGGCGTCATCGCCGATCGCCTTGCGTACTGCCGTGGCCAGCCTGATTGCATCCTTCGGATTTGCATCCGACACCTTGCCCTCGAACATCGTCGAGCCGTGTTCATCCTTCATCCGGGCGCAATAGTCGGCCACGGCTTCGGGACTGGCCTCGCCGCCCTTGCCGCCCCCGGCCACCCGATAGGCGAAATACTCCGTGAAGGCGATTTCCTTGCGAACCGCGCCGCCGAGCAACAGGTAGAGCGGCTGGTTCCAGGCCTTGCCGCGCAGGTCCCACAGCGCCATTTCTACCCCGCCCCAGGTGGCCGTCAGTGCCAGTTCCGAGACGGACTGAACGCCGCGGCTGGAGGGCAGGCAAACCAGTTCGCACCCCGCTATGTCCAGCGGATCGCGGCCAATGAGGGCTTCGGCAAAGGCACCGTTGATGGTGGCGGCGGCGGCAGCCGAGGGCGCTTCACCGATGCCGGTCGCTCCCTCGTCCGTCTCTATCTCGATGATGGTCTGGGTGAAGCCCGGCAGCGCGCCATAGGACCAGATGTAGGCTGCTTCCAGCGGCACGTTGATGGGCGTGGCCCGAATGGCTGAAATTTTCATGGGGATTCCGGTTTCCGTTTGAACTGCCCGCAGCGAAGGTGGCAGGCTCCACGGCGACACGTCAACCGGATCCGGAGCGCCCATGCCCACCCTCAGCCTATCCGACATCGATGCTCTCGCTCGGGCCGCCCTGGCCGGTTCAGGCGCTGAGGGCATCCAGCTTGAGCAGACCACGTCGGCCATCGTGGAGGCCGAGGCCGACGGCATTCGCACGGTCGGGCTGGGATATCTGCCGACCTATTGCGAGCACCTGCGCTGCGGCAAGGTGAACGGCAAGGCTCGGCCCAGCCATGAGCAGGTGGCGCCGTCGGCCATTGCCAGCGATGCGCGGCAAGGTTTTTCGTTCGCAGCCTTTCACGAAGCAATGAACGATTTTCATCACCTTGCCCATGCGCAGGGCGTCGCCGCGCTGGCAATTCGCAATTCCACGTCTGCCGGCGTGCTGGGCTGGTTCGTGGAGCGCACCGCCAAGGCCGGGCTGATTGGCCTGTGTTTCGCCAACTCGTCGGCGCTGATGGCGCCTTATGGCGGCAAGCACCGGTTCTTCGGCACCAACCCGCTGGCTTACTCGGTGCCGCGCGGCAACGGGCTGCCGCCACTTATTGCCGACATGGCGACGTCGCAGGTGGCATATGTGACGGTCAAGGACCATGCCGGGAAGGGCAAGCCCATCCCGCTTGGCTGGGGCGTGGACAGGGACGGCAAGCCCACCACGGACCCGAATGATGTTCTGAACGGCGGCGCGATGGCGCCGGCGGGCGGATACAAGGGCATGCTGCTGGCGCTGCTGGTGGACGTGCTTGCGGGCGGCCTGGCCGGTCCCAACTTCGCCTTTCAGGCGACGTCGTTCGGCAGCAACGAGGGCGGCCCGCCGGACGTCGGCCAGTTTCTGCTGGCCATTGCGCCCCAGGCATTCGGCAATCATGGCGACTTTTCCGAGCGGCTGGAGGTGATGCTGGACGCGTTGGGGCAGGATGAGGGGGTGCGGCTTCCGGCAGACAGCCGATGGGCCAACCGGGAGAAGGCGGCGCAAGACGGCATCGAGGTGCCGGACAGCCTTGTCGAAACTCTCGAGGCTTACGCCTGAAGCAGTCCGGCAAGTTTCCGGCTGGCCGCATCAAGCTCGGTTTCGTCAAAGCCGGAATAACCCATCAGCAAGCCCTGCATCCGCGCCGTGCCGTGGCAGAACGAAGAAAGTGGCCTGAGTAACAGGCAGTTGCGCGGGGTAAGTTCACACAGTTCAACGTCGTTCATCCTCGCGGCCAGCTCACAGGTGAAATGCGCCGTCAGGTGCATGCCGCCTGCCTCCGGCTCAACCTCCAGCAGCCCGTCAAGATGCGTTCGCATTGCTTCCACGAGCGCCTGCTGACGGGCCGCATAGATGCGCCGCATGCGGCGGATGTGGGTGGCGAAGCGGCCTGACAACATGAACTGCGCCAGGGCGGGTTGAGCAACGGCCGAGGCCAGCGCGCCGCGCGTGTCGAGGATGTGCAGCACCCGGCCGGTCAATGCAGGCGGCAAGACCAGATAGCCAAGCCGCAAGGCAGGCGAGAACACCTTGGAGAACGATCCCAGGTAGATTACTCGGTCCTTGCCGCCGAGACCCTTCATGGCCGGCAGCGGCGTGCCGCGATAGCGGTATTCGCTGTCGAAATCGTCTTCCACGACAAGTGCATCGTGACGGCCGGCCCAGGAGATCAGGTCCAGGCGGCGGGCCAGCGGCATCGAGCTGCCGAGCGGATAGTGCCGGGACGGCGTCACGATCGCCAGGCTCGCGGGTGGCAACTTCAACGGGTCAAGACCATTGCGGTCTACAGGTTGCGGCAGCACCGTCGCGCCGGCAGACGTGAGCATGCCGTAGAACAGTCCGTAGCCGGGGTCTTCAAGCACCACCCGCTTGCCCTGCAGGTCCAGCGCCTCGACGAGCAGTTGCACTGCATCGGCACCACCCGCCGTCACCACCACGTCGTGCGGCTGGCAGGCCAGTCCGCGCCATTCGAACAGGTGGCGGGCAATGGCTTCGCGAAGCGAGCCGTGCCCTGCCGGTGAAAGCTGGCTGAAGCCGGATGGCCCCTGTTCACGCCAGCTCCGTTCAAGCAGTTTGGACCATTCTTCATGGGGGAACAGACGGTCATCCAGCGCAGCGGGCTGAAACGGCATCGCGCCCGCCTTGCATCTGGGCAGCGGCGTTATGGTGTGAGCTGCCTGCGGCCGGCTGCTTTTGAGGATATTGTCAGGAAGGTCCGGCACCACGAACACCCCCTGCCCATGGCGGCCTTCGGCATACCCTTCGGCCACCAGTTGGTCCATCGCCGTGGTGACGGTGATACGCGACACGCCAAGATCCCTGGCAAGGGCCCTGCTGGCCGGCAGGCGCTCATCCGGTTCAATGCGCCCGGACAGGATCAGGTCGCGCAACTGCGAGGTCAACTGGACATGCAGCGGCTGGTCAGCTGTCTTGTCCAGGCTGAGCGCGGCTATGGCGGTGTTCCCAGTGGCCTTATCAAAAATTGTCATATTGGATATTTCTCTATAGCCATATTTCTCGTCATCTGGCGACTGGTCAAACAGTTTTGGAAGGCACCAGCAATCGCACAAAGAACCAATGCACCGAACGAGCGAACCCGGCTGCGCCGCTTGAACCAGCGTGGTGCATACGATGAGGGTGCAGTTCACGCAGTGCTGGACGCGCAGCCGCTATGCCATGTGGGTTACGTGCTGGACGGAGCACCGCAGGTCACGCCAACCTTGCAGTGGCGCGAGGGCGATCACGTCTACTGGCATGGCTCATCCGCCAGCCGGTTCCTGCGCGCAGCGGTCGCCAACCCGGTATGCATGACCGTAACGTTGTGGGACGGCATGGTGCTGGCGCGCTCCGGCTTTCACCACTCGGCCAACTACCGGTCGTGCATGGCATTCGGCACCGCGGAGATCGTCGACGATCCGACCTACAAGGAAGCAAGTCTGGAAGCCATGTTCGAACGCTGGTTTCCAGGCCGCTGGCCGATGCTCAGGCCGATGACAACACAGGAGGTGAAGACAACGACGGTGCTGCGGCTACCGCTGGACGAGGCGCCAGTAAAAGTCCGCAACGGCCCGCCGGTTGAAGATGAGGAGGATCATGCGCTGCCTGTCTGGGCAGGCGTGGTGCCATTGAGTATCGTGGCCGGCGAGCCGGTTGACGATCCGCGCAACGTCCACGGCGTCACTGCGCCTGATCATGCCGTCAAGTTCAAGGCCGGCTAGAAGGAGATGCGACCGTGCTGACAGCTGAAATGCAGGCAATCATCACCACGCATTCGTGCGGGTTCGTCGCCACCATCGATGCGGACGGGCGGCCCGCCGTGTCACCGAAGGCGACCTTCGTGGTGATTGACGATTGCACCATTGCCTGCGGCAATATCCGCTCGCCCGGCACGGCTCGGAACCTGCGCGCGAATGCCGGTTGTGAGGTATGCTTCCTGGATCCGCTGGCCCGCAAGGCGGTGCGCGTCAGGGCCTCGGGCTCGGTGGTTCAAAGGGCTGCGGCAGCGCCTGACCTGGTGTCGCAATTCGAGCAGGCCTGGGCCTATTACCTGCCGCACATGACCGGCTTCTTCGTGTTTGACATTGCAAATGCCGAACTGGTGCTGTCGCCAGCCTATGACTACGGGCATACGCAAGACGAACTGATGGCCAGCAACAAGGCCAAGATGGCTGCCCTTTAAGGAGCACGAAGCTTGTCAGATCGCATCTACGCCAAGCCTGACTGGCGCGAAACCCGGTTGCCCGTCCTCAGCGATGCCATGACGTCGATCCGGCTGGCGGCGCTGGTGTCTGCAGCACCGGACGGGTTGAAGATCACCCACCTGCCGCTTTCGGTGCGTCAACAGGCCGATGGCAGCCTGCGCCTGGCCGGGCACTTTGCAAGGGCCAACGATCACTGGAAGCTGCTCCAGGACGGTGCCTTGCCAACTGCGGCGATCTTCCAGGGACCGCACGCCTACATCTCGCCATCCAACTACGCGACCAAGCAGGAAACCGGAAAGGTGGTGCCGACCTGGGCCTACATCGTGGTGCATGCGCACGGTGCTGCACGAACAATTGACGACCGGCAATGGCTGCTGGAGCTGGTGAATGAGCTTACCAACCAGCACGAAACGATGCGCGAGGCACCCTGGCAGGTGTCGGACGCGCCGGACGATTATGTCGAGGTCATGCTGCGCGGTATCGTGGGAGTCGAGATGGACGTCGAGCGGCTGGAAGGTGTCTGGAAACTCAACCAGCACCGCCCGATGGCGGACCGGCAAAGCACGGTGACCGGATTGACTGGATCAGGCAGCGAGCAGGACCGGGCAATCGGGGAAGCCATGCAACAGGTGCTGGACAGCAATACCTGAACGCACGCCACCGTCGTTGACCGGGTATCCCGGACGGTCGATGCTCGCTGACAACGGCCCTCTCAAAAGGAGCAACGCATGGCGCTCGATAGCCAACTCACCATGGACATTCTCGCAGCAGTGGAGGCGGAGTTTGAGAAGCAGGTTGCATTCACAGAAGAGTTGATCCGGTTCCCTTCCCTGCGCGGGCAGGAGCATACTGCGCAAGATTTCCTGTTCAGCGAGTTGAAAGCTCGCGGACTGGCAATGGACCGGTGGGCAATAGACATCGCCGACATAGAGAACCATCCCGGATTTTCGCCGGTGAAGGTAGACTACGCCAACGCCATCAACGTGGTGGGCACGCACCGCCCGCGCGAAGAGACCGGCAAGTCCCTCATCCTCAACGGCCACATGGACGTTGTCCCAGTTGGACCACTGGACATGTGGACGCGTCCGCCGTTCGAGCCGTGGCGCGACGGCGACTGGCTCTATGGCCGCGGCGGCGCCGACATGAAGGCCGGCATTGCCGCCAACATCTTCGCGCTCGATGCCCTGAAATCACTTGGCTACCAGCCCGCCGCAACGGTGCACGTGCAGTCGGTGACGGAAGAAGAGTGCACTGGCAATGGCGCACTTTCCGCGCTGGTGCGCGGGTACCGGGCGGATGCGGCGATCATCCCGGAACCGGAAGACGACAAGCTAGTGCGGGCCAATGTGGGCGTGATCTGGTTCAAGGTGCACATGCGCGGGCTGCCGGTCCATGTGCGCGAGGCAGGCGCAGGCGCCAATGCCATCGAGACCAGCTTCGAGATTATGAGGGCCCTGCGCGGACTGGAAGCGGATTGGAATTCTCGCCAGAAAGACCATCGCTATTTCGAGGACTACAACCACCCGATCAACCTCAACTTCGGCAAGATCGCGGGGGGCGACTGGGCCTCATCCGTGCCGGCATGGTGCTCGTTCGATTGCCGCATCTCGATCTATCCCGGCGTCGACCCGCGTGATGCCGCGCGCGAGATCGAGGCCTGCGTACGCAATGCAGCGCTTGCCAATGCCTTCCTGTCCAACAATCCGCCGGAGGTGGAATTCAACGGTTTCTTCGCTGAGGGCTACGTGCTGGAGGAAGGCTCCGAGGCCGAGGCCACGCTGGGCCGCGCCCATGCGGCAGCCTACGGCAAGTCGCTGGAGACGATGATCACGCCGGGTTATCTGGATGGCCGCGTGTTTGTGCTCTATGGCGACGTTCCGTGCCTGGTTTACGGTCCCTACTCGGAGAACATCCACGGCTTCGACGAGCGCGTTTCACTCTCGTCGGTCAAGCGGGTCACCGGTTCCATTGCGCTGTTCATCGCTGAATGGTGTGGGCTGGAAAGAGCGGGCTAGCGGGCCTTCCTGATCAACTCGGTCATGAACGCGGTGGACCAGCCGAACATCAGAAAGCCGTTGGCGCCGATCATCGCCGACAACAGCCGCCACTCCTCTGGCAATGTGATATCGCCAAACCCGAGCGTGGTGTAGCAGACCAGCGAGAAGTACACTGCGGGTTCGAGCCGCTGCTCCGCACCCGTCGCCATCAACACAAATGCCCATAGCCAAACGTTTACGGTCATGCCAGCCAACACAAGCAGCATGGCGATGGAAAGGAACACGCTCGGCCCGTAGCGCCTGAAGCGCCTGTGGCTCCAGGCCAGTACCGGTTCGTGGCGGCGGGTCATCATGGCAAAAACTTCGGCCTGGATGACGACCGTCACGACGATGACGATGGAACCTATGGCAAGCTGGGCCAGCACGGGCAGATACCGCTTATGCCGAGGCCAGTTCGCCGATGATGCGGACCCAGCTTCTGATGCCCTTGTGGAAGCACTTGAGGTTATATTTCTCGTTGGGCGAATGCAGCGCATCGTCCGGCAGGCCGAAACCGACCAGCAGCGACTTCATGCCGAGGATATCCTCGAATGACCGCACTACGGGAATAGAGCCGCCGCAGCCCATCATCACGGCCGGTCTGTTCCACTCATCCTCCAGCGCCTTCGCCGCCTTCTTCAGCCACGGATTGTCCTCTGGGATCTCGATGCCGGGCGAGCCTTCGCCGCGCCCGCCCCAGCGCACCTTGCAGCCGTCCGGCAACCGGTCCTCGATGAACTTGCGGAACACCTTGAGCACATGGTCCGGGCCCTGCTGGCCAACCAGGCGCATTGACACCTTCGCGGTGGCTTCGGAGGGGATGACCGTCTTGGTGCCCTTGCCGGTGTAGCCGCCGAAAATGCCGTTCACTTCCAGCGTCGGACGCGACCAGGTCATCTCCAGCACCGAGCGGCCTTTCTCGCCGGCCGGCGCCGTCAGGCCGATGTCGCCGAGAAACTTCGCTTCATCGAAATTCAGCCCTTGCCACTGCTTTGCGGTCGCCTCGGGCAGTTCCGGCACGCCATCATAGAAGCCGGGAATTATGATGTGGCCGTCGCCGTCGCGCATGTCGGACAGGATCTTCATCAACACATGGATCGGGTTGTGCGCAGCGCCGCCATAAAAGCCCGAATGCAGGTCGATGCGGGGGCCGACGATGGTGACTTCCTCGTGGGCCAGACCGCGCAGGCGGGTCGAGATGGCGGGCGTATCCGGATCCCACATGCCGGTGTCGCACACCAGCGCCACGGCGCGGCTGAGTTCCGCCTTGTTGGCCTTTAAGAACGGATCGAGGCTGGGGCTGCCGGACTCTTCCTCGCCTTCGCATAGCACCGTCACCGAAAAGGGGAGACGTCCGGTCTCATTGATCCAGGCCCGACTGGCCTCTATGAAGGTCATCAGTTGGCCCTTGTCGTCATTGGCGCCCCGGGCATAGATGCGTTCAATACCGTCCGTGCCGGTCACACGTTGCGGCTCGAACGGAGGAGTGTTCCATTTTTCCAGTGGATCGGCTGGCTGGACGTCGTAGTGACCATAGAACAGCACATGGGGGCTGCCATCAGGGCCCGCGTAATGCGCGACCACCATCGGGTGGCCCGGCGTGTCGCGCAGGGATGCGTCGAAGCCCATGCCATTGAGATCATCGACCAGCCACTGCCCCGCCCGGCGGCACTCGGCCTTGTACTCCGGATCGGTCGAGATGGAGGGAATGCGCAACAGGTCGAACAGCCGCTCAAGGCTTGCATCGAGGTTGGCGTCGACATGGTCGAGAATGGCGGCGATATCGCTCATCTGGCGGACGTCTCCGGAAGTTACGGGTCTGGGTTGATTGGCGGTGACAGTCTCACAACGGCTTCGTGCACCGCAAGAGGCCACGCCGCATGAGTGATGTGCATTTCCAGCTGGCCCGCGACAGCCTGCAGGCCGACTATGGCGAACACCGGCTGCACCGGTTGCAGCGGCACGGGTACCAGCGCTGGGTTCACCTCAGGAACCAGATCAATCTCTACTGGTTCTGGGAGCGGCGTTGGTTCTTCATTGCGCTAATGCTGTCTTTCGCTTTCCTGCAGACCGGCCCTTACGAGGGGATGTCACGGGAAGGACAGATCGTCCTTACCATGTCGATGTTCGCGACGATCCTGTTCATCACCGAGCCGGTGCCGCTGCCAACGGTGGCCTTGCTGATCGTGGTGGGACAGGTGGTGCTGCTGGGAATCGAGTCGACCGAGGTTGCCAAGAGCCTGATGACGGACTCTGTCCTGTTCATCATGGGCGCACTGATGCTGGCGGTGGCTGTGGTCAAGCAGAAGCTCGACCGGCGTATAGCCTGGGCCATCGTCAAGGTCACCGGCACCAGCACCTTGCGCATCAGTTTCGGCATCACCCTGACCTGCGGGGTGCTCGCCTCGTTCATCGGCGAGCATACGGTGGCGGCAATGATGCTGCCGGTCGGCATCACGCTGATCTCGCTCACGTCCAATGACCCGAAGAAGGTCAAGAACCTTGCCGCCGTGCTGCTGCTGTCGATCTCCTACGGCTGCGCCATCGCCGGCATCGGCACGCCATCGGGCGGAGCGCGCAACGCCATCATGATCGGCTATTGGCGCGACTTCTTCTACGACCCCACAAACCCCGAAACACGCCGCTTCCTCGTCGATTACGTGACCTGGATGATATACGCTTATCCGATATTCCTGGCACAGCTGCCGGTGGTGACCGCCGTGCTGTTCTGGACATTCAAGCCTGAGTATACCGACCTGTCGCGGGCGGTGACCCGGCTGCGCACCCAGGTGACGCTGGACGGGCCGATCCGCCCGGCACAGTGGATGGCAATCATGCTATTCATCCTGACGGTCATCGGCTGGATCATGTTTTCCGAGCAACTGGGCCTCGGCATCGTGGCCATTGCAGGCGCGATCGCGTTCCTGGTGGCGGGGCTGGTACGCTGGGAAGACGTCAACTCGGGCGTCAACTGGGGCGTCGTATTGCTTTATGCGGCGGCGATCTCGCTGGGCGTGCAGATGAAGGATACCGGTGCAGCCGAATGGGTTGCCCGCAACTTCGTCGAGATGCTGCGGCCAATCGGACTGGCCACCGGGGCGGGCCTCGATGCGGCCATCGCGCTGCTGACGACATTCGTCACCAACACCATGACGGCGGGCGCTGCGATTGCGGTGCTGGGGCCGATCGTGCTGAAGACCGCCAGCGCCGGCGGGGCCGACCCGCTGATCGCCGGTTTCATTGCGGCGATATCGTCTGCCTTTGCCTATATCACGGCGGCGGCGCACCCGGCCTTCACCATCATCTATGCGTCAGGTTTCCTGACCGGCAAGGACTTCCTGAAGTCGGGCTGGCGGATGACCATCGCCTCCCTGGTGCTGCTGATGGCGTTTGCCTTCCTCTACTGGCCACTGTTGCGCTAGGATGGTTTGGTGATGAGCCTGTTCCGCAAAACCGTCGTCAGTGACCGCGTCGAGCGTGCCGTCCAGAAGACACTTGCCAATGTGTATGCGCAGCGCCGCAAGCGGTTCCGCATCCTCGCCTGCATCGACGATACGGAAGAGTCGTTCGACACGGTGCGGATGGCGGCGAGGCTGGCCAAGTCGGACGAGTGCGACATCATCATCCTGTTCGTGCGGCCGATCGACCAGGGACTGTGGTCGGGCGGACTGCAGGTGCGCGTGGCGCGGCAGAACGTGCTGGACTCAGGCCTGGAACTACCCGGCGTCAACCGGCTTCGCATGGCGCTCGACATCCTGCGCGAGGAAGGCATTCCGGCCGAGGACTGGCCGCGAAAGACCGGCCACCAGGATGCCTGGGGCGACCCGCTTGGCGACAACAAGGTGGAGTTCATTTCCGAGGAAGGCCGCACGGTCGTGCTTAAGCTCAAGACCGCGCCGGATCCGGCAGCGGGCATTCTCGACCAGTACGAGCTCGGCCCCTACAACCTGATGATCATGGGTGAGCCGTCGCGCTGGCGCGGTGAGTTCCACTCGCTGTTCGATGCCGGCGTGGTGCAACAGGTCACCGTCCATGCGCCCTGCTCGGTGCTGGTGGTGCGGCATCCGCTTGAGGGTAAAGGCTTCTTCATCTGTACCGACGGAACATCGCGGTCCATGCAGGCGGTGAGGCGGGCTGCAGTGCTGGCTCACGTCGCCGGGCATCCGATCACCCTGTTCTCGGCCTCACCCGACGAGAGCGGCCTGCCGGCGGCGGAAGAGAACGTCAAGAACGCCCGTGCCCTGCTCAAGGCCATGGGGATCAAGGTCAAGGACCTGGTGACCGCGGCGGGCCCGCCGGCAGAGATGATCGTGCAGCACGGCGCCGGTCACAGCGTCATCGTGGTGACGGACGAAGGCCGCACCCGGCTGCAGCGGATGATCCGCGGCTCCACTGCCGTCGACGTGGTGCGCAAGGCCACGACGTCGGTGCTGGACGTACGCTGATGCTCAAATGAAAGGGCCGCCCTGTCGAGGCGGCCCGTGTTTCATTGCGCGATACAGAATGGATAGGTCGCAGGTCAGGCCGTTGCCTTCATGGCGTCGAGATACTCCTCGACATGCTCGACATTCTCGAACCGCATCCAGCCTTCGTCGGTCTCGGCCTCGACCGTGCCGTCGGACAGCAGCCGTGCCGGACGCCCGCGGATGGTGCGTTCCTCGACCACAAACAGGGCCTGTTCGTTGGCGAGCGGTTCTTCCGCCGTGACCTCGTCGACCGCTGCGCCTGCTTCCTCGCCCAGTTCGCCCTCGGCAACTTCTGCCTCGTCAGCTACTTCCCCGGCAGCCTCGCCAGCATCAGAGATTGCTTCCTCGGCAGCCACTGCGGCGTCAGATGCGGTCTCTTCGACGGTTTCGTATGTTTCTACTGCAGCCTCCTCGACGGCCGCGACAACCTCTCTAGCCGTCTCGCCTGCCGCTTCAATGGCGCCTGAGGTTGCCTCAGTGGTCGCTTCAGCTGCTGCTTCGGCCGCGGCGACTGCTTCGTCTGCCGCTTCCGACACCGTCTCAGTAACCGACGAGCTTGCCTCACCGGCCGTATCGGAAGCTTCGTCAAACAGGGACGAGAGGTCGTCATGTCCCTCGGAGGCGGTCTCGCCTGCTGCTTCGGCTGCCTCGTCCGCAGCACCGGTCACTGCCTCGATGGCTGCCTCTGACGTTTCCGAAACGGCCGTCGCAGCCTTGTTTGCGCTTACGGCGGTGAAGTCCCATGCCTTGCCTGCATCAGCTGCGACCGCGCCCGCAGCACCTGCTGCGCCTGCCGCCACCGCACCGGCTGCGCCAGCTGCCGCCGTTCCGGCGTTGCTTACCGGCGCCATGAACTCAGGCATGTCATCCTCAACCTTGCGCGCACGCTGCGGCGCCTGAGGAACTTCGTCCTCGTGGCCTGTACTGCCTCCGGCAAGATGACCGGCGACTACGCCAAGGCCGAGCAGCAGACAGCCACCGGTGAACAGCGTAGCCGCCACATCATAGTTCAGCCCCAGCGTGACGGTGCCGGGCGAGAACATGTTCATCAGGCCCACGGCGAAGCCGGACGCCATCAGGAAGATCGCTAGTATGAACATCAGAATTTTCATGTCAGTCGTACCCCTTGTTTCCGCCAGCAGGCCGAGCGCCCCTGAATTGCCCGGTGCCGGGCCGGCGCTCCAAAAGCGCCGGATGGTCGACTCGCCGCACGGAGGCTCCCGGGCAGGGAATCATTTCTTGCATCTGGACTCACATTGCCGAGCGTACCTTATCAAAGCGTTAACCACACGCTTCATGATGAATCAGGTCAGCCCAGGCATCAGCCGCCGCTCAGGACACGCCAGACCCGCCGGCAGCCCTGGACGAAGCGGGTCCTCCTGTACCAGGTTCCCCGTCTGGCTCTTGCGCAGTCGTGTCTTCGTGGCCTTCATCGTCGCCAGCCGGCACATCATCCTCACGTGTGCCATCCGGATCGCCTGCGAGTTCCTCGACCTTCTCCACCACCTCCTCTAGACTGGCATAGCCTTGGCCCGGCATGTAGCTGGAGATCACCGAGCCCGCCTGGATCGCCTTGTCGGTGTAGTCGAGGTCGTAATCGTTGAGGCCATCGAGCACGGCCAACGCCGGGTTGGTCGTCCATAGCTTGCGCAGCGCCTTCTGGCGAAGCGCGCCTGGCACCCATGACTTCATGAAAATGCTGAAATCGCTTTCATAGGCCAGCGCATCAATGTCTATGGCTTCAAGCTCCTCGATCCAGCGTTGCCGGGTTTCATCATCCGGCGGAGTATCGCGCTGATCAGGATCAGTCAGCGCGCCTGCTGGCGCCGCAGCTTCATCAACCTGCTCAGGCGCCAGCGACGCCTCGCGTTCCTCGCTCTCGCGGACTTCCTGCTTGCGCTTTGCCCAGCGTGACAGGAAACCGTCTTCATTGCGGCTCAATGCAGTTCTCCATCACTCTTGCCGTTGGCCAGCATCCGCCGGCGCAGTTCAATCAGGCTTTCCTGCCCGAACTTGTGATCGTCCGGGTCAAGCCGGTCGCGGCGGCGCTTCCTGAACGGCTCATCCACATAATGCATCGCAACAAATGCTTCGAGCCATTCGCGCACGTCATCCGGCATCGGCAGCTTGCTGATAAGCACACTATCCTCGCCTGCCATGTATTCTTCAGCTTCATAGGACGATAATGTGACGAGGTGAGTGCGCCACACGAGGCCATCCGCCACGCTGTCCTCCCGGTCCTGCGCCACAGCGAACAAGGAAGGCTGCGGCGATGTCAGGTTATAGACGTAAGCTTCTATGTCTGAGCGGTGAAGGTCGACACGGGACGGCTCGCCGAGCCAGCGGCTGATCGCGTTACCCTGTTCAAGCAGGCGCGGCTCGCGCAGAATGTCGGCGTCAGCAACGGGCATGACACCGGCCATCTTCCACTCCCAGTCGAGCCAAGGATGGCTGGCGGCGTGGCGCTCGAAAATGACCGAGAAATGGATACTCGTGCTGTCTGTCAAAAAGACTCTCCCGCAGGGTGGATTAGGAGAATGCATACATTATAACGAATGAGCTAAATGCATGCGTTGTCACATGGCGGAATGGATCGTCGATGAAACTGAACGGCTTTGAAATCTTGGTCTGCAATTGCGAGCGCACCATGCAGCTCGACGGGCGCAAGCTGTGCAAGGCTGCGGGCGGTCAAGGCGACGAGCCCGAGGTCTACACTACCTTGTGCCGTGCCGAGGTGGGTCAGTTCGCCCAGGCGCTGAAGGACAACGGCAAGCTCATGGTTGCCTGCACGCAGGAGGCGCCGCTGTTCTCGGAGCTTGCAGGCGAGCAGGGCTTTGCCGGCGAACTGCGCTTCCTCAACATCCGCGAACGCGCAGGCTGGGGCGAGGACAAAGCGGACCGCACCGCAAAGACTGCCGCGCTGCTGACCGAGGCTTCGCTGGTGCCGGAACCGGCCGGCCTGATTAACGTCACTTCATCGGGCCAGTGCCTTGTCTATGGCGCGGGCCAGCAGGCCTACGACGTTGCGCGCAAACTCAACGGCCGGCTTCCAGTCACACTGCTGCTCAGCGATGCGCAAGACCTGGTGCCGCCGGCAACCGCCGAGGTTGCCATGTTCAAGGGCCGCATTGCGCGGGCAAGCGGGCACATCGGCAAATTCGAGATAGTGGTTGATGGTTATGCGCCGTTGATGCCGTCATCGAAGGACAGCGCCCAGTTCGTGATGGCACGCAACGGGGCATCGTCGACCTGTGCGCTTATTCTCGACATGTCGGACGGACCCGCGCTGTTCGCCGGGGCCAGGCTGCGCGAAGGCTACAAGAAGGTCGACCCCGGCAACCCGGCCGCGGTGATGGAAGCGATGTTCGAGCTGTCCGACATGGCCGGCGAATTCGAAAAGCCGCTCTACGTGCGCTATAACGGCGACATCTGCGCCCATTCGAGAAGCCGCAAGACCGGCTGCAACCGGTGCCTCGACGTATGCCCTGCCGGCGCCATCACCTCGGCCGGCGACACGGTCGAAATCGACCCCGTCATCTGCGGCGGTTGCGGATCGTGCGCCGCGGTGTGCCCGACAGGCGCTGCCTCCTACGCGATGCCGCAGCGGGCTGACCTTGTGGCGCGGATCAATGCGCTGGTCTCGACCTATCTCGGCGCTGGTGGCGCGGCGCCGGAAGTCCTCGTGCATGACTCCGGCTACGGCATGGAACTGATTTCAATGTCCGCACGCTTCGGCAGAGGCCTGCCGGCGCACGTTCTGCCGCTGGCCGTCAATGAGGTCACGCAAGTAGGACACGACGCCATGCTGGCGATGATGGCGGCCGGGGCCGGCCGTATCTGGATACTCGCCAATCCGGCCCACCAAGCCGAACTCGAGGGCTCGCGCAGCCAGGCCGAACTCGCAACTGCGCTGGCGAGCGGATTGGGCTATTTGGCACAAGTCAAACTGATCTGCGAGGCTGATCCGGACGCGCTCGACGCAGCGTTGTGGGACAGCGGGTCCATGCCGGCTCTCAAGGCGCACACGGTTTCAGGCGTCGGTTCAAAGCGCGACGTGACGCGCACCATGCTGGGGCTTCTGCATGGCGATGCGCCTTCGCCACAAGCGGTTATCGCGCTGCCCGAGCGTTCGCCCTATGGTAGGATTCATGTGGACCAGGACGCCTGCACCCTGTGTCAGGCGTGCGTCGGTGCATGTCCCGTCGGGGCCATCGGCGACAACCCGGACAAGCCGCAGTTGTCGTTTACCGAAGCAGCCTGCGTGCAGTGCGGATTGTGCCGCTCTACCTGTCCGGAAAGCGCCATAACGCTGGAAGCGCGCTACAATTTCGAGGCGTCGGCGCTGTCGCCGGTGGTGTTGAAGGAAGAAGAGCCTTTCGCCTGCATCCGCTGCGGCAAGGAGTTCGGCACCAAGAGCTCCATCGACCGCATCATGGCGAAGCTGGCCGGCAAGCATTCGATGTTCTCCGACAGCGCATCCGCGCAACTGATCCAGATGTGCGACAACTGCCGGATCGAACATCAGGCCAACTCCGCCAACGATCCGTTTGCCGCGGGCGAGCGGCCGCGCATCCGCACCACGCAGGACTATATCAACGCCGGCAAGCCAGGCGCCACCATCGACGACTTCCTGATCGACGACGATTGACCCCTGATCAACTCTCGGGCGGGAACATGCCTGCGCAACGCTGAAGGGCGTTGGCCAGAAAATCGTCGTGCTTGGCCTGATCGATCACGCCATCGGCCAGCATCTTGGCGATCGCCTCGCTCTCACGCTGGGTACATTCGGTGTATTTCGGGTTGGCCGCCGGTGCACTGCTGACCGCGGCGGTGCCGCCAGCGCCTGCAAGCGGATTTCCGCCTGCGTCGATGCGTTGCTGCAAATGCCAGGTCATCGCCAGGCCGAACAGGGCCAGCGCCCCGATCATGCCTGCCACAAACCGCGCCATGCCCCGGTCAACAAATGGTCTGCTGTCCATGGTTCAGTTCCCTCCTAGTGTTCTGGCGGGCCAGAGTATGGGCTCACGCTTCCTGCCGCAATGGCATGTTCACGATCAGGTTCTGTGGCTTCACCATCAGCTTGCCGGCTGAATTTCTTGCAAGGGCCAGCCATATGGGCTTGCCCCGCACGCGGTCGATCACGGCGTTGCGGTCGAGCACTTCCATGCGGAACAGGCCAATGATCGAGGTTTCCTCGTCCAGGCTGAGACTGTTGCCATCATATAGCTTGTTGAGCAGGCGAGTGGCTTCGGCGTCCAGACCGATGTGCCAGGTCCAGCTTTCATCGTCGATGCGCTGTACCGGCTGGACGCGAACGGACAAACCCAGGAAGTGGTTGATCCAGTGCTCGACGACGCGCGCGAAGGCATCATTGGCGGGCTGGGTAAAGCGGAAGTCGATGACGGTGTCGAAGCGCTCGGAGCGGGGCCAGTAGAGTTGCTTGTTGTCCTCATCGAGAACATCCAGTTGCACCTGCTTCAGCGGCGTGGCGGCTTCGAGCACAAGCTGGCCTAGACCGCCCATGCCGCCGGTCTCGGCGTGCTGGTCGACAACTTCCTCGTCCGCCAGCATGAGCTGTCCCTCACCAGTGGAGACATTTTGTGGACGGAAGAAAATCTCGGCCGCACGCCAGCGCATCGGGTCGATCTGGCCGTGCAGAATGCCGGTCATGATGGCGTGGACCATCTGCTCCACGAACAGCGGCGGCACATTGCCGGCCTTGCCGCGCACGATGGCCATGTACGCCTTTTCAAGCGATCCGCTGCTCACAAGCAGGTCACGGAATGACAGGAAGATGCGGTAGTTTTCGGCTGCATCAGGATCGGCCAATGCTGCCAGATCTGCCTCGCTCACGGCCTTCAACGGGTCCTCGGCAAGCGCGGCGTGCAGGGCGATCTCGGCTGCGCAGCTTCCCTCGACCGGAGCCAATTCCGGCCGCGCCATGAAAGCCGCCAGGTAATCAGGCGTGACCTTGAGCCCACCGCGGCCCGGCAAGCGGTCGAGCAGGTACGCGCCGGAAGAATGCCAGGTCTTGCGCTCAGTCATCGGAAACGTCCCAGACGCGGGTGTGCGGGCGTTCCAGCCCGGGAGGGTTGATCTCGCGGTATTCCTCGCGGATGTCGCCATTATCATCCAGCTTGCGGTGCACCGTGAGCAGCGTATTCAGCGGTTGGCCGGCGGCAAGCTCGAGCGCATAGCCGAGTTCCTCGCGGGCGGCGGACATTGCGGCGTCCGGCGAAGGAGCGCCGAAATCTTCCTGCAGCAAGGTCGCGAGGGCATCCGTGGCGGCATCCAGTTCTGCCTCAGTTGCCTCGCCAACGGTGACGAAGGTCGCTCGGCCCAGGCCCGGAAGCGAAAGAAAGCCATTGGCGAAGGCCTGCCTGGTCTTGCCGCGAATCTCTTCGGGTCCGAACCCGGCGAAGGCGAACGCACCCGACACGGCGATTTCATCCGGCTGGGCGGGGTTCACGAAAACATGGTCGTCGGAGGCATCGAAGCGGATGGTACGCAGCACTTTCATGGCTGCACCCTGTGCACACTATCGAGCAACGACAACCCCGGCGCCTGCCCCACGCCGGCGCTGAACAACAAGTTGCCGTCCTCATCCATGCCAGTCATCCGCCCGGTGAGCATGCGCGCGCCGTCACGCACCGTGACGGGCTTGCCGTCACCTGCCATCCGGCCCACCCAGTTCTCGTGCACCGGCCTGAAGCCATCATGCGTCCAGGTATCGATCCAGGTCAGAAAGTGGCGGGAAACCGATTCCGCCAGCCGCGTACGGTCAACTTCGCCGGCGCCTTCCTCGTGCAAGGTGGTTGAGTCCATCCGTTCGCCGGGGTCCGGCAGCGAAAGGTCCAGCGTGATGTTGACGTCGAGGGCTGCCACCATCCATGACGGCTCATCGCCTGCCCCACACCCGGCCGGGGCGAAGGCAGCCACCTCCCCCGCCTTGGCGCCATTAACCAGGATGTCGCCGGGCCAGCGGTAGTGAATGCCGATCTCCGGCGGCGAGATGGCGCCAAATGCGTCGCCGAAAGCCACCATCAGCACATGCTGCACCTGTGCTGCGCGCGCAAGCGGCACGTCCGGCTCAAGCACCACGGCCATGGAAAGCCTGTCTTCCGAGCGCGACCAATACAGGTCACCCGCGCCGACGCGCCGGGCGGCGGCGTCTGCAACGGCGACACTGCGCGCCGCCACACCTGGCGGCACGCTGCGGCCCTTCAGCAGCGGGGGGAATAGCGGGTCGGCCAGGAGGCCGTCCTGTTCTGATGGCAGTGTCATGATCGGGCGGGACCTGCCAGCGTCAGCCGAGGTCGATCTCGCCGGTGACTGTGTGATCGAGGCCGATACCGTCAGCCTTGATGACGGCTGTGACCTTCAACTTGCCGGACGTCTTGCCCGATGCGCGCACGGCATCCTCGATCTTCTGCTGCGAGGTTACCCCCACCTGCTTCAGAAACTTGCGCATCGACATGTTGAACTTGTCGTCATCCATGGGCTCTCACTCCGTTGCTGTTGCTTGCGGCCGGCAGTTACTGGCGGACGTTGCTGGTTGAATACACCTGCGACGATGACATGCCGAGGCTGCCCAGAACTGCCCAGCTGCCGACGCCGATTCCGACGATCGCCACCACTGCAAGAACGAATGCCTTCATGATCTCTACCCTCTCCAGTTATGCGGCTCGCCGGTAGCCCGTACGGGCTTGCGAGCCATTGTTGTAGCTGCCCGCTATATAGGGCAAATGGCCATTTGTACAATTCCCGGGCAACCTGTGGTTCCAGGCGGCCGAAGATCAGTTCGCGGCTGGGTCCGTGACCTCCTTCAACCACTGCACCATGGCTTTGCGCTCTTCGACGTTGCTCATCTTCTGCAGCGGCATCTTGGTGCCGGGTACCAGATGCTGCGGACCTTTTTCGAACAACTCGCCGATGGTGGCTTCGTTCCAGATGATATCCGAGTTGAGCAACGCGTCCGAGTAGGCATAGCCCGGCAGCGTTCCGGCCTTGCGGCCGAACACACCGAAGAGCGTCGGCCCGGCCCGGTTGGCATCAACCGGCGACAGCGCATGGCAGACCGAGCACTTGCGGGCGAACTGGCGTTCGCCAATGCTCATGTCTTCGGTTTTCTGGAATCGGCGCGGAAAGGTGCCGCGCGCGGCCTCGAAGTTGCGGCCCGGGCGGAACTGCCAGTAGTGCACCTGGTCGTCCAGTCCGCCCATGTAAAGCGCGTCACCGTCACCCGAGAATGCCAACGCCCAGATGGGCCCATACGGGTTGTCGAGCAGCTTGACCGGTATCCAGTCGCTCATGTCATGCACCGAGACGATGCCGTCGCCACCGCCAAAGGCGATGACGTTGTGCTCGGCCGATACGGCCAACGACAGGATCGGGCGTTCACGTTGGGCTAGTTCGTGGGCAATCTCGCCGGACTCGATGTCGAGAATGGCGGCGGTGCCGTTGAGCGCGCCGAACGCAAGCGACTTTCCATCAGGAAGGGCTGCAAGAACGTTGATGCCCCAGCCGTGCTTGTAGATGGTGCGCTCTTCCTGCCCGTCCGCCAGGCGCCATTTCCGGATGGTGCCATCGGTGCCGGTGGTGAAAACAGACTGGCCATCGGTTGCGAATGCGGCGGCGTTGACCGTGTTGCGATGTCCCTCAAGCGTATGCAGCAGCTTGTGCCCGGCAAGATCGTAGATGCGCACAGTCCGGTCCCAGGAGGCCGATGCGGCAAGCTTGCCATCGGCAGACACGGCGAGCCCCACAACCTTGTGCTGGTGCGGCTCAAAGGCATGGATCAGCTTGCGCGTTTCAAGGTCCCAAAGCCTGACCATGCCATCATCGCTGCCGGACAGAGCCTGGTTGCCGCCGGGCAGGAAGGCGACGGCATTGACGGCACCGTCATGCTCGGTAAAGCGGTTGATCAGCGACGGTTCGCCTGGATCGGCGATGTTCCAGTGCATCATGGAGTAGTCGAATGATCCACTGAGCGCCGCGTTGCGTGACTGTGAAACGGCCACTGCTTTGACCGGGCCGCCGTGGCCCTTGAGGTCTCCACTGACCGTGTCCTGGGCATGCGCCAGCTGCACTACTGCGGCCAGCATGGCAATGAAGCACCAAGCCAATTGCCGCCGGATTTCCATCCGGCGGTACTCATTGGCGCTGGCTTCAGCCAGTTTTGAAGTCATGGCTACCCCATTGAACAGGGTTCTCGCCCGTCCGCTATTCGGCCGGTTGGCGGGCGCTCTTGAGCTGACCCGACTTCTCCATCTCCTCGACCCACAGGTTGTGGTGCTCGCGTGCCCAGTTGGCGTCGACTTCACCCGAACCCATCGCGTCGAAGGCACCCTCCATGCCCACCGAGCCGATGTAGATGTGAGCGAGGATGATGACGATGAAAGCCACACCGACGATGGCATGCCAGACCTGGTTGAGCTGCTGTTCCTGGATCGGGGCCAGGTTGGTTGGCAGATCGAAGCCGAAGTTGTTCAGGAAGGCGAACGTCTTGGCCATGAAGTGCGTCTCAAACGGGAACATCAGCGCAATGCCGGACAGCGAAACCGAGATGGTCAGCAGCGTCACGGACCAGAAAACCAGCTTCTGGCCGGCATTGAACTTCTTCGACGGCGGGTGCGAGCCCTTGGTGAACAGGCCACCGCCCTTCATGAGCCAGACCAGGTCATGCCGGTTGGGAATGTTGTGAACGACCCACAGCACGAAGGCCAGTGCCACCCCCGCCATGAAGGCGAAGGCCAGGTAGTTGTGGAGGTACTTGCCCCACATGGTAATGGCGGCGAAGGCTTCCTTGCCGATGACCGGCATCAGCACATAACGGCCAAACAGCATGTTGAGGCCTGAAAGCGCCAGCACGACGAACGATCCGGCCATCAGCCAGTGTGCGAAGCGCTCGATGCCGGAGAACCGTGGTACGGTGTAGCCGGCCTTGCCGTGATCGATCTTGATGCGCCCGCGTAGGACAAAGAACAGCGCAAGCAGGAAGATCATGCCGAACAGCGCGTAGGCAGAGTAGACACTCAGCGGCCCGTTGCGGATGGCACGCCAGTTGTCGCCTTCCGACTGGATCAGGGTGGCGGCGTTCCTGTCGGGGATGGAAACGTTGCCGGTCGCACCCTTGCGGATCGCCTGCCACATCTGGCTGTCATCGATCGACCCCTGTGCCTCGGACTGAACGTCCGGGTTTGCCGTCTGGGCCAGGGCCGCGCCGCCCGGCTGGGCGACAGCGAGCATGACCATCGCGGCGATCGCGACAAACATGGCGCGCGCGGCGCCCGCTACTCGATTGGTTGTCGTCATAACGCTTTCCCTCGTTTTGCCCGGTGCCCTTGCGGACCCTCCATGGCGGCGCTCAGGCGCCCTTGTTTCTGTTGAGGCCGACCGTCAAATGCCGCCTCCGGCTTGGATCGACATGCGCTGGCGCAACTGATCGCGCGAATCGCTGCTCAATCCCTCGTCCTGCTTGCCCTTGTATACACCCTTTTCATAGGTCAGGGGCCGGCCGGTTTCGGCCTCATTGCAGCCGGCCAGAAGGCTAGCGGCCACGGCGAGGGCCATGAGTCCGGTCAGTTTTGTGTTCATGCGGATTGCCTGTCCCATCGGAAGTTCAGCTCGACTGCGTTATGCGTTTTCGCACGCATTCCGATGCATGCGCCGATAGGAGGCGGCAATCGCTTGCCGCCCCACCATCGATGTCATCTCGTGAAAACTCCCGGACCCGGCTCGCGCGAGGCCCGGGCTGTTGTCGCCGGTATCAGGAACCGGAACCGGGGTATGCCTTGCCCCAGCCCCATGCGCCCGAGCCGAAGCCACGTGCCACAACGCGCTCGCGGTAGATGTTCGACACCTGGTCGCCATCTCCGGCAAGCAGCGCCTTGGTCGAGCACATTTCCGCGCACAGCGGAAGCTTGCCCTCAGCCAGGCGGTTGCGGCCGTATTTCTTGAACTCGATGTCCGAGTTGGCTTCTTCCGGGCCACCGGCACAGAAGGTGCACTTGTCCATCTTGCCGCGCGAACCGAAGTTGCCGACCTGCGGATACTGCGGCGCGCCAAACGGGCAGGCGTAGAAGCAGTAACCGCAACCGATGCACAGGTCCTTGTTGTGCAGGACCACGCCCTCGGCCGACTGGTAGAAGCAGTCGACCGGGCACACGGCCATGCAAGGTGCGTCGGAGCAGTGCATGCACGCCACCGAGATGGAGCGTTCACCGGGCTTGCCGTCATTGATGGTGACGACGCGGCGGCGGTTCACGCCCCACGGCACTTCGTGCTCGTTCTTGCACGCGGTAACACAGGCGTTGCATTCGATGCAGCGCTCAGCATCACAAAGAAACTTCATGCGAGCCATTTGCTGTGTCTCCTTTCTTATGCCTTGGTGATGTTGCAGAGGGTGGCCTTGGTCTCCTGCATCTGGGTGACCGAGTCGTAACCGTAGGTTTGCGCCGTGTTGCTCGCTTCACCTAGGACATACGGATCGGAGCCCGCAGGATAGATGCCGCGCAGGTCTTCGCCCTGCATGTGGCCGCCGAAGTGGAACGGCATGAAGGCGACGCCTTCTCCGACCCGCTCGGTTACCATGGCCTTGACCTTGACCTTGCCCTTTTCAGGGCCTTCCACCCAGACCATGTCGCCGTCCTTGATGCCAAGGTTGTTGGCATTGACCGGGTTGATCTCGACGAACATGTCCTGCTGCAGTTCAGCAAGCCACGGGTTGGACCGGGTCTCGTCGCCACCACCTTCGTACTCCACGAGACGGCCCGAGGTCAGAATCATCGGGTAGTCCTTGGAGAAGTCGGTCTTCTGGATCGACTCGTACATGGTGGGAAGACGATGCATCTTCCGATCCTTGTACGTAGCGTACTTGTCCAGCAGGTCGCGACGCGGAGTGTACAGCGGTTCGCGGTGCAACGGCACCGGATCCGGGAACGTCCACACCACGGTGCGGGCCTTGGCGTTGCCGAACGGTGCGCAGCCATGCTTGATGGCAACGCGCTGGATGCCGCCGGACAGGTCAACCTTCCAGTTCACCTTGTCGAGCTTCTCCATGTCGTCCTCGGTACCGGCAACCTTCTTGATGGCCGCCAGTTCGTCGGCCGTCAGGTCGCCGTCCCAGCCCAGCTTGCGCAGCATGCCGAAGGTGAATTCAGGATAGCCGTCCTGAATTTCCGAACCGGCAGAGTACGAGCCTTCGGCCAGCATGTTGGCGCCGCCCCACTCGTCCGGCGCCTTGACGCCGAAACGGGCACGGAAAGTAAGACCGCCTTCAGCCACCGGCTTGGAGGTGTCGTACAGGTTCGGCGTGCCGGGGTGCTTCATCTCCGGCGTGCCCCATGACGGCCAAGGCAGGCCGTAGTAGTCGCCATCAGCCGGGCCGCCACGGGCCTGCAGCGTCGTCTTGTCGAACGTGTGCTGGTTGGCCATGTGCAGCTTGAGGCGTTCCGGAGACTGGCCGGTGTAGCCGATCGTCCACATGCCGCGGTTGAATTCCCGCGTGATGTCTTCGATGTTCGGCTCCTTCACCGTCAGCGCGCCGATCTTCTTCTCTTCCACCTTGATGTTGCGGAAGATACGGTCGGCGAAACCGAACTTCTCCGAGAACATCTGCATGATCACGTGATCCGGCAGCGACTCGAACAGCGGTTCCATGACCTGCTCACGCCACTGCAGAGAGCGGTTGGACGCGGTAACCGAGCCGTAGGTCTCAAACTGTGTTGTGGCCGGCAGCAGGTAGACGCCGTCCTTGCGGGTGTGCATGACGGCCGACATGGTCGGGAACGGATCAACCACGACCAGCAGGTCGAGCTTGGCCATCGCCTTCTGCATGTCAGGCAGACGGGTCTGCGAGTTGGGCGCGTGGCCCCAGAACACCATGCCCCTGACGTTGTCAGGCTGGTCGATGTTCTCCTTCGCTTCAAGGACACCGTCGAACCAGCGCGAGACGGGAATGCCCGACTCGTTCATCATCGGCTTGTCCTTGCCGTCCTTGTCCTTGATGGTCGAAAAACGGCCCTTGAGCCAGTCGAGTTCCTCGTCCCAGACACGGGCCCAGTGCGCCCACGAACCGGCGGCCAGGCCATAGTAGCCCGGCAGCGTGTCCATCAGCACGCCAAGGTCGGTCGCGCCCTGCACGTTGTCGTGGCCGCGGAAGATGTTGGCACCGCCGCCGGCAACACCCATGTTGCCCAGCGCCAGCTGCAGGATGCAGTAGGCACGGGTATTGTTGTTGCCGTTGGTGTGCTGGGTGCCGCCCATGCACCACACGATGGTGCCGGGCTTGTTCTGGGCCAGCGTGCGGGCAACACGCTTGAGCTGCGAACCGGGAACGCCGGTGACCCGCTCAACTTCTTCCGGGTTCCACTTGTTCACTTCCTCGCGGATGTACTCCATGCCCCACACGCGGCGGGCGATGAAGTCCTTGTCTTCCCATCCGTTTTCGAAGATGTGGTAGAGAATTCCCCAGATCAGCGCCACGTCGGTGCCGGAACGGAACCGGACGTACTCGGTCGCATGGGCTGCGGTGCGCGTGAAGCGCGGGTCGCAGACGATGAACGCGGCATTGTTCTCTTCCTTGGCCTTCAGCATGTGCAGCAGCGAAACCGGGTGAGCTTCAGCTGGGTTGCCGCCGATCAGGAAGATGGCCTTGGAGCTGTGCATGTCGTTGTACGAGTTCGTCATCGCACCGTAGCCCCAGGTGTTCGCAACACCCGCGACAGTAGTGGAGTGACAAATACGTGCCTGGTGGTCGACGTTGTTGGTGCCCCAGTAGCCGGCAAACTTGCGGAACAGGTAGGCCTGTTCGTTGTTGTGCTTGGCAGAGCCCAGCCAGTAGACCGAATCGGGACCCGACTTCTCGCGGATCTCGAGCATCTTGTCGCCGATTTCGTTGATGGCGTCCGCCCAGGACATCCGCACCCATTTGCCGTCAACCAGCTTGGTGGGATACTTCAGGCGGCGCTCGCCGTGGGCGTGCTCGCGAACGGCAGCTCCCTTGGCGCAGTGTGAACCCAGGTTGAACGGGCTGTCATAGCCGGGCTCCTGGCCCACCCACACGCCGTTCACCGTTTCTGCCATCACTGTGCAGCCGACCGAGCAGTGCGTACACACCGACTTCTTGATCTCGACTGCGCCCGATAGGTTCGCTGCCTCTGCCTTCTTCACCATGCCTGGTGCCAGCGAAGCAGCCGCTGCAAGCCCGCCAACGGCCAGACCTGAACGGCGCAAGAACGTACGCCTGTCTATCGCTCCACCGGTCAGATCGGTGAGGGCCGATGACAGTCGAGGGCCGAATGCAACCTCTCCCGTCTTCTTCCTGAGCATAATCTTCCTCCAGAATGGATGCCCTTAAGGGACACCCGGGTTTCATTAACGATATCCGCGACTGATGCCGAAAAACTTCAGCAGTCAGAAGCGGGCAAGCTTGTAATAGGTCTTGACATGATCGGTTTCCCGATAGCCGGCAGCACCTTCGACAGGGGCTGCTGCTTCCGCCGTCGCCGAACCGGCTGCAATCGCTGCCGTCCCGGTTACCGCGGACACACCGGCAAGCTTGAGGAAATCGCGGCGGCCGGCAGCCACCCTTTCATTTCCCTTTGCCATTTTCCGCTCCTTTGTTGTGGGGCAGGTTCTGCCCCGGTTGGTGGGCTGCTCCTCACAGAGACAGCCCGGCTTTGCGCCGAGGGTCAGACCATTTCGAAGGCCTGGCCCTCAACATCCATGAACGCCGCACCGAGCTGGCCGATGCAGGCGTAGAAAACAGACGACCTGGCACCTTCTAGGTCCGTAAAGAAAACCTTGGCCCAGGACCCAACATGAGCACTGAAAAAGCGCTTCTGCTCCGCAAGATCGGCAGAGTTGCCGAAGTCGCCAACAATCAGGCCCGCCATCATCTCGCACAGCGCGGCGATGTTGTCCTCGGGCTCGCTGACCTCGTCGCGGCGCGCAATGCCGAGTCGGGCCATGTCGGTCCGCAGCCGCGCCAGCGGCTTTTCATTGAGAAAACCAGTGAGATAGTAGGAACCGTAGGGGACGAGCTCGCCGCGGCCAACGCCGATGAACAGGTCGTGGAACTCGCGTGATGCGTCTTCGGGAGTGGTGCCGGCCGCGACCCGCGCCAGCGCCGTAACCGCCTTGCCGATCGGGGTGTCATCGCCAGTCATGCAGGCAAACGTATCAAGCTCCGCACGCGACGGCCCGGCGCGCAGAACATGGGCGAGCAAACGGTAAACGTTCGCCCGCAACAAGTCTTCTTCACTAATGCTCAGAGCTAACTTCGCCTCGCCCATCGTCATTAGGCCACCGCTGCCATTGTTCCTGGCAGGCAACAACCCGTTCCTCCTCTCAGTGGCATACAGAATGCCGCAGGCTTTCGCAATCCGGCAAGCTGAATCGGACGCAGTGGGGAGCGAATCCGCCATCTGGTAATTCTGATTGTTTTACTCAACAATTATTCGGGGAGCTGAACGCTTCTGGCCGGCCGCATCACCCTCGATCGAGGACCAGACCACAGCTGCGATGTTGCGGTAGATGCCGGCATGCAGCGAATCCGGCGCGGACACGACGATCGGCTGGCCCGCGTCGGAGCGCATCCGCAAGTCCTTGTCCAGCGGCACTTCGCCTAGGAACGGCAAACCCAGCTTCTCAGCTTCGGCAGCGGCTCCGCCATGGCCGAAAATCTCATGTCTTTCGCCACACTTGTTGCAGATGAAATAGCTCATGTTCTCGACAATTCCGAGCACCGGCACATCGACGCGTCGGAACATGTTGAGCCCCTTGCGCGCATCGATCAGGGCAAGGTCCTGCGGCGTCGAAACGATGACGGCACCCGAAAGCGGTGTCTGCTGGGCGAGGGTAAGCTGGGCATCGCCGGTACCGGGGGGCATGTCGACGATGAGCACGTCGAGGTCGCCCCAGGCGACTTCGCGCAGCATCTGCTGCAGTGCCGACATGACCATCGGCCCGCGCCAGATCATCGGCGTGTCTTCCTCGACAAGGAAGCCCATCGACATGGCGGCAAGGCCGAAGCCCTGAAGCGGCTTGAGTGTGCGCGATCCCGGCGCGACGGGCTCGGGCCGGCCGGTGATGCCAAGCAGGCGCGGCACCGAGGGGCCATAGATGTCGGCGTCGAGAATGCCGACCTTCAGGCCGTTCGCCTGCAGGCCGAGTGCCAGGTTGACAGAGGTCGTGGACTTGCCCACGCCGCCCTTGCCCGATGCGACGGCGACGATGTGCTTGACGCCTGGAACGCCAGCCATGGTTTGTGCGGCCTGCGCCTTCGGGCCCGGCGCGCCCTGTCCTGCCATTGGCGGCGGCGGGTCCATTTTGGCACCGGCAGGTGGCTGCGTGCGGCCGGCCGCCTTCGATCCGGCCTTCACTTCTGCAGTCAGTGCCGCCATGACCTTGCCGACGCCCAGCAGCTTCGACACGGCTTTCTCGGCGGCCTGCCGCAACGGCTCCAGTTCGGCAGCGCGGCTGGCGTCGACGGTAATGGCGAACATCACGCTGTCTCCGGATATTACCGGATCGGACACCAGACCGAGGGACACCAGGTCGCCTTCAAGGTCGGGCCCGCGCACCTTCGACAGTGCGGCCAGAACGTCTTTCTTTTCAATCATTGGCATTCCCCGAGATATTCGTTCCGGCAGCCTGCCGGCTGCCGGATTGCAATGTGGAAAGATTGGCTTGCTGCCAGGGCGCCCGCGTCAGCGGCGGCGATGCACGCCGCCGAGTTCGACGGTTATGTCGCTGGCAATGCGATTGACGAGATCGCCCAGCACCTGGATGCGCTGGTCGGTGATGCGGGCCGATGGTCCGGACACCGAGATCGCGCCCAGTGGCTCGCCGTGTTCGTCGAACACTGCAGATGCCACGCAGCGCAGGCCGATGGCATTTTCCTCGTCGTCGACTGCGAAGCCGCGCTGTTCGCAGGCATCGAGGTCCTGGAACAGTGTTTCGAGCGTTGTGTGAGTGTGCGACGTTTCGCGGGTCAGTTCCCTGCCGTGCAGCATCTTGCGGGTGGCATCGTGACCAAGGTTGCACAGGATGGCCTTGCCGACGCCGGAGCAATGCATCCGCGCGCGGCCGCCTGGGCCTGCAATGGCGCGCATCATCTTGTGGCATTCGACCTGTGCCAGATAGACGATCTCGCCGCGATCGGCGATGCCAAGGTTTACCGTCTCGCCGGACTGCTCCATCAGGCGGCGCATGTAGGGCCGGGCGATGGTGACCAGATCCCTGGAACGCACGAAAGCCGAGCCCACACGGAACGCCTGCACGCCGATGAGCCACACCGAACGTTCGTTGTCGAATCGCACATAGCGTTCGTTCTGCAGGGTCGTCAGCAGCCGGTGCGCCGTTGAGTTGGGCAACCCCACCTCCTGGGCAACTTCCGACAATGACAGGCCGGGCGCGTGATAGGACAGCGCATTGAGCAACTTGAGTGCCCTGCTCAGCGATTGCACCTGGCCCGAAGCGCGCAGCACGTCCTTGCTGGGAACGCGCAATTCCTCGCGACGGGAGGCATCCTTGTCCTTGTCCTTGTCCAATAGTTGGTTTTCCAGCATAGAGTTTCTCGCCTGACTTGTGCCGTACCGGATGGAACCATTCGTCAGGCTTGGTCTTTGGCCTGGCGGGACTCATCCGGCAGTCTTTTTCTGATTGATGGGATCTAGGTAGCCCGGTTCATCCACAATGTGGAATTAATTTGCACTAAGTAGGTTCCCTAAGCCCTCGCTTATCCCGCACTGCGGTATAGCTCACCACAGAACGAACAGGAAATCAAACATATATGTGGGATGCGCTGGTTCACAATGCGTACTGGCTTGTATACGCCGGCACGATCATGGAAGGCGAAACGGCCCTGCTGCTGGGTTCGCTGGCGGCCAGCCAGGGGCTGGTCAAGCTTGCGTGGGTCATCGCCGCAGCCTTTGCGGGCGCCACGACCGGCGACCAGATCAGCTACCAGCTGTTCCGCCGGTTTGGTCCGGGCATGGTCAGCCGCAACGAGACGCTGAAGCGGCGCTCCGAGAAGGCGAGGCGTCTGCTCAAGGGCCATCCGGTCAAGTTCATCATCGTCTCTAGATTCTTCTGGGGCCTGCGCTCTGCCTGCATGCTGGCACTGGCGGCATCGGATGTGCCGAGCCGGGTATTCGTGCCGGCCAATCTGTTCGCCTGCGCGCTCTGGTCGGTGATCATAGGCTCGCTCGGCTACGTCTTTTCCAGCTGGGCAACCAAGGCAATGGCCACCATGGACGAAATTTCCGGCCGCGCCCCGGCTATCATCGGAGGCATCGCGCTGTTCATGGCGCTTGTCGTCATCGGCCGTTATGCCGTGCTGAAATTCTGGCGTTCGCGCGAAACGCTCTAGCGGGCCGGTTCGGCGACGGGCGTAGCCTGAGGGCGCGAAGAGACCCAATACAGGATGTCGTTGAACACCGTTTCACGCTGGCGATCGTGCAGCAGCATGTGGAAGCCGTCGGCATAAGTGTGGATCTGCTTCGGCTCTCCCAGTGCAGCCATCACCTTGCGGGTCGGTTCAGCCGGCACAACCTCGTCCTTGTCGCCATACAGATACAGCACCGGCAGGCCGAGTTGCGGCGCGGCCGCTGCTGCATCGTCCATCAGGCTGACAAGGCCATACAGCGTATCGAACCTGCTCTGCTTGATGATGTGAGGATCGCGGGAGTACTGCTTCAGCCAGTCTATATTGTCGCTCGGCCAGATCTTGAGTTGTGAGCCGGTTGCGGTCTGGTCAGGCACCGTATGAGCCGTCACCCAAAGCGCCGTCTTGAGAATGGGGTTCATCGACCGCCACCCCCAGATCGCCGGTGCGACCAGGACAAGCCCGTCGGCATCAAGTTTGTGGGCGGCCGCCGCTTTCATCGCCACCGCGCCGCCCATGGAGTTGCCGACCACGTAGACCGGCAAGCCCGGATGCCGGGCACGTACCTGCCCGACGAAACCTGCAAGATCGCCGGCCATCACGTCCGCGCCGGCCCAGCGGCCACGTTTTGACGCATCGGTGCGTCCAAAGCCGCGCTGGTCATAGGCATAGGTCGAGATGCCGCGGTCGGAGAACCAGGGTGCAGGCAGGCGGAACACGCCGCCATATTCGTTGAATCCATGAACCGCGACGAAGATCGCGCGCGGGCTTTTCGCCTTCCAGTGCGATACCGCCAGACGCTCGCCGTCACGGGCAATGTAGTACTCGTCGGTCAGGCGGGCCGATGCCACGGCCGGACCGGTTTCCAGCAGCTGCGGCGACGAACAGCCGCCAAGCGCCAGCACACCGGCCAGCGCTGCTGCCAGACATGCCAATCGCACGGTTGTCATTTTGCGGTCCACCCGGGTCACCGCTCCATTCAAGACACAAGCGCCTTAACATCGCCTTGCAGCACCGGCACGAGCTCTGCCTCAAACCATGGGTTCGTCTTCAGCCACGCCGTGTTTCGCCAGGACGGGTGCGGCATCGGCATGACGCGCACCGGACGCAGCTTATGAAACTCGCGCCATGCCCTGACCGACTCGGTCAGCGTCCGTTTCTGCAATCCGGCAAGGTGCCACTTCTGGGCATACATGCCGATGGCGAGAACATACTCCAGCTGCGGCATGGCAGCCATCAGCTGCGCACGCCAGCGCGGTG
>JAHEBA010000015.1:46270-48894 GCA_024642465.1 Alphaproteobacteria bacterium
TTGGATGCGCCCCAGTCGGGAAACTGCGGATTTTCCAGGTGCGCCATCTTGGGGTTGGAATGCCGGAAGGCGTGAGCAATCGGGTGCATCAGGTACAGCTCCATGCGCCGCTGCCACATCTCAGTGGTAGCCAGTTCTTCCGGCGTGCGCCCGAACAGCGACGGCTCGGGATGCAGCGCCTCGAAGTACCGGCAGATGGCCATCGCCTCGCAGATGCAGTGGCCGTTGTCGAGTTCCAGCACTGGAATGCGCATGAACGGATTGCGGCTGAGCATCTCCTCACTCTTGTGTTCTTCCGCCATGATGTCGATGTGGCGGCGTTCCACCTCAATGCCTTTCTCGGCCAGGAAAATGCGCACGCGCCGGGGATTGGGCGCCCGGTTGTCTTCAATCAGGATCATCGCTGCAGCGAGCCTCCGCGTGAATTTGCTGAATGACTTTCAAATTGAATGAGCCATCTTTGCGGACTGATAACCAACCATGCAAGGCTCTCCTTAATCATTTGCGCGTGACAATGCCCCGGGAATGAGCCGCAAGGCCGCTGCGAGGCGGCCCGGCCGTTGAGAACGCATCCGCACGTGCGGAACGAGAGGGGCCAAAGAACAGTGTCAGCGCCTGCAGACATGGCAGTCGACGCGTCCGGCAACGGGCAAGCACGGCCCGTTCGCAGCGCCGTCACCGGCAGTGTATGGGAACCCGAACTTCTTACCCTGTTCGTGCGCAACCAGCTACGCGTGGCGTTCGCCATGCCGATGCTGGGCGTCTTCCTGGCCGTCGCCATCGCAAGATGGACAGACTGGTTAACCGCATCAAGCTGGTTTGGAAGCTGCCTGGCGGCGCACACCATCCAGTACTACCTGTGCAAGGTCTACGAGCAGACAGTGCGTGAGCAGGGCGCCTCGCCAGAATGGATCGGCATGCTGTGCGCGTCTGAAACGCTGATCGCCGTATGCTGGTTCATGCCGCTGTTCGTTTACTGGCAACCCGGCAACGAATTGCAGCATATCTTCCTTATTTCCATCGTTATGGGCGTCATCTCGGTACGAGTACTGACGGCTGGGAACTACATGCCGGTCATCCTGGCCGGCATGGGCATCATTGCCATGGCTGGCGTGGTGCGCTGCCTGATGGAAGCCGGCATCGTCTACGTCACGCTGGGCGCGGTAATCATCATTATCGAGATATTCTTCGTGCAGCTTGCCCGCCGCCTGCAGGGAACTGCGCGCGAAATGCTGGTGTTCAAGGCAGAGCGTGAGGCGCTGATCGGACGCCTCGACGGAGCGCTGTCCGAGGCCGAGGAAGCACGCTTGCGCGCGGAAGAAGCAAACCGGGCGAAGTCGCGCTTTCTCGCTACCATGAGCCACGAGTTGCGGACTCCGCTCAACGCGATACTCGGGTTCTCGGAAATCCTGTCCAAGGAGATGATGGGGCCGCACGCGGTACCGGTCTACAAGTCCTACTCCGACGACATTCACAATTCGGGCGACTACCTGCTCAAGCTGATCAACGACATTCTCGACCTCTCGCGCATCGAGGCCAACCGCCAGGAACTTGACTTCGAACCGGTGGATCCGTGCGGCGAGGCGCGCGACAGCGCCGATCTGATGTCGCTGCAACTGAACCGGCGATCGCAGAAGGTGCGCTTCGAGTTTCCGGCCGAGCCATTGCGCGTGCTGGGCGACAAGCGCGCCATGCGGCAGATCTGGCTCAACCTCATTTCCAACGCCAGCAAGTTCAGCCCCGAAGGCAGCGAGATCGTGCTCAAAGCCTCGCAGCGGCTCAGCGGAAGCGTTTTGCTCTCGGTCAGCGACAAAGGTCCGGGACTGGACGCGTCGGAACTGTACAACATGCGCCATGCGTTCACGCGGGGGCAGCTCGCCCACAAGAAGGCGATCGACGGCGCAGGCCTCGGTCTGACCATCGTCAATGGCCTGGCGGAACTGCACGAGGCCATCCTGCACCTGGAGTCCAACCACCCTTGCGGCCTGACGGCCAGCATCGAGTTTCCGGCACACAAGGTGCTGGGTACGGTGCGTGCACGCCTTGCCGACGCCAGCCAGCACATGCCCACCACCCAGCGGCGGCTGATCGAACTTACCGCCTGACGGGTCAGAGCGACGGCCCTGCCCCGCCATACGGCTCTGCCGCCGACTGCGCCACAGATGCGGCCAGCGCACCGGCGGAACCATCGGTTTCCGTGTAGTACGCTCCAAGCAGCACCGGCCGGTCCAATGCCGCCTGCAGGCGGGAAAAGTCCGGATGCCCATCATCGGCAGCTATCACGCAATGGGCAGCAGCATCTGGCCGCAGCCGCTCCAGCAACACCGCCGCAGCAACCGCGCCTGACCCGTCAAGGATAACCGGCACCTGCTGCATGCGCGCAGCAATGATGGCGCCGGCAAGTGCTGCATTCTCCCGTCCGCCCATTCGGCGCAGAATTTCAAGAGGCGCCCCCACGTGGCCGTCATGCAGGGCGAACGCCTTTTCGGCGACTTCTGCAAGATCGCCATCCCTGCGGAGACCAAGCAGACCTGCCGCCATCGCCGCCACCGAGGCACCATGGCCTGCCGCCAACGCACGCACCACCAGCAGGTCGGTCCCGCCAGCGGTTGCCTCCATGCCAT
>JAHEBA010000078.1 GCA_024642465.1 Alphaproteobacteria bacterium
GCCGAATGCAGCAAGCGAGCTTACTATGTGCTTACTAAGCTAAACGCACAAACTCTGATAAATCTCTAACATATTGAGGAGATTGGCGCGCCCGAAAGGATTCGAACCTCTGACCCCCAGAATCGTAGTCTGGGTTCGAAGTGTCAGTTGGCGTCCGTTGCCATCCATCTTCATAGAATAAAATGCTGATATTTCAGTGTTTTTTACGTGTCACCGTTCATGTATGTTCGTTGCCATATCCATCACGGTGGTGACCGGGTGGTGACCGTAACGCTAAAGGCCTATACATGAGCAAAACCAACGCTACTGTAAAACTGACTAGGCGCACGATCGATGCAGTCACACCGGCAGCCTCCCGCTCCGTACTTTGGGACAGTGATGTCCCGGGCTTCGGTGTCCGGATCGAATCGTCGGGGCTAAAGTCATTTCTGATACGATATCGCGTTGGCGAATGAGGCAGAGGCGCACCTCGGAAGCAGATGGTGCTTGGACGTTATGGCGCTCTTTCGCCTGATGATGCACGTAAGCTGGCACGACAGGTTCTTAATGCTGTAGCCAAAGGCGACGACCCTGCTGGAAATAGGCATAAGCGTCGCAAGGAAATGACAGTCGCAGATGTTCTCGATCGCTACCTCGCAGAACATGTGTCAGCGCACAATAAGCCATCCACTGCGACTGAAGTTCGTCGGCAGGTCGAGCAGGTGCTGAAGCCAGCCTTTGGTCGGATCAAGATCAGCGATCTGTCCCGCTCCCATATCAAGCAGTGGCACGCTACCTTTCTGCGCTTTCTGTCATTGCGATCCAGTTTCGTGAATTGCGACGGAAGCGCAGCTTGCGAGCTGTGGAGAGAGCAGAACAGCAGCTGTTAGCTGCTAAGATGAAAGCAGCTGCACTAACCCACCGACCTGTATTTCCGCCAGACACACCGCCTGGCCGGTAGCTTGCACGCGTTTTAAGGGTCTTACAGTTGTTTGATTGCGGCTGGGCGCTATCCGGTTGCGGAAGTTTTCCAAATAGCGCAGCACGCGCTGACGTTGGGCTTCAGACAAAACCGGAGCAACTTTGGCCATCTGCACACTCCTCGTTGGCTCACTTTATGTGTGCATACAGTGTATTTTCTGAACCAAAGCGCTGCGACCTCAATCAGAGGCGCGAATTCCCTAACAGTTTCAATGGGAAGCCAATCAGGCTCATCTTTTGTATATTTGATGAGCCTGCGATCTGGCGCTTGTTGAAAAGATGTCCGCTTCTCTCCCAGAAGCGGACTCCTTTAGGTGCACCGCACACAGTCCGTTGTGTGCCATGAGTTGCCATTCAAAGATTGAAGCATCGCCGGTTGCTATTTGCCCTTTGGGGAAACTGCTATCTGAAACACGCATTGTCCCTTGATCCATAGCATCTCGAGATGCTGCGAATATTTCAGCCGAAACAGAGGCATCGTCCGGATCTTAAGCTTCGTTCAAGATGTCCCGACTTGGTTGCGGCATGTGGATAGGTCAAGATCGCGGCCGGCAATATAATCGAACTCAGGGTCCGAGTAGCGAATACGCGTGTTGTTCGGACAGTACGTGACTTCACCAACGAACACCTCATGTTTTGCGGTTAGATAGAAGTCGACCCGGCCAAACGGCACATTTGCCGCCAACGCCTCAGCTGCTTCTCGCATCAGCTCGAGTTCTTTGAAAGGCTGTCGTAATTTGCCGATTCCGTAGTCTCCGATACCGACTGGAATGTGGTTGAAGTCAGCATCATACAAGGTGTTGCTGATTGTCGACCGCTCGTCGCCCACACGCTCATAACAACGGCGATACTTGCCATTCATGACCATCAGCTTCCACTCCTGGAAGCTGCCAGGCTTTGCAACGGGCACCTCCAGAAAGACTTCCGGCTTGAAGGTCCCGTACCACCATTCTCCACCTGCGACGATCCGAGGCCGCTGTAGACTGCGCTCCGCCCAAGCTTTGGCCAGGAACTCGTCCTGCTGGTTCAGCGGGAAGTCGAGCCTCAAGGTGTTGGCTGTGCCATTGTTGGATTTCAGAAAGTAGCTGCCCGGCTCAACTTCAGCACTACGTGGCAGCATCGGACGATCAGATCGCCACACAACTTTGGGCACTTTGATCCTGGTGCGTAGCGCAGTCGGTACGAGACCTCCCACAGCTAGCTTGTTTGCAGGATTGGGTATGGGCAGAAAACCGAAGAATTTCAGCCATAGGAGCTTGTCTGTAAAGCATACCGGATTTTCAAGATCGGCCCAACGGCCGACCCCACTGGCATGAATGGCAATCGCCCTGGCCGTGATGCGATGCAGGTCGAAACCGCTGAAAAACTCGATGCCGCGGGCGAACCCCCGTCTTGGATCACAATAGAAACCGGAACTGTGATCTTTCATCTCCGCAGCCAGCCAGGCGGAAGCGCGGTCCTGCGCCTCGGGAAGTAGGGACTCGCGGGATTGCCCGAGCAGTTTAGGGTCCATTTACATCACTCCCTATCGACCCGACAGTCATCGGATGGATTGCCTCGTCTGTTAGATGATGGTCGGGCAGATAAGTGTGCGCAATATGATACAGACGATCAGACTTTCACCCTCATGGAATCGTCGATGTCCGCTTGGGGTCAACAACGGCCGGTTTCGGCTTTCCAGCAGCATGTCTGCTGTTGCACCGAAAACGGACTCTAAGTGCAATAGGTCACAGCTGTTCAGCAAGTTGGTTGCTTGCAAAGCCAAATCGCTAAGTCCGCATCAATGATGCTGTCTGCCATCGCGCGCGGCATATGATGATAGTAGCTCTGCTCGATCATCTTGACGCTCGTGCCCATGTTCTGCGCTAGCGCAAAGGCATCTCGGCCTGCTTGTATTCTCCACGTCGCATAGGAATGCCGGAAGCTGTAGATGCCCCGGTTCTTGCCAGTGCGCGGGCACTTCTTGAGCCCTGTCAGCTCAAGCAATCGCCGTATCCCGCTATCAAAGCCGCTGATGCAGGTGCCATCCGGATAGGCCAGCACGAAGTCATCTGGCGTGTGGTTGGGGCAAAGCAGGCGTCGTTCAATGAATGCGCGTGTTGCTGATGTCTGAGCGATCACATGCCGTTCGCCGGTCTTGCCGGTCACATGCAGGTCTACGAGTGGCACACCCTTTTCAGATTCAAAGAACGAGACATCGCGCCAGCGCAAGCCGCGCATCTCGCCCGTCTTCTCGTCACGCTTGAACAGCTCATGCTCACGTAGGCCGCTGTAAACGAGGATCAGGATGCAATGCCGGATTGCCTGCCGCCGCCATTGTTCCTTCTGTGTTAGCCCTGCCTCCGCTGCCCATTCCTTCATGAAAATGCGCAGCTTTTTGAACTCAGGGAACTCAAAGAACGGATATCCGGCCATTATCAGGGCCACTGAGAATTCGACTTAGCGAATTCCACTTAATCTAGCTAAGGCTTGGACTTGGTAGAAAGCTGATTGTCGCCAATTTTCGCACGGCCCAGGAATTTCAGCGTCAGGTTCCGGGACGTTCGGAGCACTGGATAGAGCAGCGCAGACAGAGACGGGTTTCTGAAAACGAAGTAGTTGATTTTATTGAATGCGCCGTACCGGGTGCTCATGAGAGCAAGTCGATTGATGCAATCATGGCCGCTGAAGATTTGACCGCCCTGGACAAGTGCCATTCCCTCGTCGAGATCTATTCCCTTTTCGTCGAGCAGTGCGACGACAGGATGCGTCGTGCGGGCATCTACGAGTTCAATAGAGCCGATTGTATCTCGCAGTCGCAGCAGTTTTACGTAGCGCGAACAGAACGGACAATTGCCATCATAGACAATATAGGCGGTTTTCTCATTTAACATCGAACTCTACGATATCCTCTTTGATGAACGATTGGAAAACCCACTAGCCATTTCTGTTGAACCAAATAGCTAAGCATCCGATGCGCAGTTTGAGCGGATCTCAATTGACTGCTTGTGAATCGCAGCCCGTGGTACGGGTGGTTCTGGGACCTGCTTACACGAAAATTACACGCAAGATACGTGCGCGGCCATTAAATCACTGCTAACTCATTGAAAAGAATGGTGCCCAGGGGCGGAATCGAACCACCGACACGCGGATTTTCAATCCGCTGCTCTACCAACTGAGCTACCTGGGCTTGATCGGGAGTGCCGAAGCACCGCCAGCGAGTGCGCCTTATAGGTGATCAACCGGCACCTGTCCAGCGTCAACCGACGGTTTTTGGCGATGCAAGCCGGTGCGCTGCCACGGCCCCTGATCAGGCCTCAATCCTCGTCACCGGACCGCCCCTGGCCATCGCCGCTGCCCGGCGCCGCCTCGTCGAAATCGGGTGCATCGACGGCGGGAACGGCGTACTGTCCGCCCAGCCACCGGTGCAGGTCCACGTCGGCGCAACGGGCCGAGCAGAACGGGTGATACTTCTGGGTCGAGGGCTGCTTGCAGACCGGGCAGGGCCGCCGCGTGCGCAGGCGCACCGGGTGGGAAGAAGGGGGCTTGTTGCCTTTGTCTTCCGCCACCTTGCCTAGACCTCCGGACCCCAGTGCGCATAGACCGGGAAACCTGCCGACTGGAGCATCTGCAGGCTTTCGAAAACCGGCAGCCCCACCACGCAACTGTGCGATCCCGAAATATGGCGCACGAACGCTGCCGCCTTGCCCTGAATGGCATAGCCGCCTGCGTTGCCGCGCCATTCATCCGACAAAAGGTAGGCATCGATATCGTCTCGCGAAAGCCGCTTGAAGCGCACCTTGGTGTCGATCACCTTCGAGCGCTCGCGCCCGTCGGGCGTAACAAGCGCGATCGAGGTGAAAACCCGGTGCGCACGCCCCGAGAGCAACAGCAACGCCTCGCGCGCCTCGTCAGCCGACTGGGGCTTGTCGACGACCCGCCGGCCAAGGCTCACCACCGTGTCTGCAGCCAGGATAAAGACATTGTCGCCCAGGTTGCACACCAGCGCCGCCCCCCGCGCCGCTTGCGCCTTTTGCCGGGCCAGCCGCAGCGACAAGGCGCGCGGCGATTCTCTTTTCATCGGGGTTTCATCGATGTCCACCGGATTGAGCAGGTCGGGCGAGATGCCCACCTGCTCGATCAGCGCCAGCCGCCGGGGCGAGGCGCTGGCCAGCACCAGCTTGGGCTCGTTGTCAGACATGGGATCCGCACCATCCGCCAGATAGGGTTTAACTGGCGGTACATGTGCACCGGATTCTGCCGGCTTGTCCAGCGCAACACCGGGTTGCAGCCATCAGGCGCGAACCTGCGGCAGACCGGTGCCGCCGAAGCGCTCGATGATGCGTTTGCGCAGTGAATCGCGGCAGGCCCGGTACGCGTCGAGAATCTGGTCCCGGCTGCCGGAGGTCAGCGACGGATCGATGGTCGGCCAGTACTCGACGTCGATCGCCATGGTCCGCGTCATTTCCATCGCCTTGTGGTGTGCTTCCGGCGACAGGGAGATGACGAGGTCGAAGCTGGTATCCTCCATGTCCTCGAAGGATTTCGACTTGTGCCGGGAGAAATCCACGCCGATTTCATCGAGTACCTGCTCGACGAAGCCATCCTTGTCGCCGGCGCGCACGCCGCAGCTGTCGACGTAGACGCGATGGCCATAGAAGTGCTGCATGATCGCTGCCGCCATGGGCGAGCGGATGCAGTTCTGGCTGCAGGCGAACAGAACCGCCCCTGGCAGGTCCGTGCTCATCTGGCGTGGCGCTCCATCGCCTACCCGCGCCAGTGCAGGACGCACACGAGCGTGAACAGCCGCCGCGCCGTGTCGAAATCAACCTCGATCTTGCCTTCCAGCCGGTCCATCAGTGTCTGGCTGCCTTCGTTGTGCAGCCCCCGGCGGGCCATGTCGATGGTTTCGATTTGGCTGGGCGAAGCGGTGCGGATTGCCTGGTAGTAGCTTTCGCAGATGCCGTAATAGTCCTTCACGATGCGTCTGAGCGGCGACAGCGCCAGGCCGATGATGGCGCAGGTTTCGCCGGCCTTGTCCGTGACGTTGAAGACCAACCGCGTGCCGTCGATGGCGAGGTTCAGCGCGTAGGGCCCGCTGTCCTTGCCCTCGACCCTGAACTTGTTGGATTCGAGCAGGTCATAAATCGCGACCTTGCGTTCATGGTCAACATCGGCAGAAAACGTCCTGGACAAGGTGTCGTCCAGGTTCACGCTGACCAGGTTGTCCGTATCTGCACCCATCAGGCCACCAGCGGCAGAAAACCTGCCGGTCTAGAACTCAATGCACTGCGCCATAACCGGCATGGCATGAAGCTGGCCTCAGGGCAAGTTCAACCGCACCGCTACCGAGCGCGCATGGGCCTCCAGGCCTTCGCTGCGCCCCAGCGTGACGGCATCCGGGCCGATGGCGCGAAGCGCTTCCGCGCTGCATTTCAGGATCGAGGTGCGCTTCATGAAATCGAGCACGTTGAGCCCGGAGGAATAGCGTGCGCTGCGGGCGGTGGGCAGCACGTGGTTCGGTCCGCCGACATAATCGCCCACGGCTTCGGGCGTGAACGGGCCGAGGAAGATGGCGCCTGCGTTTCGCACCTTCGCAGCAATCTCTTCGGCGTCCTCGCTCACGATCTCCAGGTGCTCGGACGCCAACCGGTCGACCAGCGGCACCGCCTGCATGAGCGACGGCACGGTAATAATGCAGCCGAAGTCCCGCCAGCTGGCCCCGGCGATATCGGCCTTGGGCAAGGTGGCAAGCTGGCTGTCCACTTCCGCCGCCACCTGGTCGGCCAACTCGTCACTGGTGCAGATCAGGATCGATTGGGCATTGCTGTCGTGCTCGGCCTGGGCCAGCAGGTCAGCCGCCACCCAGCCGGCATTGGCGCTGTCGTCGGCCATGATAAGAACCTCGGAAGGCCCGGCGATCATGTCGATGCCGACCGTGCCGAAAACTTGCCGCTTGGCCGCCGCCACAAAGGCGTTCCCCGGCCCGACGATCTTGGCCACCGGCTTGATGGTATCGGTTCCGTAGGCCAGCGCTGCCACCGCCTGCGCGCCGCCAATGGTGTGGATCTCGCTGACCCCTGCAATGCGGGCTGCCGCAATCACCTGCGGGTTGATGACGCCGTCAGGCGTGGGCACCACCATTACCAGCCGCTCAACGCCAGCAACGTGGGCAGGGATGGCATTCATCAGTACCGACGAGGGGTAGGCGGCAAGCCCGCCCGGTACGTACAGGCCCGCGGCCTCGACTGCCGTCCAGCGATGGCCCAGTTCCACGCCCTTGTCATCGGTGTAACGGTCATCGCCCGGCAACTGCCGTGCGTGATAGGCCCTGATCCGTGCTGCTGCGGCCTCCAGTGCGGCAACCACTTCGGGCTCGCACTTGTCCGCCCACGAAGCCATGTCGGCCTCGCTCATCCGGGCGCCGGAAGCGGGCAGGTCGAACCGGTCGAATCGCGAGGTGTATTCGCGCACCGCCGCATCGCCGCTCGAGCGCACGTCTGCAAGGATCGCGGCAACGGCGTCGTTCACGCCAGCGGCCTGCTCGCGCTTGTCGCCGAGAAGACGCGTGAACTCCGCTTCAAAGCCTGCCGATGTTGAATTCAGCCGCCGTGTCATGCCGCACCATCTCCATCGTTGCCGTCGATGCCGTGCTGCGGCCGGGCGCGCGCGGCCCAGGCAGGCCCCAGGTCCGCCATCGCCGCCTCGATGCACTCGACCTCGACGCGAACGGTGCCGCCACCGGCGAAGGTTAGCACGATGGCGCCCTCGGGCGGCGTCTGGCCTGGCTCGAAGGTGATCGCCAGCAGCGACAGCACCGCCGTCTTGTCCTGCATCCGGATGCGGTTTGCACTGACCCGCGTCACCCGGGAAAACTGCAGGCCGGCCAGCCGGCGCTGCGCAGGTTTGCCGGTGCCGTCGTCGGAAAGATGATCGTAGCGGTTGGCGACGAGCGCCAGCTTGCCCTCGGGCTTCATCCAACGGATGTCGCCGACGCGCATCACCGCGTCCTGAAGATGCGCGGAGAGAACCTCAAGGTCTTCCGGGTCGAATGCGGCCAGCTTGGTCGTTGAAATGTCGGTCATGCCGTATGTCGGGTCCTCGGTCAGCCAGCCAGGACGGCCCGGCTGCCGGTCAGTCTGAGATGCGCGAGATGTCGGCGCCACAGGCGCTGAGCTTTTCTTCCAGCGTTTCGAAGCCGCGGTCAAGGTGATAGACGCGATGCAGCGTGCTTTCGCCGCTGGCAGCCAGGCCGGCGATGACCAGCGATACCGAGGCGCGCAGGTCCGTTGCCATGACCTCCGCTCCGTGCAGTTCGTTGACGCCATGCACGGTGGCGGTGTCGCCATCCAGCGTGATGTTGGCGCCAAGCCGCGCCAGTTCCTGCACGTGCATGAAGCGGTTCTCGAAAATCGTTTCGCGGATAACCGACGTGCCACCGGCCCGCGTCATCAGGGCCATGAACTGGGCCTGCAGGTCTGTCGGAAAGCCCGGATATGGCTGGGTCTCAACGTGCACAGGCTGCAGGCCGTTGCCGTTGCGCGCCACCCGGATGCCTTCATCGCTCGCGGTGATCTTCACGCCGGCGTTGGTCAGGATGTCGAGCGCGGTTTCCAGGTTGTCGGCCCGACCGCCGCGCAACAGCACGTCGCCGCCCGTCATGGCCACGGCCATGGCGTAGGTGCCGGTCTCGATGCGATCGGCAAGCACCTCATGGGTGGCGCCATGCAGCTCTTCCACGCCCTCGATGGTCAGGGTCGAGGTGCCGATGCCGCTGATCTTCGCTCCCATCTTTACGAGGCAGTCGGCCACGTCGCAAACTTCCGGCTCACGCGCGGCGTTTTCGATCATCGTCTCGCCGCGGGCCAGCGTCGCCGCCATCAGCGCCACGTGGGTTGCGCCCACCGAAACCTTGGGGAACTGGATATCTGCGCCCTTCAGGCCACCGGGCGCCTTCGCCACCACGTAGCCTTGATCGATCTCGATGTCGGCGCCCATCTGTTTCAGCGCGCTGAGGTAAAGGTCCACGGGCCGCGTGCCGATGGCGCAACCGCCCGGCAGCGAGACGCGCGCCTCGTGGCAGCGTGCCAGCACGGGGCCGAGCACCCAGAAGCTTGCCCGCATCCGCGATACCAGGTGGTAAGGCGCGGTCGTGTCGGTGATGTGGGCGGCGGTGAAGTGCACGGTTTCGCCCGACTTGATGTCTTCGCCCGGCCGCTTGCCGTCGGTGCGCTGGTCGACGCCGTGGTTTTGCAGGATGCGCTTGAGCAGCTGCACGTCCGCAAGCCGCGGAATGTTGTTGAGCGTCAGGGTTCCGGGGGTCAGCAGGCTGGCGATCATCAGCGGCAGGGCTGCGTTCTTGGCGCCTGAAATGTGAATTTCGCCGTGCAGCTTGTTGCCGCCCGTGATCCTGATTCGATCCATGGTTCCGCTGTTCCCCTGCTGGTCTCGCCTGCACTGACACAATCTGAGTGTCGATTGCCGTGCATGCCCCGTCTTTGTGGCGGTTTCATGCACGTTCCGGGCCAGCCGGGCAAGTATACATGTGACGCAGTGGAAAGCGGATCCGTTCAATCCCGATCAGGCGACGGCTTTTCACCGGATTCGCGGCAGTTTCCTGCCATGTCGGCGTCATCCGGAGTGGCTCCGACATCCGACCGCCTGGCCTGCTTGCGCCTGCCCAGGTTGCGCCGCAGAGCCTCGGCGAGACGCTTCTCCCGTTCCTGTCTGGTTTCGCGAGACATGGTTCAGCCAATCCGGGCCAGTGTTCAGACGTGCTGCGGCAATCTTCCACAACCGTCCTGTCGTGTTCAATCGTGCTTGCAGTGTCAAGATGCCTGTGGCATTACGCGACCCGTGTTTTCGGCGACCGCGCAGGACAGTGTCCGGTTCCGGCACGAAGAACCGGTCTGGCCGCACATGCTGCCGTAGCTCAGGGGTAGAGCACTCCCTTGGTAAGGGAGAGGTCGAGAGTTCAAATCTCTCCGGCAGCACCAGCCAGACAGCATGGCAGCAGGGCGCCTGCATCCAGCGCGCAGGCACCGCGGTTGTCATGACGCGCAAGGGGCCGACAACAGGGCGAACATGGCTGACAGTCTCAGGAGTTCTGCCGCCGCCCTGGGTTCCCGCCAGACCATCGACCTGCCCCGTGTATTTTTCACCATCGGCATGATGCTGCTGGTGCTGACGGTGTTCATGTTTCCGCCTGCCATCACTGACATCGTTGCCCGCAACGAAGACTGGAAGGTTTTCGCTGCATCCGCCTTTGCGACCGGCTTCCTGGGCCTGATGCTGGTGCTGGTCAGCCGCGGCGGCTGGTCCGACCACGTTTCACTGAAGGAAGGCTTCGTACTGACCGTTCTGAGCTGGATCGTGCTGTGCGTCATGGCGTCGATCCCGTTTATGTTCCTGGGCCGCGACGCCGGCGTGGCCAATGCGCTGTTCGAGGCGGTATCCGGCCTGACCGCCACCGGGGCCACCGTGCTCACCGGTCTCGATCATTTGCCGCCGGGCATGTTGCTGTGGCGTTCCATCCTGCAATGGATCGGCGGCGTCGGCATCGTCGTCATGGCGCTGGTCATGCTGCCGTTCCTGCGCGTGGGCGGCATGCAGTTGTTCCGCACCGAAAGCTCTGACCGCTCGGACAAGTTCATGCCGCGCGTGGGCGAGGTGATCAGTCTAATCGCCGTCACCTATCTCTGCCTCACCGTGGCCTGCGGCATTGCCTACTACTGGGCGGGCATGACCGCATTCGACGCGCTGAACCACGCCATGACCACGGTGTCCACGGCAGGGTTCTCCACCCACGACAAGTCGTTCGGCCACTTCGACGAAAAGGCCATCCACTGGATCGCCATCGTGTTCATGCTGGGCTCGTGCATGCCGCTGGTGCTGTATGTGAAGATGGTGCGCTCGCGCTCGCTTTCGGTATGGAACGACGCGCAGGTGCGTGGCTTCCTGCAGATTGCCGGCCTTGCCGTGTTCACGGTCACGCTTTGGTATTACGTGCGCCACGACGAGCCGTTCTGGGACGTGCTTCGCGTGGTGATGTTCAACGTGGTGTCGATCATCTCGACCACGGGATATGCGCTGGGCGACTATACAGACTGGGGCTCGGGCATCATGGGCTTGTTCTTCGCGCTGATGTTCCTCGGCGGCTGCACCGGCTCCACCACCGGCGGCCTGAAGACCTTCCGCCTGCAGGTGATGATGATGACGGCGTCGGGCTATCTGCGCCAGCTGATGAGCCCCAACCGCATCGTGGTGCTCAACTTCAACAACTCGCGCATCACCAACGACATCGCCACCTCGGTGCTGGCCTATGTCACGGTGATGTTCCTGTCGGTGATGGTGTTCACCATCGCGCTTTCGTTCTTCAATCTCGACCTTGTGACGGCGCTTTCAGGCGCCACGGCGGCGATCACCAATGTTGGCCCGGGCCTGGGCGACATCGTCGGCCCCGCCGGCACCTATGCCAACCTCGATGCGGGCGCCAAGGTGTTGCTCACCATCGCCATGCTGCTGGGGCGCCTCGAATTCTTCACCGTGCTCGTGGTGCTTAGCCGCCCGTTCTGGCGGTAGGTGGGACGTATCGGTTTGGCCGCTACGGGCGGCAGCAATGCGGACGAAGCTGCGATGCTGCCACGCTGGTTGCATGGCGGGTTTCCACTTCTGACCCAACCCAGACATTTTCACGCATCATTCTGCTGCTTTCACAGCTGACAGTGCTATCTGAAGATTGCTGCGTAGCGAGGGGCAAAGAACTTCGTGAACTTTTTCACTTCCGGACGCCGGTAGGCATCCGGGGAGATGAGCATCAGGTGCTGTGAAGACAGCTCTTCCGGTGGACCGAAACATCGGATCATCGTTCCGGCCTTCTCGTCTGGCTCGGCCAATTTCACGTTCATTATGCCCAGACCGTGACCCGACCTGATGGCGGCGTCCATCAATGCGGTTTCACTGAAAGACATCACAATTTGTTCCGGCAACACGTGCTGCAGCAGCCATTGATGATGGCTGTAGGCTATGCCGTCGCGCTCATAGGTCAGGAAGGAGTGGCCGCGCATGTTGTGAGGAGAGTCGGGAAGGCCTCTTCGCTTAGAGATCCGTACAGCGTGAAACGCGCTGTGCTGATCTTCCGGCAGATCAGGGTCTGATCCGGTTCTTTCATCGTGATGCGCAGGGCAATATCGGCTTCGCCCGCAGAGAGGTTCAGTGTCTTTACGCTTGGCAGAAATTCGAACCTGGTATCTGGATGCAGCGCCGAGAACTCGCTGAAAATCTGCGTCACTCGCGGTGAAAAATTCGTCCCCGGCGCCGTTATTCGGATCGGACGCGGGCGCGACAGGGTGTGTGCTTTCATCGCCAGATCGGAAGCCGCCGCTTCCAGTGCTTCAGCCTGTGGAAGAAGCGATTTGGCAGACTCGGTTGGCCGGAATCCGCGGTTATCGCGATTGAACAGCGCCAACCTGACTTCATGCTCCAACGCCTCGATCCGTCGTGCCACGGTTGGTTGTGACATGCCGAGCAGCCTGGACGCAGCCAGCGTCGAGCCCGTTCTCATGACCGCGAGAAAGACCTTCATGTTGGACCAGTTGGTTCCTATCCGAAAGGGCATGAAAATGACGTGGCGGACCTCCTTGCCGGCAATGTGGCAGAAACTTCGGGCTCTATCTGAAACTCATACGGTCGCCTCAATCGGAACCACTGATACCGCACGGTTCATGGAAACCAGGCGGGCCGCGCAAGAAGTGCTTTTCGATAACATCTGGAGCCACTCGGATGCCTTTTCGAGCGATCTCGACGTCTACTACCGGACAAATCTGTGTCGCGGTCTGGAGTGAAGGTCTAAT
>JAHEBA010000079.1 GCA_024642465.1 Alphaproteobacteria bacterium
CGGCCATGGCATTTGCAACTCTGGTACAACTGAGCCTCCCACGCGCACCCGAGTATGGGTGCACCGTCAGTTGGGCACTGATCGCGATAGCACTGCGTAATTTTGAGTCGTTGCAAGGGCTGGCAATTCTTGCGCTCGCGGGAGCCGTCGCGATTGGCCTTTTGGCCTTAAGGCAGAGCCTCCTCAAGTCCTGATCCGTAAACTCACTGCCAAGCCTAGACCATTGCCACGCAATCGATCTCGATCAGCATGTCCCGGTAGGCAAGGTAGGGGAACGGAATGCCTGTAGAGACCGGTCCTGGAGGCTTGTAGTACCCGGCCCGAACGCTAGCATTTGCCAGCAGGTCCTGCTGTCCCTTGCTGCCGCCATAGAACGTGTTGATCTTCACGACGTGCTCGAAGGCAAGTCCGAACTCGGCCAGTACATAACTGATGTTGTCCATCGCGTTCCGCGTCTGAGCCGCGATCTCACCAGGATGAATGACGCCACCTTTGGTGTCCAGTGACACCTGCCCACCAATGAACACCATATCCCCGACCTTCAGGCCATGCCGATAGGGCAGATGCACCGGCCAGTCCCAGTGCCCGGTTGGCCAGACAGCCTGACGCGGCAGGCGCGATCCATCTACCTCACGCATGGCGATCACATCCTTGCGGAGCATCAATCCCGCGCGATGGAGGCGTGGCAAGGAGATGCCTGTCGCGGCCGGTCCCGGTTCCCGGTAGTGGTTGGCCCTGGACAGAGCTGCCTGCTTCCAGTCCTCCTGTTCTCCCGGTTCGACATTGAAGACGTTCGCCTTGACGGCGTCATTGAGATCGGCGCCCAGGCCCTCGAGCAGTCTCCCGAGCTTGCCAATGACGATATCACCCTGGCGCAGCAGACTGCCCTGCTCGGCAATGCTGCCATCCGGATTCTCGGCTGTCTGAGCGCTGGTGAAAATCATTCGCCCGCAGCGTACTGCCTGGCTGAACGGCCGGGGCAGAACGATTCCGTCGGGTATCCATGATGCCGTCCGTGGCAGACGCTCGCCATTCTGACCCCGCATCGCGATACCTTCGATCTCGATACTCAGCCCGTCGAAGCAGTTTGTCTCGATCGGCACCAGCGTCACCGCTGGTCCCGGGCCTTGGAGATCCCCCAGCCGGGCAGCCATTTGCTTCAGGATGAGCGCCTCGTTGTCCTCGCTGGTCAGGACGTAGAACGCCGTAAGCTTCACCAGATCAGCGGCGTCAGCCCCGAGGCCTTCCAGCACCTTGAGGACCCCGTCCATGGCAATATCAGTTTGCGCGGCGAGGTCATTCGGACAGGTGACTTCGGCGTTACCGGTAATGTCTGCCTGTCCGCCAATGAAGATCAGGTCTCCGCACGAAAGACCATGGCTGTGGTTGAGCTTGATCCCGATGGAAAGATGACCATCAGGGTGAAAGCGGCGTCTTGGAAGCATGATTGATCCTCTGCCTTCCTGGAATTCCCCTACTAGCCGGTAAACTCGATCTTGCCCTCTGGCAGCAGATAGAGAACCAGGGCGCGGCCATCGGTGACTGTCGGATGATGCGCACTGCCTGGCTGGTTGACACACCATCCAGCCCCACGCCCATCGAACTTTGCGTCCTTCGTTACCGGCATGACCATGCAAACTTCACCCGTCGGGTGCCGATGATGCGGACCTACAATGTCGGTCAGATCTACAACGTCTACACTGAGATTGCGGCTGTCAGGTGAAGGCTCAATAATGCGGCCGAACCGGCGCCCTTCGCCGCCCTGCGTGCACATCCATCCCGCCGCGATCGCATCGTGGCAGGTACGCTCGATAGTGCGGAATTTTTCACTGTCCACGGGAAAGGTTGCATTCAACTTGCCCTCCAGTTCACCAGTCACTCCAGTCTCTGAAATGACATCCATGACAGGCTTCATCAGGGACCTGAATTCCTCGATCTGCGGTTTCGACATTGCTGCGCACCCTCCCATCAGGCTCATGCTTGAGCATTCAGTCTAGCGGTCGGATCCCATTCTTTGAAGTCGGAGGACGCAAGACACCCCCAAGCCTAACAGTAGGGAATGGATCGGTTGCGGGGCCTGCTCTAACCTTTAGTCTGGCGAACTGCTTGGAGGCAGGTCGTACGCCTGAACCATGACCAGGAATCGATTGTTTGGAACCAAATTGACGATTGGATCTAGCATGACCACGGACCAGACCGGACAGCTCAAACAGTGGATCGACGAAGAACGCGACCAGATGATCGGCTTCCTGCGTAAATTCTTGCAGGCACGGTCCCCCAACCCGCCGGGCGATACCCGCGATGCCGCAGCTGTTGTCACCGGACTGCTTGATCGGCTCAATCTGCCTTACCGTATCGTGTCGCCCAATGCGGTAATGCCCAACATCATCAGCAGTTGCGAAGGTGGCAAGGCGGGCAAGCATCTGGTTCTCAACGGTCACATCGACGTTTTTCCGGTCGATGAGACCGACAGTCGATGGACTGCAGATCCATGGAGCGGCGACATCCGAGACGGTAAGATCTACGCTCGCGGCGCCTGTGACATGAAGCCCGGCACCACGGCTTCGATCTTCACCTACGCACTTCTCAATCGAATTCGTGATGACTGGGGAGGAAAACTCACGCTGACCTGTGTTTCCGACGAGGAGACGTTTGGTCCCTGGGGTGCCCGTTACCTCATGGATCATGAGCCCGAGGTGCTGGGCGACTGCGTCTTGAACGGCGAACCGAGTTCTCCACTCACTGTCCGGTTTGGCGAGAAAGGACCGTTGTGGCTGGCAGTCACCATCCAGACACGCGGTGCACACGGCGCATATGTCCATTCGACAGAGAGTGCCACCAAGATTGCCGCCCGGCTGGCACTGGCGCTTGAATCCGTATGCGACATGGATTTTCCGCTGCCGGACAACCTGGGCCGGGCTATCGAAGCTTCCCGCGCGGCTGTCGACAAGGCAATGGGCGCCGGCGCCTACGAATCTGTCAGCCGTGTCACACTAAATGTCGGTCGGATCGATGGTGGTCTGAAGGTCAACATGATCCCAGGGCAATGCCGCATGGAGATTGATTTCCGTGTCCCCGTTGGTGCCACCAGAGAGATGATCATGGAGCGGGTAAACGAGGTAATGGCGGACTTTCCGGAAGCGACACTGGAAGAAATCGGTCACGCTCCACCCGCCTACTCAGACCCCTACGGCGAAATGGTGACCATTCTGCAAGACACTGTCGAAGAACTTCGCGGTTTTCGGCCGACACCAATTATCAGCCTTGGCGGCACGGATGCCCGGCTATGGCGATATCGCAACATCCCTGCATATGTATATGGCCCCGACCCACACAGCATGGGCAGCTATGACGAGCATGTGGTTCTGGAGGACTTCATCCATATTCTGCGATCGCATACCCTCGCTGCCTACCGCTACCTGCGGCAAAACACACAGGACTGATAGCTGCATTGCAGCGGATCTGTCCGAAGGAACCGGATTGGAAATCGACAAGGGAGGAGCCTGTCTATCCCCTGCGATAGATCGTCAGCGGTAAATCAGAGAGGCCTGCTTGGTACCCAGGCGTAGCCATTCTCACAGAGAATATAGGCCTCTCGCAATCCGTGCGGCTTATCAGTTGGCTCTTGCAGGATCGTAGCACCAGCCGATTTCGCTTGGGCTGCAGCTGCATCCGGGTCGGTATCATAGAGCCGGATCTCGATCCCGGCCCCACGCGGTGGGGTCTCAGGCAGCAAGCCAAGGAGCGGATTGGAGTGATAGGTGCCGTCGGCATGGATCTGGAACACCTGGTTTCCATAGGTCACGATGGCAAAGTCCTGGGTCACCTGGTGGCAAGACATACCGAACACTGAGGTCAGAAGGGAGCATTGCCGCGGCACATCCCTGACCAGCAGATTCAGCCCCATGCCTTTCAGTGATTGCCCGAAGGCATCTGCCTCAATCGTCTCGTAATCCATGACAACCGCAATTTGCCGAAGTTTGCGGCCCGTCACAACGAACCGCTCAGACTAGGCAGACCATTCAAATCACAAGTCGCCCAATGTCGCGCTCCGCTCCATCCTCGCGACGCTTGGTCTTCTGTCTCATCGTTCACTCCTCGTCGGTGACGATGAGCTCAGAACACTCTCTTGGGCAATCAACCTAATCTGTCCCATCAGCGCTAACGGAGAACAGGCTACAATTGCAACAGCCGCTTTATCCGAGGGGCGTCTCCTGCGTACTCTTGCAGAACGGATCGAAACACGCAGTCGGAAGCCGTCACCATGAAATTTCTCAAGATTGTTGCTCCACGCTTTTCCCTTGAAGAAGTCGCTGAACTGGCCGAGCAACATTTCGGGCTGACAGGTCAAATCGATCTCTTGTACAGCGAGCGGGACCAGAACTTCCGACTACGTGAGCAAGACGGTACCGCTTGGACACTGAAAATTGCCAGTGTCGAAGAAGACCCTGAAATCATCGACTGCCAGATCAGGGTCATGCAGCACATCGCGGCAGTTGATCCGACTCTGCCGACACCACGGATACGGCATGCCCTTGATGGTTCGCCCTCTGTGCGGATTAGTGGCGAGGGTGGGGCAACCCACGTCTGCTATGTCCTGTCGCATCTGCCCGGTCAGCTTCTAGATGAAGCTCCGGTTACCGCCCGGGCCTTGTCCGCCCAGGGAGTCATGGTCGCGCGGCTGGGCCGAGCCATGCGTGGACTGTTTGACCCCGCACCTGCAATGCGCGAATTGCTCTGGGACGTCCGCCTGCTGTCGCGGTTCCTTCCGCATATTGACAAATTGCCCGACCCCAGGCGCCAGCAACAGGCTCGCGACATCATCGAACATTTTGCAACCGACACGCTGCCGCGAATGAGAACCCTGCGGACACAACTGGTCCATGCAGACGTCAATGAAGCCAATATGCTGGTCGACCCGGATGATCCCGCGGTTGTGACGGGTATTATTGATTTCGGTGACATCATTTACGGCACCCTGGTCCAGGATGTAGCTGCCATTGCTGCAGAACGTCCATTCGGCGAAATGCCAGTCCCGGAGGCAATCACCGAGGTCATCCGTGGCTACAACGAGGTCACGAAACTCGAACCCGAAGAAGCCGACATCCTCTATGACGTCATGGTCTCACGACTGCTGCTGACGCCATTGATCAACGCCTGGCGAGCCAGCGAGACGCCCGAGGAGCCAGGCTATATGCACACTTGGACCGACGCCGTCTATCGCGTGGTGGATGTGTTGCAGGAAGCAGGCCGGAGCAAAGTTCAGGACACAATCCGTCGGGCCTGTGGATTGTCGCCCACGGGGCTACAGCGCGGAATCTCGACTACCCCGCACACAATGCCGGTGACCGACCTGATTGAACGCCGAAAACGCGTCATGGGCTCGAAGCTCTATGTGTTTTACGATCCGCCCCTGCATATCGTTCGGGGGGAAGGAGTATGGCTGACCGACGCTTCTGGACGACGCTTCCTGGACGCCTACAACAATGTTCCACATGTTGGTCACTGCCACCCTCACGTAGTGGACGCCATCTCGCGGCAGCTGCAGATACTGAACACCAACACCCGGTATCTCGGGACACAGGTGCTCGAATACAGCGAGCGTCTCGGCGCATCCTTGCCGGGCAACCTGAAGGCCTGTGCGTTTGTCAATTCCGGAAGTGAGGCGAATGACGTTGCCTGGAGGATGGCAAAGGCCTTCACCGGCAACCAAGGCGGCTTGACCATGGAGTACGCCTATCACGGCATTACGGATGCGGTTGACGCCTTCTCGCCCTCTGTCAGCTTGTCGGGCACCATCGCGCCTCATATTCGCACCCTGGTCTCGCCCGACGACTATCGGGGCCCATACAGACGTGGCGAGGCCGGCCTGGCCACTCGATACGCAGCCTTTGCCGATGAGTCAATTGCATCATTGGACAACGCAGGTATGGCGCCTGCGGTATTCATGGTGGATTCAGCATTTCTCACCAATGGCATGCCAAATGTTCCGGCAGGATATCTGAAGGCGGTGTTTGCCAAGGTCCGCGCAGTCGGCGGATTGTGTATCGCCGATGAGGTCCAGTCCGGCTTCGGCCGCATGGGGAAGCACATGTGGGGACATCAGCACCACGATGTCACGCCGGACATCGTCACCATCGGCAAACCGGCCGGCAACGGGCACCCCCTGGGCGTTGTCATCACCAGTCCGGAGATCATGGACACCTTCCTTCAACAGACAGCCTTCTTCTCCACTTTCGGAGGCAACAACGTTTCATGCGCTGCTGGCCTCGCCGTGCTCGATGTCCTCGAGCGCGAGCGGCTCATGGACAACGCCACCAAAACTGGCGCCTTCCTGAAGCAGGGGCTGACACAGTTGATGGCCCGCCACGACGTGATCGGCGATGTGCGTGGAACCGGTCTGAGTCTGTGCGTCGAACTGGTGCGCGACCGGATCACCCTGGAACCAGCCCGGGCCGAGACAGATCGCATCCTCAACCTGATGCGTGATGAAGGCGTGCTGGTCGGCAACGAAGGTGTACATGGCAATATCGTGAAGATTCGCCCGCCGCTGCTGTTTCGCAAGGAGCATGCCGACATGCTCGTAAACGCCTTCGACCGAGCACTCGCACGCGTTTAGAGACTTCTCTGTTGTGGCGGCAGTAATCCGTCACTTGAGCGTTGGAGTAGGTTCTTTTTGATCAAGCCGGAGCTCGATCCGTCTGGCAAACGTCGGCTGCTGGATATGGACCGTCATCCCTACATCCAGACGTTGCTCTTCAGTGGTCAATCCAAGGCCGAGATATGAGAGCCACGACGTGGCAGTTGCTTGCACCCTTCGCATATATGCGGCAGCCTTCGCAAAAAGCAGGATCATAGATCATGGAAGACGATGCATCTCGGGGTGCCAACCGCTGGCGCCGTTTCGATGACTGGGACAATCGCCCGCTGAGGCTGGACAATTTTGCCCTGGAGGACCCCGCTAACGGCTTCTCGGCCATGAACGGAGCGCGCGATCCTGCGCCGTCTGCGACAGTGGATGGAGGACGCATCACCGTCTTGGATGGCGTGCCGGAAGACGAGTTCGACATGATCGATCTCTTTATTGCAAGGCACCACCTCGACCCAGCCATGGTGGAAGAAGCTATGGCAATTCCGTCTATAGAGGTGGCGCGGATGCTCGTAGACGTGAATGTCCCCCGCAACCGGCTAGTGCAGCTGTCACGAGGCATGACGCCTGCCAAGCTTGCCGAAGTAGTGGCCCACCTCAACTCCATGGAAATCGCCTTCGCATATTCGAAAATGCGGGCCCGGGCCACACCCGGCAACCAGGCCCATGTCACCAACGCGAAGGACGACCCATTGCAACTTGCGGCCGATGCAGCTGTAGCAGTTGCGCTGGGTTTCGACGAAATCGAGACAACGATGCGAGTCGCGCGGAACTCCTGGTCGAACGCGCTCGCCTGCTGCGTTGGCTCCGTGGTTGGACGCGCCGGAACGCTGTTTCAGTGCTCAAGCGAAGAGGCCGAAGAGTTGCAAATCGGCATGGCTGGTTTCACCTCATATGCTGAAACCGTCTCTGTCTATGGCACCGAAAAATCATTCATCGACGGAGATGATACACCTTGGTCCAAGGCGTTCTTGGCAGCCGCGTATGCATCGCGTGGCATCAAGATGCGCTGTACCTCGGGCGCAGCGGCAGAACTACTCATGGGATATCATGAGGCGAAATCACTCCTGTACCTAGAAGCGCGTTGCCTTTGCATGCAGCGAGCCATGGGGGCCCAAGGGACCCAGAATGGTGGCATCGACGGTGCGCCGCTGGCCGCGAGCATCCCAGGCGGGGTGCGCGAACTGATGGCGGAGAACCTGATAGCCGTCTGGCTGGACCTTGAGTGTGCATCCGGCAACGATGCACGCTCTTCTGAATCCGAGATCCGCATCGGCGCAAAGATTTTGCCATTCCTGATTGCCGGTTCAGACCTAATCTGCTCCGGGTTCGGCTCCATTCTCAAGTATGATAATTCGTTCAACCCTTCTTCATTCAACGGTGAGGAACTGGAGGATTACCTCGTACTCCAACGCGACTTCGAGGCAGATGGAGGCCTAACCCCTCAAGGAGAGGATGCGCTGTTGGCTACCCGAAAGCGGGCAGTCGAAGCGCTGTCCGCCGTTCTCGAAGAACTGAAGCTCGCCGAGCCTGATGAGGACATGAAGCAATCTGTTGTTGTCGCCTCGGGCTCAGACCAGACACGCAGCTTCTCTGCCGGTCACGCAACCCGCATAAGCTCCAGCATCGCCACCCGCCAAATATCTGTCCTCGATGTTATTCGCGCGCTGAATAAGCGCGGGTTCCGAGAAGAGGCCGAAAACTTGCTGTTCCTCGTCAAGCTACGACTTTCCGGCGATTATCTGCAAACCTCAGCTGTGATCCGTAACAACCGAGTGATATCAGCTATCAATGACCCGAACCGTTACGACGGCCCTGGTACGGGCTACCGACTAACCGAAGCCCGGCGCAAGGAAATTGCCAATATCCGAGGTGTACTTGATCAAGGCGAGGTGTTGCGTACAGAGGCCACCTTCCAGCGGGTCGAAGAAGGCCGCATCCGCTATCGCTCCATAGGCCCAGCGCAGCAAGGAGCGATTGCTAGAGAAGTGGTGGTTGGACTGAGCCCCGGGTTTGGCAGCAAGTTATTCCGGACCACTGCCGGCCATCCCTTGAGTGCAGTTCTTATGGACATCCGAGCCGGGATAGAGGAAGCAGGCGGAACCGCGCGTTTCGTGCGCTTCCTTCATACCGCTGATACATCCTTTCTTGGCCTCAGCGCAGCGCGACTGTCTGGCTCTGGCATTGGCATCGGACTGCAAGCTAAGGGCACGGCTGTGATCCACCGCAAGGATCGTTTGCCGCATAACAATCTCGAACTCTTCTCAAACGCCCCAATTACCAAGCTTGAGCACTACCGAGGACTAGGACGCAATGCTGCCCTTTACGCGAGTGGAGCAGAGCCGGAACCCATTGTAGTGCCGACGCGGGGCGAAGCCTTGGGGGCCCGACATCATGCTCGGGTGGCGTTGATCTATGCAATCGAGACCGGCCTGGTTCGGGACGGGGCTGAGCCAGAAGAGCTTGCCGTAGACTTCCTGAGAGACAACCAATGACGGCAAAACGTCCAAGAGTAGCAGATTATCCGCTGGCCGAAACACAACCGAGCAAGGTGCTTGGACCGAATTGTCGCAGCCTGGAGGAGCTTACTCTCCAAGGTATTATGGACGGCACGATCACCATGGAGGATCTGCGCATCACGCCCAGTGCGCTGGAAGCCCAGGCCGACATTGCAGAAGCGGCCGGTCGACCGAACCTAGCGGCCAACTTCCGTCGCGCCAGCGAACTGACACGCGTGCCCCAAGAAGTAATCATGGCGACCTACGAACGGCTCAGGCCCGGACGCGCGTCCAGGAAGCAAGAGTTGCTGGAAGCTGCGCGCCAATTGCGTGAAACCTATGACGCCCACCGCATAGCAGATTTCGTTGAGGAAGCCGCTGAGGTTTACGAACGACGTGGTTTGTACAAGTTCCGCTACTGATCAATTCCAAGGGAGACGACATGAACTGGAAAACAGCGTACCGATCCATCTATTACAAGGGCGCGCCAGAACCCGAAGATATGATCCTAAAACCGGAAGAAACCGCACTTCTGGTGATCGACGTCCAGAACACCTACCTCAAACGACCTGATCGCGGCACCCTGTCAGGTGAAGCGTTGGAGGCATTCGATGCCTGGACGCCATTCCATGATCGGATGCACAATCAGGTCATTCCCAGTACCGCCGGGCTACTAGCAGATTGTCGGACCAAGGGAGTCGAGTGCATCTTCGCTCGCATCGCCACCCATACGCTTGACGGCCGCGAGCGCTCGTTGTCCCAGAAGATGCCCGGCTGGAACAACCTGCTGCTGCCAAAGGACGGTGAGCCATCCCAGCTAGTGCCCGAACTTCAGCCAGTTGGCGACGAAATATGCATCATCAAGACAACCGACTCGGCTCTGACCGGCACTAATCTCCGGCTCATTCTCCATAACATTGGCATCAAGAACGTTATCTGCTGCGGTATCTTCACGGATCAGTGCGTCTCATCGACGGTACGTAGCCTTGCTGATGAAAGCTTCAACGTAATCGTCTTGGAAGACTGCTGCGCGGCCGGGTCCCAAGAGCTTCATGACAAGGAACTTGAGATAATCAACATGATCTATTGCCATGTGATGTCATCGGTGGAACTCAAACAGATGATGGATCTGTGATGCCCCAACCGCCCGACGCACATGGAAGTGTCAAGTCTGGCAGGTCACCGGTCAAGCGCATCTCTTTTCGATTGCGTCAGGATCTTGCATTGTCTTGCTTCAGGGCTTTTCCTAGAGTCTGAAGACCCGAAATTGGCCCGGGTCTTGCTTGGTTAATCAGGCGAAATTGCCGGTCATTCCGGCCAAGGTGGTTGAAGGCATCAACACGAGGAGGAGATGGTTATGTTCAACAACAAGTTCTCAAGGCGCAATTTCCTGCAACAGACTGGTGTGTGGGCGGCGGCTGCCGCGACAGGCGCATTTCCGAAGTTGGCCCATGCAGCTCGTGACAAAGAACTCAACATCTATTGCTGGGAGGGGTACAATTCTGACGACGTACTTGATCCATTCCGCAGTGAATTTGACGCGACGGTCCGTGCCGAGGGTTTGACGTCCGACCCGGATGCCGTAAACCGCTTACGGGCTGGTGAAACCAAGGTCTGGGATCTGATCAACCTGAACAATCCGTGGGCGCGCGAGATGATGTACCCGGAAGGTCTGATCAAACCGATCTCAAGGGAACGGTTCGAGCCGTACTATGACAAGATGATGCCCCAGTTCAAGGCACCCTACAGCTGGGCCATGGACAAGGACGGCAAGGACCTGCTTGGCATGGTGCAGCGGTTTGGTCCGTTCTCGTTCGTCGTCAACACCGACAAGGTCAGCCGTGCCACCGCAGAGGATCAAGGCTTCAAACTCTTCCTCGACCCGGCGATGAAGGGAAAATACGGCATCCTGACCTACGACAACTGGAACATCTACCATATGTGCGTGGCGGCGGACATTCACCCGTTCAAGAAGCACACGCCGGAAGAGATGACCAAGTTCGGCGAGGTCGCAAAGCAGATTTTCAACGGCGCCAAGAACCTGACCGACGACCTGGTGCAGATGAACCTTGCCCTGATCAATGGCGAGATCGATGCTTACTTCACCGGCGGCACCTATACAGCCTCGCCAGCTCGTCTCGATGGTGCGAAAAATGTGCGTGGTATTACGCCAAAAGCTGGCCCGATGGATGGCAAAGGCGGCATCGTCTGGATCGAGCTCACCTCAGTCGTGAACAACCCGGATCCTTCGCCGCTGGCCGAAGAGTTCCTGGCCTATGTGCAGCGTCCCGATGTGTCGAAGAAAGTAGCGTTTGCTGAAGGCACCTACAACCCGGTAACCCAGATGGGTGACAAGGCCGTCCTCGACACCTTCTCCGCCGAGGAACTGGACGCGATCCAATGGGATTCGTTGGAGGAGGAGATGGCGAACTCCGTCGACTACGATATCAACCCCGACTATGCCGAGATGTACGAACTATATTCGGCAGCCAAACGTGAGCGTGAAGGTTGATTGGTTCAGCGTTCACTGAGCAGCAATAACTGGAGTCCCCATGAGCGACGGCAGTCGGCCTTTTCTGGAGCTGGTGGATGTAACCAAGAAGTTCGGCAATTTTACTGCCGTACGCGACATCAACCTGGCGATTGGCGAAGGTGAGTTCTTCACGCTCGTGGGGCCTTCTGGCTCGGGCAAGACAACGATGATCCGCATGCTGGTGGGCATGGAACAACCCACCAGCGGCGAAATGCGATTGAATGGGCAGCTACTGAATGGCGTGCCAGCGAACAAACGCCCGACCTGCATGGTGTTCCAGTCGCTTGCCTTGTTTCCCCATAAGTCGGTGGGCGAGAATATTGAGTTTTCACTGAAGATCACCGGCGTTGATCCGGCCACCCGGCGAAAGCGGGCAGAGGAGCTTCTCGCCCAGCTGCGCCTGCCCCTCGATTACTACGGCAAGGGCGTCAACCAGTGCTCCGGCGGCGAACGCCAGCGCATAGCACTGGCACGTGCGCTCGCTTTTGACCCGCAAATCCTGTTCTTCGACGAGCCGCTGTCTGCGCTGGACTTCCGACTGCGCAAGACGCTCGAGAAGGAACTCAAGGACATCCACCGCGAGACTGGCAAGACGTTCGTTTACATCACCCACTCTCTGGAGGAAGCGATGGTGATGTCGGATCGCATCGGCATTATGAGAAATGGAGCAGTAGTCCAGGTCGGCACCCCTAGCGAGATCTACAACAGGCCACGCGACAAGTTTGTTGCCCAGTTCATGGGTGAGGTGAACACTATCGAGGTTGAGGATGCCGGCAAGGACTCCGTGCGCAGCATCGCGGACGGCATCGCTTACAAGGTACATGACAAGCCCATCGAGTTCAGTAAGGGCTTTCTGATCATCCGGCCCGAGGTGATGAAGATTGGTAAGGGGGCCGCACATCTGCCGAACAAACTCAAGGGCGTGGTGTTCAACGATTATGCTTTGGGCTCGCGTGTCCAGTACCAGGTTCGCGTTTCCGGCGGCGAACACTGGTTGATCGAGCGTCTGCAAGACGAGCCGTTCGAAGGCAAAGTCGATGACACGGT
>JAHEBA010000080.1 GCA_024642465.1 Alphaproteobacteria bacterium
AGGTATCCATCGCCTCGCGCTTGCGGGCCAGTTCCTCACGATATGCGCCCGCCTTGTAGACGCCGAGCACGCGCAAGCTTGATGTGAAAAACTCCAATTCTTCCAGCGCCAGGCGCACTGGCCGGTCCTGCGGATGACCCTCGATGTCGGCGTAGAACTGGGCGACATTGAAGGTGCCGTCGACGTAGGACTCCAGCTTGATCATGTTGACGCCGTTGGTGGCGAACCCGCCCATCGCCTTGTACAGCGCGGCCGGCACGTTGCGCACGGTGAAGATGAACGAGGTGATCACCGGGGCTTCGTCGGGCGTGGCGTCGTCAGGTTCGGCCGACATGATGACGAAGCGGGTGGTGTTGTGGTCCTCGTCCTCGATGTCGCCGCGCATGATCTCGAGGCCATAGATTTCCGCTGCCTTTGCCGAGGCGATGACGGCGGTCGAACGGTCCTGGGTGCGGGCAAGGTCCTTGGCGGCACCCGCCGTGTCTACCGCCACGACGACCTCCAGCCCCATTTCCGCGATCACCCGGCGGCACTGGCCGAGCGCATGCGTGTGGCTGGTGATGCGCTTCAGGTCTTCTGGCTTGGTGCCGGGAAGCACCAGCATTTGGTGGCGCACGCGCAGGAAGTGCTCGCCCACAATATAGAGGCTGGAATTGGGCATCAGGTGGTGAATGTCGGCGACGCGGCCTGCCACGGTGTTGTCGATCGGAATCATGGCCAGCGCGGCTTCGCCCTTCTCAACCGCGGCAAAGGCATCCTCGAAGGTGCGGCAGGCCAGCGGCTCATGATCCGGGCAGGCTTCGATGCAGGCGATATGGGAGTTTGCGCCAGGTTCACCCTGGTATGCGATCTTGGGTCGGTCGGCAGTCATTACGGTCAAAAACCTTCAATTCTGGCAATGGAGCCGCGGGTCCGGAAGGGTCCGGACGGCACGGCGCGGCATGTGGTCACCTGCTGCCTTATAGGTGTTGCGCGGAATTAGAGAAACAACTAGTTTCCGCGCCACAATTCACGAGCCTTGGCGTCAGAACGCCAGACGTAAAACACAATCAAGGGTTTGAGGGCGAGCATGTTCGGAATGGACACGATGACTTTGAACAAGATCGCCGGCGCGGTGCTTGGCACCGGCCTGCTGGTGATGGGGCTGAACATCCTGTCGGACGCTGTCTATCACGCCGAGAAGCCGGAAGAAGCCGCAATCAATATCGAGGTTGCCGAAAGCGACTCCACCGAAGCCGCCAAGGAAGAAGCCCCGGCCGTTTCGCTGGCCACGCTGATGGCCTCAGCCGACGCAAGCAAGGGTCAGGCGGTATTCAAGGCCTGCCAGGCCTGCCACACCGGAGAGGAAGGCGGCGCCAACAAGGTTGGTCCGAACCTGTACGGCATCGTCGGCGCCCAGAAGGCACACCTCGACAACTACGCCTATTCCGACGCGCTCAAGGCAATGCACGACCAGCAGTGGACCTTCGAAAACCTAAACGAGTTCATCAGGAACCCGAAAGGCTATGTAAAGGGCTCCAAGATGGCGTATGGCGGTCTCAAGGACGATGCAAAGCGCGCCGACCTGCTGGCCTACCTGCGCACCCTGTCCGCCAATCCGGCACCGCTGCCGACCGAGTAAGTACGGCTCCGCCAGGCCATTCGGGCTCGCAAAACAATTACGGTCTTTTAACACCGGCAGCATCTGCCGGTGTTTTATTTTGTCCATGAAGTTCCTAGACTCTGTTTCCTGACACGCGCCTCCGCGCGCGCCACCCGCAACCCTCACAGGGAGCCTGACCCGTGATCGACCGCAGAACGCTGCTTCAGCTTACCGCCGCCAGCGGCGTCATCCATGTGCTGCCGCCCAGCCGGGCGCGCGCGGCGGAGGCCGAGTGGCGTCACGGACTTTCCCTGTTCGGCGAACTCAAGTACCCCGCCGGCTTCGAACGGTTCGATTACGTGAACCCGGATGCGCCGAAGGGTGGGCGGGCGCGGCTGTTCGCGCTGGGCTCGTTCGACAGCCTCAACCCGTTCACCTTCAAGGGCAGCGCTGCCGGCATCGTTGGCCAGACCTTCGATACGCTCATGGATGCCTCGCTGGACGAAGCCGGGTCGGAGTACGGCCTGATCGCCGAGGCGGTGAAGAAGCCGGATGACTTTTCCTGGGTGACATACCGCCTCAACACCGCAGCCCGCTTCCACGATGGCTCGCCCATCACGCCGGAAGACGTGATCTGGTCGCTCGAAGCGCTCAAGGCCGCGCACCCGTTCTACAATTCCTATTACGCCAACGTGACTGCGGCAGAGCAGACGGCGGACAACGAGGTGACGTTCCGCTTCAGCGAGGCGGGCAACCGTGAACTGCCGCAGATCGTCGGCCAGATCTCCGTGCTGTCCAAAGCCTGGTGGACAGGCAAGAACGACAAGGGCGAAACCCGCGACATCAACAACACCACGCTGGAAGTGCCGCTGGGCAACGGCGCCTACCGGATTGCCGAGGTCAAGCCCGGCAAGTCGGTCACCATCGAGCGGGTCAAGGATTACTGGGCGGCCGACCTGCCCGTGAACCGTGGCAAGAACAACTTCGACGAGATTTTCGTGATCTACTACCGCGACAACACCATCGCGATGGAAGGTTTCAAGGGCGACGAGTACGACTTCCGCGCCGAAAGTTCGTCGAAAGACTGGGCGACATCATACGATTTTCCGGCGGCCAAGCGCGGCGACGTGATGAAGGAGGAAATCTATCTCAAGAACCCAGACGGCATGCAGGCCTACGTGTTCAACACGCGGCGCGAACGGTTTGCCGATGCGAAAGTGCGCCAGGCGCTGAATTACGCGTTCGATTTCGAGTGGGCAAACCAGAACCTGTTCTTCGGCCAGTACGCGCGCACGGCCAGTTATTTCGCCAACTCAGAACTGGCATGGACCGGCCTGCCGGAAGGCAAGGAACTCGAGATACTCAACGAGGTAAAGGACCAGGTGCCGCCGGAGGTATTCACCGAAGAGTACAAGAACCCGGTCTATGCAACGCCTCAGGACAAGCGCAACAACCTGCGCATGGCAGCGAAGCTTCTGTCGGATGCCGGCTGGACCGTCGGCGGCGACAGGATACTTCTCAATGCGAAGGGCGAGGCATTCGAGATCGAATTCCTGCTGGTATCTCCGCTGTTCGAGCGTGTTGTGCTGCCGTATGTGAGCCAGCTCGAACTGCTCGGCATCAAGAGCACGGTTCGGACCATCGATTCCGCCCAATACGAGCGCCGGGTGCAAGCCTTCGACTATGACTGCATCGTCGGCAGCTGGGGCCAGTCGCTGTCGCCCGGCAACGAACAGCGCAACTTCTGGGGTTCCGAAGCCGCAGACCGCGAGGGCAGCCGAAATTTCATCGGCATCAAGAATCCGGCGGTCGACAAGCTGATCGACAAGATCATCTTCGCCAAGGACCGCGAGGAACTGGTTGCCGCCTGCAGGGCGCTGGACCGGGTGTTGCTGTGGAACCATTATGTGGTGCCGATGTGGAACATCCCCTACGAGCGCGTCGCCTACTGGAACCGGTTCGGCCGTCCAGAAAAATTGCCCGATCACTCGGTCGGCTTCCCCGCAATCTGGTGGTGGGACGCCGACAAGGCAGGCAAGGTGAAGAGCTGATGCGGCGGATTGTTCTGGCGGTTGTGGCCGCGTGTTCGATTGCTGCTCCTCCTGCGCTTGCCGAACCGCAGCACGGACTGTCGGCATTCGGCGAGTTGGCGCTACCTGCCGATTTCGCCCATCTGCCCTATGTAAACCCGGAGGCGCCGAAGGGTGGGCGCATCACCACGCTGGGCACGGCAGGGCGGATCACCTTCGACAGCCTCAATGGCTACATTCTGAAAGGCGAACCCGCACAGCTCATCGACCTTTTGTTCGACACCCTGATGGTGCGCAATGCCGACGAGCCGGATGCGGTCTATGCGATGGCCGCGCGGCAGGCAGAAGTCAGCACCGACCGCATGAGCGTAACCTTCTGGCTGGACGAGCGGGCAAAGTTCTCCGACGGCACCCAGCTGACGGCAGAGGACGTGTGCCACACGTTTGACCTGCTGAAGAAGGACGGGCTGCCGCAATATGCCGTGGCGCTGCAGGATGTCGAAAGCTGCACGGTGAGCGAACCTCTCAAGCTGAACTATTCGTTCAAGGGCTCAAATGTTCGCGACCTGCCGCTGACCGTTGCGCAACTGCCGATCTTCTCCAAGGCCTATTACACCGCCAACGAGTTCAACAAAACTACGCTTGAACCGCCTCTGGGGTCTGGCCCGTACAAGGTCAAGGAACTCAACCAAGGCAGCTTCATCACCTATGAGCTGCGCGACGACTGGTGGGCGAAGGACCTACCCGTCAATCGTGGGCGGTACAATTTCGGCGAGATCAAGCTGCTCTATTTCCGCGACCGGACAACCGAACTGGAAGCGCTGAAGGCCGGCAAGCTGGACCTGCGCGAGGAGTTCACCTCCAAGAGCTGGGCGACGGAGTACGACCTTCCCGCAGTCAAGGAAGGCCGGCTGATCAAGGAGACCTTGCCGGATGAGCGGGCTTCGGGCGCGCAAGGCTTTTTCCTCAACATGCGCCGGGCCAAGTTTGCCGACAAGCGGGTGCGCCAGGCGCTCGATCTTGCCTTCGATTACGAATGGACCAACAAGAACCTGTTCTTCGATGCCTACAAGCGCACCGGATCGTTCTTCGAGAATTCGGCAATGCGGGCCTCGGGCAAGCCGGGACCGGACGAACTGGCGCTGCTGGAACCGCTGAAGGACAAGCTGCCGCCGGAAGTGTTTGCTGACGTGTACGAGCCGCCCGTTTCCAACGGGTCTGGTCAGGACCGCACCTTGTTGCGCAAGGCGGGGCAACTGCTCGATGAGGCCGGCTGGAAAGTCTCTGGCAGCACCCGCACCAATGAAGCGGGCGAGCCGCTGGCCATCGAGTTCCTGATCTTCGCGCCCACCTTTGAGCGGGTGATTGCACCTTATGTGCGCAACTTGAAACTGCTCGGCTTGGATGCCTCGATCCGCCAGGTGGAGGCGGCGCAGTACCAGGAGAGGCTGAAGAAGTTCGACTTCGACATCGCCGTGCAGCGCTACTCGATGGCGGAGACGCCCGGGGTGGAGCTGAAATCCTTCTTCTCGTCCGCCACCGCCGACGTGCCGGGCAGCTTCAACCTGTCTGGCCTGAAGAGCGAAGGCGTGGATGCGCTGATCGACACCATCATGCAGGCGAAGGATCGCGACAGCCTCACGGTGGCCTCACAGGCGCTGGACCGGGTGTTGCGGGCAGAGCAGTTCTGGGTGCCGCAATGGTACAAGGGGGCACACACACTGGCCTACTGGGACATCTTCGGGCGGCCTTCAAGCAAGCCGAAGTTTGCCCGCGGCGTGTTTGACACCTGGTGGATTGATGCCGACAAGGCCGCTAGTGTCAAACGGGGTCCATGAGGACCCGAATCAGTGTTGAGCCGTTAAAAGCAACCGACCATAAACCTGACCGGACGCGGACATGGGCGCCTATATCCTCAAACGCCTGCTGCTGATGATCCCGACCCTGTTCGGCATCATGCTGATCTCGTTCGTCATCATCCAGTTCGCGCCAGGCGGGCCGGTGGAGCGGGTTCTGGCGCAACTGCAGGGCACCGACGTTGGCGCCACGGCGCGAATTGGCGGCGGGGCTGGCGGTGGCGAGGTGGCCGGTGGCGGGGCCGCGGGAGGCGGCGGATCGGCGGAAGGCGGCTTCAAGTATCGCGGCGCACAAGGCCTAGATCCCGAGTTCATCAAGAAGCTCGAGCAGCAGTTCGGCTTCGACAAGCCTGCGCATGAGCGGTTCTTTCTGATGTTGAAGAACTACGCCACGTTCAACTTCGGCCAGAGTTATTTTCGCGATGTTCCGGTGCTGCAACTGATCAAGGAAAAGCTGCCGGTTTCCATTTCGCTGGGCCTGTGGCTCACCTTCGTGTCCTACGCGATCTCGATCCCGCTTGGCGTCGCCAAGGCCGTGCGCGACGGCTCGCGCTTCGACGTATGGACGTCCGCCGTGATCATCGTTGGCTATGCCATCCCTTCGTTCCTGTTCGCGGTGCTGCTTGTGGTACTGTTCGCGGGCGGCTCGTTCTGGAACATCTTTCCGCTCAGGGGTCTGGTGTCGGACAATTTCGCGGACCTCTCCTGGTGGGAAAGGATCCTCGACTACGCCTGGCACCTGGTGCTGCCACTGACCGCTCTTGCGGTGTCGTCATTTGCCACCATGACGCTGCTGACCAAGAACTCGTTCCTTGACGAGATCAAGAAACAGTATGTGACGACGGCGCGCGCCAAGGGCTTGACCGAGCGCCGGGTGCTCTATGGCCACGTGTTCCGCAATGCCATGCTGATCGTCATCGCCGGATTTCCCGGCGCCTTCATTGGGGCGTTCTTTGCAGGCTCGCTGCTGATCGAACAGATTTTCTCGCTCGACGGGCTGGGCCTGCTGGGCTTCGAGGCTGCCGTCAACCGCGACTACCCGGTGGTGTTCGCCACCTTGTACATCTTCTCGCTGCTAGGGCTGGTGATGAACCTGATCACCGACCTGATCTATACCTGGATCGACCCGCGCATCGATTTCGAGAGCCGGCAGGTGTAGCCCATGGATGCAACCACCGACATCGACAAAATCGAGCTCGAAGCTCGCAAGCCATCGCGGCTGTCCGGCATCAACCAGCGCCGGCTGGCGCTGTTCAAGGCCAACAAGCGCGGCTACTGGTCGTTCTGGATATTCCTGTTCCTGTTCCTCGCGTCGCTGAGCGCTGAATTCATCGCCAATGACCGGCCGATCATCGCGTCCTACAAGGGCGAAATCCTGTTGCCGGTCTTCAATGAATACCCTGAATCGAAGTTCGGCGGGTTCCTGGCCCGGACCGACTTCCGCGACCCGTTCATCCAGGAAGAAGTCAAAAACAACGGCTGGATGATCTGGCCGCCGATCCGCTATTCGTACCAGACCGTCAACAACGAATTGCCCAGTCCGGCGCCATCGACGCCCGCCTTCTTCCTGTCGAAGGAGGAGGCCTGCGCGCGTTACCAGAACGGCGTCGAAGACGTGAACTGCGTGGCGGGCAACATGAACTGGCTGGGCACCGACGACCAGGGTCGCGACGTCATCGCGCGCCTCATCTACGGCTTCCGCATCTCGGTGCTGTTCGGCCTCATCCTGACCGTGCTGTCGTCCATCGTCGGCGTGGCCGCGGGCGCCGTGCAGGGCTACTTCGGCGGCTGGACCGACCTACTGTTCCAGCGGTTCATCGAGATCTGGACCTCGATCCCGACGCTCTACCTGCTGATCATCCTTGCCGCCTTCCTGACGCCGAACTTCTGGCTGCTGCTGACCATCATGTTGCTGTTCTCGTGGACGGCGCTGGTGGGGGTGGTGCGGGCGGAATTTCTGCGGGGCCGCAATTTCGAGTATGTGCGGGCGGCGCGTGCGCTGGGCCTTGGCGACCGCAAGATCATGTTCAAGCACCTGCTGCCCAACGCGATGGTGGCGACCGTCACCTTCATGCCCTTCATCCTGTCAGGGTCCGTCACTACTCTTACTGCGCTGGACTTCCTCGGCTTCGGCCTGCCGCCGGGCTCGGCCTCACTGGGCGAACTGCTTGCGCAGGGCAAGGCCAACCTGCAAGCGCCGTGGCTTGGCCTCACCGGATTTGCGGTGGTGTCCATCATGCTGTCACTGCTGGTTTTCATCGGCGAAGCGGTGCGCGATGCCTTCGACCCGAGGAAGACGTTTGCATGAGCGAGCAACACCAACCACTCCTCTCCGTCACCGACCTCGCCGTGGACTTCCGGCAGGGCGGCCAGGTGAGCCATGCGGTCAAGGGCGTGTCATTCGAGGTGAAGCGCGGCGAGACGCTGGCGCTGGTGGGCGAGTCAGGCTCCGGCAAGTCGGTAACTGCCTTGTCGATCCTCAAGCTGTTGCCCTACCCCGCCGCCAGCCACCCGTCTGGCAAGGTGATGTTCAAGGGCGAGGACCTGCTCGACAATGACGAGCGCGACCTGCTGCGGGTGCGCGGCAACGACATCACCATGATCTTCCAGGAGCCGATGACCTCGCTGAACCCGCTGCACACGGTGGAACGGCAGATCGGCGAAATTCTGGACGTGCACCAGGGATTGCGCGAGGGCGCTGCGCGGGCACGCACGCTGGAACTTCTGGACAAGGTCGGCATCCGAGACGCAGAAAGCCGGCTTGGCGCCTATCCGCACCAGCTTTCCGGCGGGCAACGGCAGCGTGTGATGATTGCCATGGCGCTGGCCAACAATCCGGAACTTCTGATTGCCGACGAACCGACCACGGCGCTCGATGTGACCGTACAGGCGCAGATTCTGGAACTGCTGGCACAACTCCAGAAGGAGTTCGGCATGGCGATCATCCTGATCACCCATGACCTCGGCGTGGTGCGCCACGTGGCCGACCATGTCTGCGTGATGAAGCACGGCGAGATCGTCGAGCAGGGGCCTGCCGAGACGCTGTTCGCCAAACCGCAGCACGAGTACACGAAGATGCTGCTGGCCGCCGAACCCAAGGGCCGCCCGCCCAAGGCCGACCTGAAGGCTCCGGTGGTGGTACAGACCGACAATCTCAAGGTCTGGTTCCCGATCAAGCGCGGCTTCTTCCGCAAGACGGTCGGCCACGTCAAGGCGTGCAACGATGTATCGATCTCGGTGCGCGCCGGGCAAACGCTGGGCGTGGTGGGCGAGTCCGGCTCGGGAAAGACCACGCTGGGTCTCGCCATCCTGCGGCTGATCAGTTCTCAGGGCCGGATCGTCTATATGGGCAACCGGCTGGACGGCAACAGCGAGAAGCAGATGCGACCGCTGCGCCGTGAGATGCAGGTGGTGTTCCAGGACCCCTACGGCTCGCTCAGCCCGCGTCTCTCGATCCGCCAGATCGTCGAGGAAGGCCTGCTGATCCAGCAACCCGAACTCACCTACGACCAGCGCACCGAGCGGGTGGCCAGGGCACTGGAGGAGGTGGCGGTGCCTGCAGATGCAATGGACCGGTATCCGCACGAATTTTCCGGCGGCCAGCGCCAGCGTATCGCCATTGCCCGCGCCATGGTGCTGGAGCCGAAATTCGTGATGCTGGACGAGCCCACGAGCGCGCTCGACATGTCGGTACAGGCGCAGATCGTGGAGCTGTTGCGCAAGCTGCAGAAGACGCATGACCTGGCCTACCTGTTCATTAGCCACGACCTTAAGGTGGTGCGCGCGCTGGCCAATGACGTGGTGGTGATGCGCAACGGCGTGGTGGTGGAGCAGGGTCCGGCGGACGAGATCTTCGAGAACCCGAAAACCGATTACACGAAAGCCCTACTTGCCGCGGCCTTCGACCTGAAGGTGACGGCAGGCGGCGCCGTGTCACAATAGAGGCGTCATGACCAATCTTGCACTTGTCATCCAGCGCTGGGACCCGAAGCCCTGGGTCGAGCGGTTCAACACCTATGCGCCTGAACTCAACGTGTTCGTGTGGCCGGCAGAGGGCGTCGACCCGGCAAGCGTCGACTATGCGCTGGCCTGGCTGCCGCCGGAAGGCGTGCTGGCGGGTTTTTCCAACCTCAAGGCGGTGTTCTCGCTGGGTGCGGGCGTCGACCACATTCTCAGCGAGCCGAAGCTGCCGGACGTGCCGCTGGTGCGTATCGTCGATCCGAACCTCACCATGCGCATGAGTGAGTACGTGTGCCTGCACGTGCTGATGCATCATCGCCAGCAGCGCCATTTCGACGAGGCGCAGCGCAAGGGCGTGTGGTCCGGCCGCAAGCAATGGGCGGCATCCGCCATGCGCGTCGGCGTCATGGGCATGGGCGAGCTTGGCCGCAACGCGGCGGAGAAGCTAGTTCACCTCGGGTTCCAGGTGAACGGGTGGAGCAATTCGCACAAGCAGGTCGAGGGCGTCACCAGCTATGCCGGGCAGGGCGAGCTGGACGCGTTCCTTGCCGCCACCGACATTCTGGTCTGCCTGCTGCCGCATACGCCGGCGACCGAGGGCATCCTCAACCGCACACTATTCCGCAAGCTGGCCAGCGACGGACCGCTGGGCGCGCCGATCATCATCAACGCAGGCCGCGGCAAGCTGCAGGTGGAGGCCAACATCATCGCCAGTCTCGATGCAGGTGAACTGGGAGCAGCCACGCTGGATGTATTCGAAACCGAGCCCCTGCCCGCATCCAGCCCGCTGTGGAACCACCCGAAGGTGACGGTGACGCCGCACAATGCTGCCGACTCGGAACCCGAAGCGCTGTGCAAGTACATCCTGCGGCAAATCAAGGCTTACGAGTCTGGCGGCGCGCTGGAGAACGTCGTCGACAAGAAGGCAGGCTACTGAGCCGCCGCTTCAGCGGGTTCAGACTCGGGCTCTGCACCTGCCACTCCGCTGATCCGCGATACGCCGGTGACGTTGCCATAGAGCGCTGCGATCCGCTTGATCGCCCCTGCAAGCGGCTCGATGACAGTCTGCATGTGATAGCCATTGGCATGCAGCAATTGTGAGCCATCCAGCATGATGCCCACGTGACCTTTCCAGAACACCAGGTCGTTGCGCTCGAGCTTCAGCGAGCGGTCCCGCTTCAGCGGCCGGCCGAAGCCTTGCTGCAGCATGTCGGTATCGCGCGGGCAGTCGAATCCGCAGGCCTGGAAGGCGGTCTGTACGAGGCCTGAACAGTCGAGCCCCGCCCAGGTCTTGCCACCCCACAGATAAGGGGTGTTGACGAAGGCTTCGGCAACGGTGGCCGGGTCTTTCCAGTGCTCATCGATGGGCCTCAGGTGACGCGCCCAGACATAATGGTGGTCGCGCAGCCGCGCCATGTCGCCTTCGACCGAGACCACCGATACCAGCGAGTTCATGTAGGTCGGTTGTACCGGGTTCGACTTGATGTCGGGTTTTGTGTAGAGCAGCGTCTGCGGCACGGCGATGCGGTGGGTCGGATCGAGCACCTGCGCCGTGAGGCAGCGGGCCGAGATGTAGCCGACATAGTTGTCGATGACCAGTTGGGCGAACGCCCATCCGTCCTTGATCTGGAACACGTGCACCGGCTCGCCAAGCAGAGCCTGGGTATCGGTGGGTGCATCGAAACGCGGCTCACGCAGCACCGGCGCCACCGACACTGAGATCTGGCGCAGCTCGGGCATGACGAAGCGCAGACTGCGCACCTTGCCACGCAACCTGATGTCGGCGACGTCGTTCTTGTAGGCAAACAGGCGGCGGTCAAGCGTCATGTCTCGTCTCTCAGGGCGCTGGCGCGGCTGGCAATGGTATCGGCCAAACGCTCGACATAAAGCGCTCCGGTTACCGTACGCTGGATCAGCACGTTGCGCCGGTCCTTCTCGTCGCGCCGCCGCGTGACCAGCCCCAGCTTGCCCATCGAGTCCAGCGCCCGGGTGATCACCGGCTTCGCCACGTTCAGCCGGGCAGCGAGGTCGCGGACCGTATGGGGCGGAGCCTCGAGGTAGATGGTCAACAGGATGCTGATCTGGCGCGCCGAAAGATCGGGCTCGTCGTCGCGCACCAGGGTCAGATGCACGTCGTGCCAAAGGTTGAGCACCTCTGCAGTCGAAAGCTCCAGGCCCATTGGACGGTTCCCGGTTACGCGAAACTCACTTGCTTCGCTCCGCCCGAAACTCGTTACGGAGCCGTTTCATTTAAGCGTGGAAATCAACCTGCCGCAAGGTCTATTTGCGAGCCGGATAGCGGCTGGACAGCAGCGCGAACAAGGCGCGCGCGGCTTGCGGCTCACCGCCCAGCGGCCGCCCGGGGCGTGCCGCGGGCACCCAGCCGTAAATGTCGAAGTGAACGTAGGCGGCGGTATTGTCCACGAAGCGCTTGAGAAACAGGGCGGCGGTAACGGATCCGGCAAAGCCGCCGGTGCCGGCATTGTTGATGTCGGCCACATTGGAGGAGAACATCTCGTTGTAGCGGGTCCAGAACGGCATGCGCCAGACCGGGTCGGCAACGGCGCTGGCGTGCGTATCGATCTCGGCGGCGAGGGCATTGTCGTCGGTGTAGAACGGCGGCAGGTCGGGGCCCAGGGCAACGCGGGCGGCGCCGGTCAGCGTGGCCATGTCGATCAGCAGGTCCGGCTTCTCGGTGTCGGCGAGGTGCAGCGCATCGGCCAGCACCAGACGGCCCTCGGCATCGGTATTGCCTATCTCGACTGTCAGGCCCTTGCGGCTGGTCAGAATGTCGCCGGGCCGGAAGGAGTTGCCGGAGACCGCATTCTCCACCGCCGGAATGAGAACCCGCAGGCGCACGTCCAGACCGGCGCTCATGACCATGCGGGCCAGCGTCAGCACGGCCGCCGCACCGCCCATGTCCTTCTTCATCAGCACCATTCCCGAAGATGGCTTGAGGTCGAGACCGCCGGTATCGAAGCACACTCCCTTGCCCACCAGCGTCGCCTTTGGCGCGGATGCCCTGCCCCAGGTCATGTCAATCAGCCGAGGCGCATCGTCGGAGGCGCGCCCCACAGCGTGGATCATCGGGAACCACTTCTGCAGGGCCGTACCCTTGGTCACCGACACTTTCGCCTTGTGGGTCTTGGCGAGCGACCGGGCAGCTGCCTCAAGCTGGCTCGGTCCCATGTCTTCAGCCGGCGTGTTGATCATGTCGCGGCCCATGCAAACGGCGCTCGCAATGGAAATCA
>JAHEBA010000221.1 GCA_024642465.1 Alphaproteobacteria bacterium
GACGAGCGCGCAACGGAGGACCGCTCAAGAAGAACTGGGTGACGCTGCCGGACAACAGGGCCCATTGCCCGCGTTTGTTGATTTTCGCAATGGACATGATATCGGCGGTGATGCCTCAGGCGCTAACGGTAGATTTTGTTGAGTCCAGATTGGGCTCTCTGGTGCCGATTCCTCGCGCAGCGATGACCAACTTCATGCATCTCTGACACCGGCCATTCCCTCAAACTGTAAAATCGTCCCGTCAGCGCGGTGCTGATGATTGGGCTTGGAGGGAGGATCGGAGGGCAAATCATGCCAAGAGTCCAACTTCCCGCAGTCACCCCCAAGCGCAAAGCCTGGAACAAAGGACGAATATTCGGTCAGAAAAGACCGCTGTTGCCCAAACAGGTCTGGGCGATCCGGGCGCGCCTCGAACTAGCGGGTAATCTGCGCGATCTGGCTTTGTTCAACGTTGCCATCGACAGCAAGCTGCGCGGTTGCGACCTGATCAAACTGGCGGTGGTCGATCTCGTCAAGGATGACCGCGTTCGGGAACGTGTTTCTGTGATCCAGAGCAAGACCAAGAGACCAGTCCAGTTTGAGCTGACGGAAAACACACGCGAATCTGTCTTGGCCTGGGTCAAATCACCCGAAATGCTTGAGTGTCGGTTCATGTTCCCAAGCCGGTTCCATGACCGACCACACATCTCAACCCGCCAGTATGGACGGCTTGTTCGCGACTGGGTGACGGCAATTGGGCTTGAGCCGAGTGGGTACGGAACCCATTCACTTCGGCGCACAAAAGCAGCGGAGATTTATCGAAAAACCGGAAACCTCCGTGCTGTCCAACTACTGCTCGGTCACACCAAGATCGATAGCACTGTTCGCTATCTTGGTGTCGAACTGGAAGATGCTCTAAGTATCGCCGAGCGCATCGACATCTAGTCCAACTTGGCGAGCGGTCCTGCCGTTCGCCACTTCAAAGAGGGTGTCTGTCCCTTATGCGGCGATGGTCGGTGCTGAGCCCGCAGCCGCCTCTCATTTTGGAGACTGAACAGTGAAGACAGGTTCCGCTGAACTGGCTACACCCGTTAGAACCGCAGTTCGAATCCTTCATCCTTGGTACAAATCGACTATGTCCGGTGTAAAGCATTCGGGACAGCGGTCGATGAGGCGACCTCGCAACCTGTCCACTGCGATCCAGAAGTACAGTAGTGGCACATCTTGTGCCCGTGAGGTCAACTGCGCGGCAAACAATTCGATTTCAGGACCGGCAGCACTCAGTGTGGTGAATGGGCGCGGCATGGCATCAGCCGAGGTGATGAAAATCATGTTTTTGCAGCACTAAAAACCACTGTCGTAAATGAAAGGTACCGGCCAGTTATTTTCTGAAAAGCGCGCCACGGACGGCGTCACGAAAAAACGTGCCGAATGATTACAATCGTTCGGCACGTCAATGGTCAGATTACTGGGCTGGGTTTGACCGAAGTTTTGCCAGAACCGCAGAGAGGTTAAAGGTACCCGGTTCCTGACGCGGCGGGAACTCTGTATAGGTCGCGAGGTGTTGTGCCACATAGGCCACGGCCGGAAGGATTAGGTACGCTCTTTCAAACCGCCACATGTTATACATCTCGGCCTCATAATCAGCACGTTCGAAGGGGTCGCCACGCATGTCGATCAGTTTCGGCACGCGAAGTTCAACCAGAGGCTCCTGCCAGACTTCGAAGCCGTGCGCGCGCTGCTCCAGAAAGACCATCTTCCAGCGGTCAAAGCGCAGGTTTGCAATATTGCCATCGTCTGTCCAATAGAAGAATTCTTTGCGTGGGCCTTCGTCAACTTCGCCTTTGAAGTAGGGTAGCAGGTTGTACCCATCGAGGTGGACTTTGTAGTCACGCCCGATCGCAGAGTGACCTTCAAGCAGTTTTTCCTTGATGTCCGGCTCACCTGCGGCAGCGAGCAAGGTTGGCAACATGTCCTCATGGCTGAACACGTCGTTATAGATTGTGTTGGGCTCAATGACACCGGGCCACTTGATCATCGTCGGCACGCGGTAGCCGCCGTCCCAGTTCGAGTTCTTCTCGTTGCGGAACGGCGTCATGCCTCCGTCCGGCCAAGCGAAGATTTCTGCTCCGTTATCGGATGAATACATGACGATCGTGTTATCAGCGACACCCAGTTCGTCGAGCTTGTCGAGCAACTGCCCGATATGCCCATCATGCTCCACCATGCCATCGGCATAGATGCCCAGACCGGTAACCCCGTCGGACTCTGGCTTGAGATGGGTGAAGACGTGCATTCTAGACGAGTTCCACCACAGGAAGAAGGGTTTTTCCTGAGCGACCGCCCGCTCCATGAAATCCAAGGCACCGGCGGTGATTTCATCGTCCACCGTTTCCATGCGCTTTTTGGTCAGCGGGCCGGTGTCTTCAATCTGGCCATCAGCGCTAGATCTGATCACGCCACGCGGGCCAAACTGCTCACGGAACTCTGCACTTTGCGGATAATCCACGCTTTCCGGCTCTTCTTCGGCATTCAAGTGGTAGAGGTTACCAAAGAATTCGTCAAAGCCGTGATTGGTCGGCAGCATCTCGTCCAGATCACCAAGATGGTTCTTGCCGTATTGACCGGTCATGTAGCCATGGTTTTTGAGCAGACCCGCAATGGTCGGATCAAGTACCGACATGCCCTCTTCGGCCCCCGGCAGACCCACTTTCAGCAGACCTGTACGGAACGGGCTTTGCCCGGTAATAAAGGCCGAGCGCCCAGCGGTGCAGCTTTGCTGGCCATACCAGTCGGTGAACCTTGCACCTTCATTGGCGATGCGGTCGATATTCGGTGTCTGATAGCCCATCATCCCATGGTGATAGGCGCTGGGGTTCATCCAGCCGACATCGTCGCCCCAGACAACCAGAATGTTTGGCTTTGCGTCCTGAGCCGCTGCGGCACCCGACAACGCCACAAGCGCCGTCACTGCCACGGCCTTCAACCGCAATAGTTTCCTTATAGACAAATCACTGTCTCCCCTTTGGTTAAGATGATGGTATTTAAACTTTCACTTTGCATGGTACGTACTTTATTTCCGCAAACCAGAGTAAAGTTCCAATATGCCGCGCTTTTCAGGCATTTTATTGCCGTAAGCTCCGGACCGTTTGGTGTATTCGGCAGATGCGGCTGATATCTCGTCTGAAAGTCACGGATGACCGTTTAATTCGTTCACCAGACCGAGGCAACAACAGTCAGGAGAGCGCAAATTGCACGCAACCTCGGATGGATCGAAAGCTTGCAAAGTGTTATTCAGTGGACGTCTGCAATGTCCCGCAGAGAAGAAGTAGACCAATGTTCCGCCGGCGTCCGCTCTTGGGTTAAGCAGTCATTCAGAACCTCAACTTC
>JAHEBA010000222.1 GCA_024642465.1 Alphaproteobacteria bacterium
CCAGACACACCGATACAACTCTGATTAGACCCGGCAGGCCGCAGCCTGACCGGGTTTTTTGTTGTTCCGGGGCGTGCATGCAAAAAATGCAAACGTGCTTAAGAGGTTCTTATTTGCAAGCATTGATTTAACAAACAATTTCAATGAGCTGGATATCATTGGGACATTAGTGGGCTTTTAGGGGTCGGATGCTAAACCGCGCTAGCTGACTACCAATCGGCTGGCTTGCGAAATAAGAGCTCTGTCGAACAGGTTCGACGCAAGATTGCGCTTTAGCCGCATCGTTTTGAAGTTGGCGGGAATGTCCGCTTTCGGGGGCTAAGCGGACCATTTCCCATACTGACGCTAATGTCCGCTTTTGACCCCAAGCGGTCACTAACCTTCCGCGCAATGCCCCATGATTAGGTGCTTCGCGACGGATGCTGTAAGCTTCAGTCTCAATTACGAAGTCCGTGTCACCACCCCGTATTCTACTCTGGTGTAGAAAGCAGACTTCTTCAAAGATGGGAGACTGATATGGCCGTTTATCTAATCGCCAACGTGAAGGTGACTGATGAGGCATGGATTCCAAATTACGCTGCCAACGTCCATGAAATCGTTCACAAGCATGGCGGAGAGTATCTTTCGCGGAGTGCCAACATCACCCCTGTCGAAGGACTTGCCCCGGATACAACCCTGATCGCCGTCATAAAATTTCCATCCATGAACGCAGCTCAGGGGTTCATCAAGGACCCTGACTATGCGCCCTATGGAAAAGCGCGCCAGCAAGGAAGTGAGAGTCACTTTTATATCATCGACGACACCGATGTTGCGGGCTCAATTCCCTATCTGCCCAAAGTCGAGAGCTGAACCGCAGATCGACTCGCATCCAAGCCATATGGTGTCTTGGCACATTCCGGACTAGCTGGAGCGGCCTGAAAGGCGGGGGCCTTCAGGGGTGCCGCTGACATTCTCGGCCGTAATCAACACGGATTGTTGTTAACCCTGTGCAGACATGTTGCTGCGATACAGCCAGTGGCAGGAGGGGCGGAAACCGGACTCGCTATACTGGAGTAGAAGGCGACTACGCGGGAAATACCATGTAGGTCCCAGCGACAGCGTGTGACTGGCTGGCGTCGTCTATGGAGCGTCGTTGATGCTACAGCGGGAGATCAGCCAATTCCCGTCTGACTGACGTTCAAGGACATTCAATGACCTACGGCATTGATCCGAGCATCACGTTCGCTCGGCAGCTTGGTGGTCACTCGGGCAGGCCAGCGGCTCGCAGGTCCTCAAGAAATTGCCTTTCGAATGCTTCGCTATTGATGCGGTGATCACCGAATCGAAGTTCCTCTCTGCAGTCAGCACAAGAAATTTCTGGTCGCATTTTTTTAAGTTCAGCAAGGACACTCTTTGCGTCGGCAGACCGTTGCTGTCTTCCGAGGACCGCTAGCAAAATCAAATAAGGCCAGTGGGTGCAGTTCGGCTGGCGAAGCGCATTTCGCTCATCCACCTCTGCTTCAATAAGGTTGCCCGCTTGGTAGTTGGCTAGCCCACGCACATGCAGGAATGTCCACAGATGCGGATCACGTGGGCTCAACCGCAGGGCCTCTTCAATTTCAGGCAGTGCGTCAGAATGACGGTCGAGATAACAGTAGGCTTGAGCGAGTGCGAAGTGCCCCTGGGCGAAACTGGGATCTAGTCGAATGGCCGTTTTCAGTTCTTCTACCCCACCTTCTGTACGCCCACTTAGGGTAAGCGCGCGCCCGAGTGCCAAGCGACCGGCGGGGTCCTGACCATCGAGCTGCACAGCCTGTCTTGCCAGACCTAGCGCCCGATTAATGTTCGAGGCTCTGTCTTCCGGTCGTCCGTACCAGCCGTACTGAATGTGAACGTATGCCAGGCGAGCGAAAGCTTGGGAGAAACTCGGATCAATCTCAATTGCGCGCTCTAACAGCTGCTCAGCAATGCCAAGCTCACCTTGGTTGAAGTGATACAAGTGCCATAGTGCACGCTGATAGCAATCCCAGGCCCCAAGATCCACAATGGCTCGGGCACCGAGTTCCGCGCCATCACGCGTTTCCAGTTCAGGTTCGAGGGTTCCCGCTATGATTGATGTTATCTCATCCTGAACATCAAAAATGTCTTCCAGTGTCCGATCGAACTGCTCGCCCCAAAGCTGACTACCATCACGCCCGTCAATCAACTGTGTGGTGATACGCACACGTTGGCCTGATCGCCTCACACTGCCTTCCAAGACGTACCGTGTGCCAAGTTCTTTAGCTATTTGCCGTACATCAGTTGACTTGCCTTTGTAAGCGTAGGTCGAGTTACGCGCGATCACGCGCAACCAACGACAGCGGCCCAGTCGAGCGATGATGTCTTCTGCAATTCCATCGGCGAAATACTCCTGTTCAGTGTCACCAGACACGTTGGAGAACGGAAGGACGGCTATAGCCGGTTTCTCCGCAACACGTCCAAGAGGACCTGAATATGCGGCGGGATCTTTGGTCGTCGAGGGCTGGGCCAAGCGATAAGTACGTACCGGTTTGGCAATGTTTTTGATCGCTTGAGGACCCAAGTCCTCGAAGCTGTACTCTACCTTGCCATCGACGGTATCAAACGCTGTGCCAGACAAGCAGATACCGTTGGGTTCTGCCAGAGCTTCAAGCCTTGCTGCTACATTGACCCCATCACCGAATATGTCATTTCCGTCCATGATGATGTCGCCAAGATTGATCCCAACGCGGAAACAAATGCGCTCCATGTCAGGTCGAGACTGTTCTTGTTCAGATACGGCGGCTTGGAGTTCGACTGCGCACTTCACAGCATTCACGGTGCTGGCAAAATCCACAAGAAGACCATCGCCCATCAGCTTTACGATGCGTCCTCCATACTCGTCGATTTTTGGCTGGATCAGATTGCGAAGGATCGATTGTAGCCTACTCAAGGTCTCGGCCTCGTTGGCAGCCATAAGGCGCGAGTAACCAACAACATCGGCGGCCAGTATGGCGGCTAACCTGCGTTCCAAGGTCATTCTCCCTTGCCAAGAGCCTACCGCTCAAAAGGGAGAGAATCTATCGGGCATTAGTTATTGGGATGGCAGCTTGTGATGCTGTGGACGGCTCCTCCGCCGGCATCGCGATGTGCCAAAGTTGCGGTGTTTAAGGAACCGCCAAGGGGGCTGACGGCAGAAAATGGCACAAAGCAGCCGGTTTGGGCGCTCGGACAGTTAGTCCGTTATCGGAGCAACAGCAGACACTCTCGGCGGCAATCGGAACCGTCCGGAGTTGACCCGGAACGGACATTGCGAAGACCGGTGAGCTAGGCTGGACAAGCAGCGACAGGTGGACGGCTTCTCCATTGAACAACCGTCATGTCTCGTGT
>JAHEBA010000081.1 GCA_024642465.1 Alphaproteobacteria bacterium
GACTGCGCTACGCTCCGAGTGCCGCGAGCAAACCTGTTGCCGGCTGACAAGGTGGTTACAGGAAAATACGTACCGTGGGCAAGAGGCTCATTGCTGTTATTGCGCGGCAAAGACCCGGTGCTGCACAAGGTCACCTTCGACAATGCGGAGACGCGCCGACCCGCCGCCCTTGATCTCGAGCACGGCAAGCACCTTCTGCCCGGCACTGATGACGTCAAGCGAGTGCGGAACCGTTTCGTGGGCAATGTGAACAATGCGCCCGTCCGGGGCGATGAACAGCATGTCCAGCGGGATGTAGGTGTTGCGCATCCACATGGCCGCCTCGTATGGCGCGGGCCAGACGAACAGCATCGCCTCGCTGTCCTGCATCTTGCGGCGGAACATCATGCCGTGCGAGCGCTTTGCGTCATCGTCGGCAATTTCGGCGTTGAAGGTCAGCGTCTTTCCGCCGGCGGTTTCGATCACCAATGGCTCGGCCGGAAGATAGACCGGCTCATCTGCCAGCGCTGCAGACGACACCGCCAGCGCCGCCATCAGCACTGCCGCAAGATACTTCGCAAGGACCCTGATCAATTTGTTCCCGGCAACCGGTCGTCGTCCAGGGTCAGGCGAACCTCTGCCGCCATCTTGCCCTTTGGACCATCGCCGAAGCGGACATAGACCCACTGGTCGGGTTGCAGTTCGGCAATGGCGGTTTTGCGCAGCACCTCCATGTGGATGAAGATATCTGGGCTGCCTTCACTCTCGCTGGCGAAACCGAAGCCGCGGGTGCGGTTGAACCACTTCACCTTGACGCGGGTCCAGTCGGCACCGGCCGAAACCTGCTGGTGGGTGCGGGCTGTCCGCTCGACAGGGTGGATGGCGGTGGAGTTATCAACCGACAGCACGCGCAGGCACTGGATGCCCTTCTGCCGCTGCACCGCCTCGCACACCACGCGGGTGCCTTCCAGCGGCGCGTCGAAGCCGTCGCGCTTGAGGCAGCTCAGGTGCAGGAGGATGTCCGCGATGCCGTTGTCAGGGATGATGAAGCCGTAGCCGCGAGCGACGTCGAACCACTTCACGAAGCCGGAGACCTCAAAAATCTCGACATTGGATTCGAGCTCCGACAGCGAGGACGCCTTGCGTTCCTGAACGCCATCTGCCTCTGCCGCCTTGTTCCCACCCCCAACTGGTCCGCCATTACCAGTCATCTCGCCTGCTCCTCACCTCTACGCCACCGCGATACGCCTCTGACCCTTGGTGAATGATGATGGTCAACGCACCCCGATTTGTACAGATGCGCGCCCAGAAATTGGCCGAATATTCACAAGCCCTCGCCACAGCGCAACCCGGAATACGTGCGAACTGCGGGCAAGTTCCGCAATAAGCACCTGAAATCCGTATCAAATCCGCGAGATTTTCGAGAGATGGAATAGACCGGCGATTGCAGCTCGTTTCCCACAATAGATGCAATTCACGCGATAGTCAGGCGCGAAAAAGCGACCGGCGGGGGAGGCATGCAGCCAGATCACGCGAATCATTCGTCTGCATACGCTGCAAGAACATCGCCGATGTCGTCGCGGATGATGAGGTTTGCGAGGCTGTCTGACGGCGTCGGATCCCGGTTGATGATGACCAGCGGAATGCCCAGACGCGCCGCAAAAACCGGAAAACTCGCGGCCGGTTCCACCACCAGCGACGAGCCTACGGCGAGAAACAGGTCGCAGGCGCGGGTGAGCTTCTCGGCACGCCGCATTTCCTCCTCAGGCATCGGCTGGCCAAACGAGATGGTGGCCGTCTTAACGATGCCGCCACACGCCGTGCACGACGGCGCGCCGGGGTGTGCCTCAAGCTGCTCGCCGATCCAGTCCAGCTCATGGCGGGTGCCGCACGCCAGGCAATGGGCATAGGTACCGTTACCGTGCAGTTCCACGACCTTCGACAGCGGCACGCCGGCGGCCTGGTGCAGCCCGTCGATGTTCTGGGTGATGACTCCGGCGAGCTTGCCCAGCCGGTGCCAGCGCGCAGCCGCCCTGTGCCCTCTGCCCGGCTTCACCGGCCCAACTTCCTCGCGAATTTTCAGGAACCGGGTCAGACCCTCGCGGCGGGCGTATTCCGACGACATGAAGGTCTTGAAGTCGAGCGGACGGAATCGCTCCCAAACCCCGCCCGGGGAACGGAAGTCGGGGATGCCGCATTCGGTAGATATGCCGGCGCCGGAAAAAACCACGATGCGGTTTGCACCCTTGATGAGGCTTGCAAGCTCGTTGCGTTTGCCGTTCAAGTCATCCATCAGCAAAATTAGTCCCGACTGGAGGCCCCTAGCATGAAATACCTTCATACCATGGTTCGCGTCACCGACCTCGACGCATCGGTCAAATTCTTCTGCGACGTGCTCGGTTTCAGCGAGACCCGGCGCTACGAGAACGAGCAGGGCCGCTTTACCCTGGTGTTCGTGGCGCCCGACGAGTCGCCCGACTGCCCGGTGGAGCTTACCTACAACTGGGATCCGGAAGAGTATGGCGAGGGCCGCAATTTCGGCCACCTCGCCTACTCAGTCGACAATATCTACGAGTACTGCCAGATGCTGATAGACAAGGGCGTCACGATCAACCGGCCGCCGCGCGACGGGCGCATGGCATTTATCCGCACGCCCGACAACATTTCCATCGAGTTGCTGCAGAAGGGCGACTCGCTGGAGATCAGGGAGCCGTGGAAGTCGATGCCGAACATCGGCAAGTGGTAGAAGAAAAGCCGGACCCTGCCAGGCGGCAGGATCCGTCCCTCGTTCGTTCAACGTCGAAACGTGACCGGCGCGCCTACTTCATCGTGGCCAGATAGGCCGCCACGTTCTTGCGGTCCTGCTCTTCCTTGAGCTTGAAGGCCATCTTCGAGGTGCCGCCGATGTAGGCCTTCGGGTCGGCGAGGTACTCGACGATCTTGGCCTCGTCCCAGGTGCCGATCTCGGGCGCCTTGGCCTTCAGCGCATCGCTGTACTTGAAGCTGCCCACCGACGCCGCCTGGAGGTCAACCACGCCCTTCAGGTAGGGACCCCCCTTGTTCTTCTCTTCACTTGCCGTGTGACAGGCCTGGCACTTTTTGAAGACCTTCTCGCCGGCGGCGGCATCGCCTTCCTGTGCGTGGGCAAGCTGGGGCGCAGCGGCCAGAACAGTTGCGAGTATCAGTGCAGTCTTGAACTTCATCATGCAGTCTCCCTTGGTGAGATGGTTCAGTCGTGTAGCCGGATAAAACGCCGGCGATGTGCGAATTGTGCCGCGCCTCTAGGACCCTACCGCCAGCAGGGCCACGGCCTGCAGTCCTTCAAATGTCTCGAACGCAGCCAGGCCGAAGGGGGCGATCGACAAGTTGTTGCGCAGGCTGTTGCGAAGCTTGGTCAACCCGCTGCGCAACGAAGCAAGTTCATCCTCGTCCAACTGGCCCAGGAAATCCTGGTTAAGCTCGTTGGGGAACATGTCCAGCCGGTCCAGCGTGGCAACCGCCTTGGCGGTTATGACAAGGCGCAGCGCACGCCGGTCATCCGGGTCGGCCAGCCTGCTGACCAGCCCGCTTGCCTGCAGCCGGTCGACCAGCCGTCCAGTGGCGGCAGCACCCAGCTTCAGTTCGCGTGCCAGTTCCGTCTGGGTCAGGCGAGGGCGGGACTGGATGTGCGAAAGCGCAAGCCACTGGACCCTCGTCAGGCCGTGACCCTTCAGGCGCCGGTCGATGCTGACGCGCATCATGTGCGCAACTTCGTGGACGAGTACGCCGAGAAAACGTTTGTGCTGGCTCATTGTCGGCATAATGCTATGCATGCATATTGTTGTCTATAAGGGGATTCCCCTATGACATTGCGCGCCACAGAAATGTCACAGCACAGATAATAGAATTGCGCCAGTTTTCGCCCCGTCAATTCAATCCCCCGGAGATCCCATGCGAAAGATCCTGCTTGCAGCCTCTTTTCTCGCCTTTGCCGCCGCGCCCGCACTGGCGCAGATGGTTGCCGACGTGCAGTTTCAGCCCGGCAACTACGGCACCATGGTTAGCGGCACCATCAAGGGCGATGAGTATTTCGACTACAAGCTCGGCGCGAAGGCCGGCCAGGAAATGTTCGTCGAGCTCAAGGTCGACGGCACCAACGGCGACGGATCGGCGTTCTTCAACATCCTGCCACCCGGCAGCGACGGCGTGGCCATCTACAATGGTTCGACCAGCGCCGACGGGACGGCGAAAATCCAGCTGCCCGAGGATGGCACCTACACCATCCGCGTCTACCTGATGGGCAACGACAGGGACACCGGCAAGACCGTCGGCTACAACGTCGACATCTCGATCCACTAAGCAGGATGGGCGGGGTTCTTCCCCGCCCGCCTTCCGGCAGCGACGGATTTCGTGCGCGCGCAGCGTCTGGGGTTTACCAGAAGGCACCAAACCGGAGACAGCGCCGCAATGACCCAACGCCCCTCGTCCTATGATTACGTCTCGAAGTGGCTGCACTGGACCACTGGAGTGCTGCTCGTTGCCGGGTTCTTCATCGGCGAGAACACCTCGCACCGCTTTGCCGATGGCGTGGGCTAAGAGATTCACGTCTCCATCGGCATCGCCATTCTGGCGCTGACGCTGGCCCGCGTCGGCTGGCGGCTCGCATTTGCCGCGCCTGCCTATCCCGATACCATGTCAGGCATCTAGAAGACCGCCGCCAGCCTGACCAAGCTCGTGTTCTACGCCATCCTGCTGCTGTTGCCGCTGTCGGGGCTGGTCACCCACGCTCACGAGTTTCCGGCAGGCGGCCAGATCTTCGGCCTGTTCGAGTTGCCGGCTATTCCGGGATGGCTGTTCCTTGGCGAGGCAGAGGAAGTGCATGAACTTGCCAGCCATGCATGGATTCCGCTGGCCGTGCTGCACGCTGCCGCGGCGGTTTGGCACCACTGGTTCCGGCGCGATGGCGTGCTGACCCGAATGCTGCCCGAGCGCAGCGCCTGAACGGCCTCCGCGCGCGGGCATCACGCCCGCGCTACCGCTTCGACATATTGAATTGGGGAGGAAAGGTGGTGGTACGCCCTAGGGGAATCGAACCCCTCTCTCCAGCGTGAAAGGCTAGTGTCCTAACCGATAGACGAAGGGCGCTGACCACCGGGCGATCACATAACAACCTTCTGGTGCCGATGCAAGCGCCCTGACACGAAAATCTGCCAACATCCGCAGTACGTTTTGACGCGCCGGTTTCAGCGCACCTGCGGCACCTCGGCCACATCGTCGATGAACAGCTGGCCCTCGCGCTTGCCGCCCCAGTCGTTGATGGAAAGACGGCCCGCAATGTGCAGCGGCATCTGGCGTTCAGCCAACAGCAATTCGCCCAGTTCCGAGCCCAGCGCCCGGAAGGCGATGGCCTTCAGCCGGGTGCCGTCGGCCTGCACCAGCGTGCAGCGCACGTGATCCGATCCGGCCCTGCCCGCATAGGTGACGCGGTGGGCCGGCAAGGCAAAGCGCGGGGCGGGATTGGACTGGCCGAACGGGCCTGCCCGGTCGAAGTCCTCGATGAAGGCGGGCGACACGGCGGACGCCGCAATGGCTGCGTCGATGGACAGCGTATCGGCCTCGCTGACGGCTTCGACCTCGGCGGCCAGATGCTCCTCCAGAAAGGCGCGCAGGTGCCCGATGCGGGCGGGCTTGACGGTGATGCCTGCCGCCATGGCGTGACCGCCGCCCTTCACCGCCACCCCGGCCTCGACCGCGGCGCGCACCGCGGCGCCCAGGTTGACGCCGGAAATGGAGCGTGCCGAACCCGTCGCGGGCGAACCGTCCTTCGGCAGCCCCAGCGCAAAGGCCGGCTTGTTGAAGCGTTCCTTCAGGCGGGCAGCGACCAGGCCCAGCACGCCGGGGTGCCAGCCTTCACTTGCCACCACCAGCACGGGAAGTGCCTCCTCACGGCCCAGCATTTCCTCTGCCTGCTGCATGGCCCGGTCCACCGTTGCCAGTTCGATGGCCTGGCGCTTCCTGTTCATCTCTTCCAGCGCCTGCGCAAGCTGTGCCGCCTGCCCCCTGTCCTGGCTGGTTAGCAGGGCAAAGCCGTCCATTGCCGAACCGATGCGACCGGCGGCATTCAGCCTCGGACCCAGCACGAAGCCCAGTGCATGGGCGTCGGGCGCACGGCTCAGCCGTGCGGCATCGGCCAGTGCGGCAAGGCCCGGCCTGCCACGGCGCGCCATCACCTTCAGGCCCTGGCGCACATAGGCCCGGTTGAGGCCGCTCAACGGCACCAAGTCACACACGGTCGCCAGCGCAACAAGGTCCAGCATCGACAGCATGTCGGGCTCGGGCCGTGCATCGGACCACCAGCCCTTTTCGCGCAGCGCCCTGACCGTCGCGCCGATCAGCACCATGGCCACTCCGGCGGCGCACAGGGCGCCCTGACCCGACGTGTCGTCCAGCCGGTTGGGGTTGATGACGGCGCGGGCAACGGGAAGCTCTTCGCCGGCCTGGTGGTGGTCGACGATCATCGTATCCAGCCCAAGCTCGCCGGCGCGAAGCAGCGGGTCATGCGCCATCACCCCGCAATCGAGCGTCAGCAGCAACTCGACGCCTGCCTGCTTGTGATCCTCGACCGCAGCGACGGATGGACCGTAGCCCTCCTCCACCCGGTGCGGAATGTGCACGCGCGGGCTTGCGCCGGCTGCGTTTAGGAACTCGTGCATCAGCGCAGAGGACGTCATGCCGTCAACGTCATAGTCGCCGATGATGCCGATCTTCTCACCACACATGATGGCATGTGCCAGCCGGTCTGCCCCGGCATCAAGGTCAGCCATGCCGGCGGCTGCCGGCATCAGGTCGCGCAATGTCGGGTTGAGAAAGCTTTCCGCCGTCTCCGGCGTCTGCCCCCGTGCGGCCAGTACCCGGCCGAGCACCGGGTTGACTCCGGCCTGCTGGCTGATTGCTTCAGCCATGCGGTCGGTTTCGAGCCGCGCCTGCCAGCGCCGGCCCGTCACCGAGCGTTCGACATTCAGGAATGCCTTGCCGTGCCGGGTCACACTTTTCTGCGGTTCTTGATCCAGCGGACGGTGCCGGTGGCCGAACGCATGACCACGGTTTCGGTGGCGATGTGGCTGGAGCCGAACTTGACGCCCGACAGCATGGTGCCGTCGGTCACGCCGGTGGCGGCGAACATCACGTCGCCGGACGCCATTTCGTGCATCGACAGCTTCGCGTCCGGATCCTTCACGCCCATCTTGCGGGCGCGGTCGCGGTCATCAGGCTTGTTGAACACCAGCCGGCCCTGCATCTGGCCGCCGATGCAGCGAAGTGCTGCTGCTGCCAGCACGCCTTCCGGTGCGCCGCCGACACCGATGTAGATGTCGATGCCGGTGGAGGCCGGGTCGGTGGTGTGGATCACGCCGGCCACGTCGCCATCGGTGATCAGGCGGATGCCGGCGCCGGCCTCGCGCACCTTGGCGATCAGTTCGGCGTGGCGCGGGCGGTCAAGAATGCAGGCGGTGATCTGGTCAGGCTTCACGCCCTTGGCCTTGGCCAGCGCGCGAATGTTGTCGACCGGGTCGGCGTCCAGGTCGACAACGCCGTCCGGATAACCCGGACCGATGGCGATCTTCGACATGTAGCTGTCTGGCGCGTGCAGCAGGCTGCCGCCCTCGGCCATGGCGATCACGGCGAGCGAGTCCGGCATGGCCTTGGCGCATAGCGTGGTGCCTTCCAGCGGGTCCAGCGCGATGTCGATCTTGGGGCCCTTCCCGGTGCCGACCTTTTCGCCGATGTAGAGCATCGGCGCCTCGTCGCGCTCGCCCTCGCCGATCACCACCATGCCGTCCATCTCGATGCCGTTGAGCGCGGTGCGCATGGCGTCGACGGCAAGCTGGTCGGCCTGCTTTTCGTTGCCGCGGCCGCGCAGGGTGGCGGCTGCAATGGCGGCGGCCTCGGTAACGCGGGCAATCTCGATGGTCAGAATACGGTGCAGCATTGTAGTCCAGTGTCCCTCAATCGCGCAGGCAGGCCGGGGGCTCATCCTGCGGCAAACGTTTCCCCCGCAAAGCGGTACTCAAAGGCGCTCGATTCGCACCATACGTGGCCGGCTGGCAACATGACCCTGTGCCTCGATCTTGTCCAGCGCGGCACGCATGGCGCTTTCCAGCGTGTCGTGGGTTATCAGCACAAAGGGCGCGATATCGGCGCCAACCTTCGAGCGGCTCATGGCCGGCCCGCGCTGGATGACGCTTTCAATCGACACGCCCTCGTCGGCGAAGGCCTTGGCCACGCCGGCCAGTTCGCCGGGCCGGTCCAGCATGTCCAGCGCCACGTAATAGCCGCCGGCATGGGCGCGCATGGCCGCGCGCCTGAAGGGCTTCAGCTTGTCCGCCGGCAGACCGAACACCGGCACGCGGCTGCCGCGGGCGATGTCGCAGATGTCTGCAACCACGGACGATGCCGTCGGGTGGCCGCCGGCGCCACGGCCTTCGAGGAACAGCGTGCTGGAGAAATCGCCTTCCACCACCACCGCGTTGAACGCATCGCCCACGTCGGCAATTGGAGAACCGGCTCGCACCAGCGCCGGGTGCACGCGCTGCTCGATGCCATCCTCGGTGCGGTTGGCCACGCCCAGCAGCTTGAACTTGTAGCCCATCGACGAGGCATTGCGGATGTCGGCGAGCGTGATGTCCTCGATGCCCTCGATGAAGATGTCCTCCAGCGAGACCTCGGTGCCGAAGGCGAGCGAGGTGAGGATCACCAGCTTGTGGGCGGTGTCGAAGCCGCCGATGTCGAAGGTAGGGTCGGCTTCGGCATAGCCCAGGTCCTGGGCTTCCTTGAGGACGTCGGCAAAGTCCCGGCCCTCGTTTTCCATCTTGGTGAGGATGAAGTTGCAGGTGCCGTTGAGGATGCCGAACACGCGGGTGACGGCGTTGCCGGCCAGGTTCTCGCGCAGCGTCTTGATGACGGGAATGGCGCCAGCCACCGCCGCCTCGTAGTTCAGCGCCACGCCTGCGCCCTCGGCCAGCTTCGCCAGCGCCACGCCGTGGCGGGCGAGCAGCGCCTTGTTGGCGGTGACCACGTGCTTGCCGGCTTTCAGCGCGGCTTCGACGCAAGCGCGCGCCGGCCCCTCGTCGCCGCCGATCAGCTCGACGAGGACGTCAATACCGTCCGACTGCGCCATCTCTGCCGGATCATCGAACCACTGGAAACCGGTGAGGTCGTGGCCGCCGCGATCCTTCGACCTGGTGCGCGCCGACACCGCCGTCACCTTCACCGTCCGGCCGCAGCGGTCCGCGATCAGGCCGCCGTGGTCCGCGAGTTCATCCAGAACGCCGGTGCCGACCGTGCCAAGCCCAGCCAGGCCAATGCGCAAGGAGTCATTCATGTGGAAACGCCTGCCAATTCGAAACTGTCGCGAAATCGCGCCTTCCTTGCACTGTTTGACGCATGTTTTCAAGCGCCCGTCCGCCATATCTACCAATGCGTCAACGATCCGCACGAAACCATGGTAGTCTTGTCACAATGCGGCGTTGCTTTAAGCTTCTTGTCTGGAAGAAGCGCTCTCTAACCTGCTGGCGGTAAAAACATGTCAAAGACCACGCCTGCCCACGACCCGTCCGGCTTTACGCTGCCCGATCCGCTGAAGCTCATGGACAACCTGTCCAAGGCGCTTCAGATCGGGGCGAGCCTTGCCCAGCGCATGGCCGAACGCCAGCAGCAGCAAGGCATCAACGCATCCGACCCGGAAGCGGCGATGAAGCCGGTCGAGCCGGTGATCAAGACCTTCACCGAGATCGCCCAGTCCTATGCCCAGCACCCGGAGCGCTGGGCGGAGGCCAGCTGGCAGCTGTGGCAGGGCTATGCGCAGCTCATGCAGAACACCTGGTCGCGCATGCTGGGCGAAAGCCCTGCACCGGTGATCACGCCCGACAGGTCCGACAAGCGCTTCAAGGATCCCGACTGGTCGAACAACCAGGTATTCGACTTCTTCAAGCAGGCCTATCTGCTGACCGCGCGCTGGGCGCACGACACCATCTCTTCGTCGCAGGACGTGGACGAGGCCACCCGCCACCGGGCGCGGTTCTATTTCGACCAGATCGCCAATGCGATGGCGCCGACCAACTTCGCCTTCACCAATCCGGAAGTGCTGAAGCAGACGCTGACCACCAGCGGCGAGAACCTGGTGCAGGGCATGCAGAACCTCGCCCGCGACATCGAGGCCGGCCAGGGTTCTCTCAAGATCAAGCAGACCGACATGTCGGCCTTTGCGCTGGGCGAGAACATAGCGCTGACGCCGGGCACCGTGGTCTACCAGAACGAACTGATGCAGCTGATCCAGTATGCGCCGACGACCGAGAAGGTGCGGGAGGTGCCGCTGCTGATCGTGCCGCCGTGGATCAACAAGTTCTACATCCTCGACCTCAACCCGAAGAAATCGTTCATCTCGTGGTGCGTGGACAAGGGCCTGACGGTGTTCGTGATCTCGTGGGTGAACCCGGATGCCAGGCTGGCCGAGAAGGGTTTCTCCAACTACATGCGCGATGGCATTCTGGAAGCGCTGACGCAGATCGAAAAGCAGACCGGCCAGCACAAGGTCAACACCATCGGCTACTGCATCGGCGGCACGCTGCTGGCGTCCACGCTGGGCTACATGGCGGCCAAGGGCGATGACCGGATCAACTCGGCCACCTTCTTCACCACGCAGGTGGATTTCACCCACGCCGGCGACCTCAAGGTGTTCGCCACCGAAGAACAGATTTCCGCTGTCGAGGAACAGATGGGCCGCGAAGGCTTTCTCAACGGCAAGGACATGGCCAACGCCTTCAACCTGCTGCGTTCCAACGACCTGATCTGGTCCTATGTCGTGAACAACTACCTGAAGGGCCGCGACCCGATGCCCTTCGACCTGCTCTACTGGAACGCCGACCCGACGCGGATGCCAGCGGCCACGCACTCGTTCTACCTGCGCGAATGCTATCTCAACAACCATCTGTCACAGGGCAAGATGACGCTCGACCAGGTGCGCATCGACCTGTCGAAGGTGAAGGTGCCAGTCTACAACCTCGCTGCGCGCGAAGACCACATCGCGCCGCTGCCGTCGGTGTTCAGGATCGGCGAGTTCATGGGCGGCGAGACCGAACTCGTCGTGGCAGGCTCGGGCCACATTGCCGGCGTCATCAACCCGCCTGAATCAGGCAAATACCAGTACTGGACCAACAAGAAGGGCGCCAAGTCACTCGACGACTGGTTCAAGGGTGCGGAAGAGCACCCCGGCTCCTGGTGGCCGCACTGGAAGGATTGGGTGAAGGAGAGGTCAGGCAAGAAGGTACCCGCGCGCGACCCTGAACTTGGCCCCTTGCAGTCTATCGAACCAGCGCCCGGCAGCTATGTGAAGGTGAAGAGCTGAGGACAGCCCTCAGAGTATCCCCTCTTCCGCGTCCTCGACCGACACGCCCATCTTCTCGAGGCCCTCTTCAAGATAGTCCGACAGCATCGGCACGCCGAGCAGGTAGTTCTCGGTCTTGTTGACGCGTTCGGAGCGGGCGGTGTCCACCGCCTCGTCCCAGTCTTCGGGCTCGTAGGTGCCGCGGCCGACCCACATCAGCGCGACAAGCGAGACCTGCTCATCCACGTTAAGGTCGGCGATGAATTCGCGCAGTTCGGCCTCGAGCGGGTCGTTGGCGCGGGCCTCAAGGATCGAGTCCGGGTCATTCTCGTCGATGTCGCCGTCCCAAGCCCCGACCTTGCTGTCGAGTTCCCGGGCGAGAACGATGATGTGCGCCACCTTTTCCGGTGCAATGTCGAGCATGGGCCTGCCTCCTCAGCGTCAGTGCATGATGGAGTTTGGCCGCAAGCAGGCAACGCGGTCCTTGATTTAAAGCAATTACGTGTCGGCTTTTGCCAGCTGACGAAGCCCTTGGGCCCGCCTGTCGAGCCACCAGCCGTACTGTTCCGGCCAGCCCGCGAAGTCGAGGTCCACGCCCATCTTCTGCGCCTGGTGGCGCGGCCAGAACGGGTCGTGAATGGCCTCGCGCGCAATGGCGATCAGGTCAGCCTGGCCGTTCTGGAGAATTTGCTCGGCCTGCTCCCCGTCGAGGATCAGCCCAACCGCCATGGTCATGATGCCGGCCTCGCGCCTGATCTGTTCCGCATAGGGCACCTGGAAGCCTGGGCCGCGCTGACCTGACGAGGCGGTGGCGCCGGCTGCCGCGTTGCCGCCGGACGAACAGTCGATCACGTCCACGCCGAGCGCCTTCAATTCGCGCGCCAGCACCACCGAGTCCGCGATCTCCCAGCCGCCCTCGAACCCGTCGACAGACGAGATGCGCACGAACAGCGGCTTGCCATCGGGCCACACGGGCCGCACCGCCTCGACCATTTCGAGCAGGAAGCGCATCCGGTTTTGAAGGCTGCCGCCATACTTGTCGGTGCGCTTGTTGGACAGGGGCGAGAGGAACTGCTGGGCGAGGTAGCCGTGGGCGGCGTGCAGCTCTATCAGCCCCATGCCGATCCGGTCGGCCCGCCCCGCAGCATCCGCAACGAGGCCGATGACGCGCGCAATGTCGGCGTGACTCATCTCGCGCGGCACCAGCCAGCCCTCGCCCGCTGGGACCGGGCTGGG
>JAHEBA010000082.1 GCA_024642465.1 Alphaproteobacteria bacterium
CGACGCCTGCCATGAACCGAGAACCGATACACCCATGTCTGCGATCCATTCTCACGAACCACCAGACGCAGGCCACCGCCATCCTCGTACTTGCCCAGCGACAATGCCTTGAGCTTGATGGTCGTGAGTTTGTGTAGCTGTCTCGCCAATTATATCCCCCAAATCGTCCCCCAATAAGGGGCGCTATGGAGAGATATTGCCTGAGACGGCACTTAACGACAAGAGTTATAAGCAATTGAATTAGATAATTTTATAGATGCCGTATGAGATGTTGTGAGATCGCACAAACCGATAGTTATGTGCATCTCCTGGGCACCAACTTTGCTGAAATTTCATGAGACATTTCGGCAGTCAGCCTGACCCGGTCATTGACATGACCGGCCAGGACGGCAAGCCTTGCGCGCTCCTTTGCCAGCCTCAAGCCCGGAGCGACCCCATGACCAGCCTGTCCGGAAAATCCGCCATCGTAACCGGCGCCAGACGAGGCATCGGCGCGGCCGCAGCCCACGCCCTTGCAAACGCAGGGGCGAAAGTATTGCTGGCGGCGCGCTCAGCCGATGAAATCGAGGCCGTCGCCAACGATATCCGCAAAGCCGGCGGAACGGCCGAAAGCATCACCTGCGACGTGACCAGCTGGGGAGACGTGCAAGCCATGGTGGCGCGCTGCAAGGATGCGTTCGGCAGCGTGGACGTTCTGGTCAACAATGCCGGTGCCATCGAACCCGTGGCACGGCTGGCAGACTCGGAGCCCGCGGAGTGGGTCAAGGTTGCCGACATCAACTACAAGGGCGTCTATTACGGCCTGCGCGCAAGCCTGCCGGTGATGCTTGAACAGGGCGCGGGCACGGTCATCAACATATCGTCCGGCGCTGCCTATAATGCGCTGGAAGGCTGGAGCCACTACTGCTCGTCAAAGGCAGCCGCCCTGATGCTGACGCGCGCCGTGCACAAGGAATATGCGGCCGAGGGCATCCGCTGCTGCGGCCTGTCGCCCGGCACCGTCGCCACCGAAATGCAGGTGATCATCAAGGCGTCGGGCATCAACCCTGTCAGCCAGCTCGACCCGTCGGTGCACATTCCACCCGAATGGGTTGGCAAGGCCATCGCATGGCTGGCGGCAGAAGGCGCTGACCACTACCTGGGCGACGACATGCACCTGAGAACCGACGAGGCGCGGGCCAGGCTCGGATTGCCACCGGCCACAAGCTGATGCGATTGCCCGCAGGGGCAATATTGCCGCCTGCCGCAATCGTGCTATAGGCAGTGAGACAGACAGCAAACAGATGCAGGACCAGCCGGCAACATGGCAATCAAGGTACACCAGGGCGACCTGCCCGAGGGGCTCGAGTTCGGCAGCATGGTTGCCGTGGACACCGAAACGATGGGGCTCAATGCACAGCGCGACAAGCTCTGTGTGGTGCAGCTTTCGGCGGGCGATGACGATGCCCACCTGGTTCAGCTCGACCGCTCGACCTACCATGCGCCGCGTCTCAAGGCACTGATGGAAAATCCGGACGTCACCAAGATCTTCCACTATGCCCGCTTCGACGTTGGCATGCTGAAGGCCCATCTGGGCGCCGACACCGGACCTGTCTACTGCACCAAGATCGCCTCGCGGCTGGCGCGCACCTATACCGACCGGCACGGTCTGAAGGACCTGGTGCGCGAGATGCTGGGCATAGAGCTGTCAAAGCAGCAGCAAAGCTCGGACTGGGGTACGCCGGTGCTGTCGGATGCGCAGAAGCAGTATGCGGCCCTGGACGTGGTGTACCTGCATGAGCTGAAGGTTCGGCTCGACCAGATGCTGCGCCGGGAAGGCCGCATGGAGCTTGCGCAGGCGTGCTTCGCGTTCCTGCCGACCCGCGCAGCACTTGACCTTGCCGGCTGGCCGGATGAAGACATTTTCGCGCATTCTTGAGGCGCTGCCCTTTTTCGGCAAGATTTGACGGGCAAGTACCCGCACATTGCGTGCGCCACCGGCCTGCTCCGGCAGGTAGTCGCGATGCGCGTTCAAGGGAGCGGCGATGACCACTTACGAAGACGCCGGACCGGTACGGCGGCGCAAGCGGCGCAAGGGCTCCATGCTGGTGGCATGGGGCATGCTGCTTGTCGCGGCGGCGGTGTTTGGCGTGTTCGTCTACCAGGCTTCCGGATTTGGCGAGAGCGGTGGAAGCTTCGCCACCGCACCGAAGGCGCCGGCAGCGGAAACGCCAGGCACCGGCAAGACCGACGCCAGCACCGAAAAGCAGCGTTTCGAGCTGGCTGGATCCGAGGTGGCCGGTTTCGATGACGAGAAGCAGCCCTACACGATTTCGGCCGAGATGGCGCGGCAGGACAAGCAACAGCCCAACCTTGTGCACATGGACAGGGTCAGCGGCATCCTGCGGCGTACCGACGGACGGCAAATGGACATCACCGCCGCCAATGGCCTGTTCAACTCGAAGGACAAATCGCTGACGCTGGACGGCAACGTGGCCATCGTGCTGCAGAACACGTTCACGGCCAGCATGGCCACGGCAAGCGTGGACGTGCAGAAAAAGGCGCTGATGTCGGATGCGGACGTGCTGGTGGAACTGGATGGCGGACAGATTTTCTCGTCCGGCATTGAGGTTTCGGACAATGGCGCCCATGTGTTATTCCGCTCGAAAGTGCGGGCACAGTTCGAAGACAACGGCAGCGGCACCACACCAGACGCCACTGCGGCCAGCGATGGCGCCGGCCCAACCAGCTCGAAGGGAAACCTGCAACAATGAAACTGCGTGCCACCTCACTCGCGCTGATGGCTGTACTGGCCGCTTCCGGCCCGGTCCTGACCCAAACCGCCACCGCCCAGCAGGCGAAAGGCAAGGTCGACATCGAGGCGGACTCGATGGAACTGTTCGAGCAGCGCAACGAGGCAATCTTTCGGGGCAACGTCAGAGCCAGCCGGATGGACATGAAACTGTCGGCAAACACGCTGCTGGTGAAGTTTTCCAAGGACAGCGCCGGCAAGACCGAAGTCACCTGGCTGGAGACGCAAGGCGGTGGCGTACAGATCGTCACCAGCAAGCAGACCATCGATGGCGACTGGATGAAAATGAACGTGAAGTCCAACACCGCAGTGGTCGGCGGCGGGGTAACGGTGAAGCAGGGCACCTCGGTGGTGCGCGGCGACAAGCTGGACGTCGACCTGAATACCAATCAGTCAAAATTCTCCGGCGGGCGGGTCAAGGGCAGCTTCCTGCCTGAATGATAATCCGGGCGGCGAGCCAATCCGCTTGCAAATTCATCAATCATTAACCATACGGCTTCAGGCAACCTTAACCTTGATGAGCGGTAATCAAGTGAAGCGAACCGGCATCTCTTCCTTGTGGGCTTCGCTGACCGGCGGCGGCGCCAGAAAGACCGCCAACGGCAGCAAGGCGGCAAGGGGTCCGGCACCCGGCGAAGGACTGGTGGCGCGCCATTTGCGCAAGTCCTACAAACGCCGGCCCGTGACCCGCGATGTGAGCGTGTCGGTACGCCGTGGGGAAGCCGTAGGGTTGCTTGGTCCCAACGGTGCGGGAAAAACGACGGTGTTCTACATGATCACCGGGCTGATTGCCGCAGATTCAGGGACCATAACGCTCGACGGGGCCGATATCACGGACCTGCCGATGTATCAGCGGGCCAGGTTGGGGATTGGATATCTGCCCCAGGAAGCGTCCGTTTTCCGGGCACTTACGGTTGAGGACAATATTCGCGCCGTGCTGGAACTGCATGTTCCGGACAAGCAGGAGCGCGAACGTAAGTTGCGTGGGTTGCTTGATGAGTTTCAAATCGCACATATCCAGCATTCGCCGGCTCTGGCATTGTCTGGCGGAGAACGGCGCCGGGTCGAAATCGCCCGCGCCCTGGCAGCAAATCCCAGGTTCATCCTGCTCGATGAACCTTTCGCCGGGATTGACCCAATTGCGATCAATGATATTCGCCAGCTGGTGCGACAGCTCACCACTCGGGGACTCGGGGTGCTTATTACGGATCACAACGTGCGAGAGACCCTCGAGATCATCGATCGCGCCCTTATCATCCATGACGGCCACGTCTTAATGGAAGGTACACCACAAGAGATTGTGGCCAATCCCGACGTGCGGCGTCTTTACCTTGGTGAAGGGTTCAGCCTTTAATGTCTTGCGCGGGCCTGCGGGAGGCCGTCTGCCGGCGCCATGCCGTGCGGGCGTGGCAGGCAAGGTAAGTGCGCGGGGAGTGCGTCGACGATGGCGTTGAGCCAGAAACTGCAAATGCGTCAGGGCCAGTCGCTGGTCATGACGCCGCAACTGCAACAGGCGATCAAGCTGTTGCAGATGTCAAACATCGAACTGCAGGCTTTCGTCGAAACTGAACTTGAATCTAACCCGCTGCTCGAGCGCGACGAACGCGACGAGGCCGGCCGCGACATTTCCATCGAAAACAACGACGAGGTTCCGGCACAGGCCTCTGCCCAGAACGACGATCCGCGCGACATGACCGATGCGCTGTCGAGCCCGGGCGAAGGCTCTTCCAGCATCGACAATTTCGATACGGGACTTGAGAACGTCTATGCGGACGAGGCGACCGCCGACAAGATCAACCGGGAGGCGGCGGAGCCTGCCGGCATTACGGATTCAGGCTGGCAGGTGTCTTCAGGTTCCGGTGGCGGTGGCAGCTTCGACGGCGAGATGGCGTTCGATGCCACGCTGGCAAGCGAGCGCACCCTGTCCGATCACCTTACCGAACAGCTTCATCTGGCCGTGTCCGACCCGGCCATGCGGATGATCGGCGCCCACCTGATCGGAATGGTCAACGAGGCAGGCTACCTGTCCGGCGAAATCGAAGGCGTGGCCGACACGCTGGGTGCCCCGCTGGAGCTGGTGGAAGAGACCCTCGAGGTGCTGCAGACGTTCGATCCGCCCGGCATCATGGCGCGCAACCTGAAAGAATGCCTCGCCATCCAGCTGCGCGAACGCGACCGGCTCGATCCGGCGATGGAAATCTTCATCGACAACCTGGAACTGCTGGCGAAGCACGACCTGGCCCGGCTCAAGGCGCTGTGCAAGGTCGACATGGAAGACATGCGCGACATGGCCGGGGAAGTGCGCTCGCTGAACCCCAAGCCGGGCAACCTGTTCGGCTCGGTCGTCGTGCAGCCCGTCCTGCCCGATGTCATCGTGAAGCCTGCGCCGGATGGCAGCTGGGCAGTCGAGCTGAACAGCGAAACCCTGCCAAAGGTGCTGGTGAACAACCAGTACTACGCGCAAGTTGCGCGCGGCGCGACGCAGGAGAGCGACAAGCTTTATCTGTCGGAATGCATCTCCAACGCCGCCTGGCTGGTCAAGAGCCTGGACCAGCGTGCAAGGACCATACTGGCCGTGGCGCGCGAGATCGTGCGCCAGCAGGATGCTTTCCTGGTGCATGGCGTGGAACACCTGCGGCCGCTCAACCTCAAGACCGTCGCCGATGCCATTTCGATGCATGAATCGACCGTCAGCCGGGTGACCTCGAACAAGTATTTCGAAACGCCGCGCGGGGTGTTCGAACTGAAGTACTTCTTCACCACGGCGATTTCATCGTCGGCAGGCGGCGAAGACCTTTCCGCCGAATCAGTGCGCCACAAGATCAGGGCCATGATCGATGCCGAAACCGCTGCCTCGATCCTCTCGGATGACCAGATCGTCGACCGGCTTTGTGCTGAAGGCATTGATATTGCTCGCAGAACCGTGGCCAAGTACCGCGAATCGATGAATATCCCATCGTCCGTCATCAGGCGGCGCGAAAAGCGGATGCTGCAGGCAAGCTAGGCACCAGAAGCCCCGACTTCCGCCATCAACGGCACTCTGTCCACCGCGGCGCTGCAAACGCCGATTGACAAGCTCAGGCCACCTTCATAGTTTCCGCCCGCAACGGCGATGCCATCCCATATCGGGGAATGTCCGAAGGTAATACGGCGATAGGCAGGTTGCTGCGAAACAGTCAAGATTGAAAATGTCGTCGTGTTTCGACAGACTCATGTCGAACAGTAGGGGTACGTGCATACAATGCAAATCCAGATTACCGGCAAGAACCTCGACATTGGCGATGCGTTGCGCGAGCACGTGGAAAACCGGTTGAGCGCCGACGTCTCGAAATACTTCGACGGAATTGTCCGGGCGCTGGTGATCATCGAGAAGCAGCGCACCGAGTTCGAATGCGAGATCACGTTGCACCTGACGACGGGCCTGACGCTCAACGGCCAGGGGAATTCGGGCGATGCGCATGGCGCTGTCGACACAGCCTCTGGTCACCTCGAAAAGCGCCTGCGCCGGTACAAGCGCCGGCTGAAGAACCATCACAGGTCGCGCACCGAACCAGTGCCGGCAATGATGGCGACGGCCTACGTGCTGCAGGCCGACGAAAGCGAGGAAGCCGAGGAACCGGCCGACCTCAACCCGGTGGTCGTTGCCGAGTCGTCAGCCAGCATTCCGGAATTGTCAGTGGGTGAGGCGGTCATGCAACTGGACTTCACCAGCGACCAGTTCGTACTTTTCCGCAATGGCGGCAACGGAAGCCTCAATATCGTATACAAGCGTCGTGACGGCAATGTGGGCTGGGTCGATCCCGGCGGGAACTAACGATCCAAGCGGCCTAGCGGCCATCGCAGCGGGCCGCCGGTAAGTAACGGCGGCGCCACGAAACAAACAGATGTGAATGGAGAGTGCTCCAGTCATGCAGTTGTCAGACATCATAAGCAGCAGCTCGGTTCTGCCGAACCTCAAGGCATCGAGCAAGCGCCAGTTGTTGCAGGAACTCGCCAATGAGGGCGCGCGGATCACCGGCATAGAAGCGCAGGCGATCTTCGAGACCCTTTTGCGCCGCGAGAAGCTGGGTTCGACGGGACTGGGCGAGGGCATCGCCATTCCGCACGGCAAGTTCACCGCGCTCGACAGGGTGCATGGGGTGTTTGCACGTCTCGCAACGCCCGTGAAGTTCGAGTCGGTCGACGACAACCCGGTCGATATCGTTTTCCTGCTGCTGGCGCCGGAAAGCGCCGGGGCGGACCACCTCAAGGCGCTGGCGCGCATATCGCGGCTGCTGCGCGATCCTTCGGTGGTTGAAAAGCTGCGCGGCACCGACAACGCCGCAGGGCTCTATGCCATCCTCACCGAACCGTCGGCGTCGGCGCCCCACGCGGCGTAGGGCGCCATTCTCCGCCAAAAGCCGGATCAGCCTCGATCAGTGAACACTGATGGCTGTCAGGTCGTGCTCGAATGCGTTGGCCACTGCGGCCTCGCGGCTGTCGGACACGGCCATGGGGGTGCCGTCGGCCATGTACAGGCAGTACAGCTGCTTGCCGGGGTCGGCAGGCAGCCGGTGACCGGTCATCCGCTCCACGTCGCCTGCGGTGATCTTGCGAACGTACGCCACCTCGCCAAGGCCCATGCCTGCCAGGTTGATCTCGCTGACGGGCACCTGAGGCATACGTGCATTTTCCTTGTTGTTTCTCATGCTGGTTCTCCTCCGGTTTTCAAGGCACTCATTACCGTCCGTCGCTGCGCTGGGTAATCTCGATACGGCGCAGCACGCGCTGCGGTTCCGGGCGCAGCAGATCGATCAGCAACAAGCCGTCTTCAAGAGAAGCCGAAACGACCTCCATCCCGTCTGCAAGCACGAAAGTGCGCCGGAACTGGCGGGCGGCTATACCGCGGTGCAGGAATTCCCGCTGCGGATCGTCCAGTTGACGCCCGGCGATGACCAGTTCGTTTTCTTCCAGCGTCATTTCCAGCTCATCGGCAGAGAAGCCGGCAACCGCCAGGGTTATCCTCAGGCACTCGCCGCCATCGTCTCCGGATGGCAGTTTCTCCACGTTGTAAGGAGGATAGCCGTCAGACGATGTCTTGGTGACACGGTCCATGAGACGCTCGAACTCGTCAAAGCCGACGAAAAACGGCGACGGAAAACCAACATTACGCATTTTCGATCAAGCCCTTAAAAAAGCAGCTTAAAATTTCAATCTTTCCGGCTTGTGCGGCCCGCTCCATGCAGCACCGCCAGCCGGATCGGCTGTCATGAGGAAGATATTGGGTGCAAGGAGGCAAACGTCAAGGCGTGTACGCCGTATCCCTGCCGCGCCAACGCCTTCACAAGGCGGCGGCAACACTGGCTAGATGTCGAGAAATACCGTCTCGCCCTCGCCCTGCAACACCACGTCGAAGCGCCAGGTGTTGTTGCTTTCAGGATCCGGACTGGCGATCAGCGTATCGCGCCGGTCTGTATCGGCGATCAGGTTGAGCAGCGGATCGGCCGCGTTCGCATCGGTTTCGTCGGCGAAGTACATCCGCGTGTGCAGGTGAAGATTGATGCCGCGGGCGAAGATCATGAACGTGACGTGCGGCGCCTGCCCGCCCGCCGTTCCGGGTTTCATCGTCTCGAAACGGAATTCGCCGGTGCCGAAATCGGTATGGCTGCGCGCCCAGCCGGTGCGGCCCGGCCCGTAGCTGCCGCCGGCGTTTGCCTGCCATATCTCGACCATCGCATCTTTTGCCAACTCGCCGCCGCCGTCCCGGATGGTGCCCTTGATGATGATGGGCGTGCCACCTTCAAGCCCGGTATTGGCGGGGGTGTCGTGGGTGGGAACATAAATGCCGGCTACCGACGGCAGCGTGCCGATGTGAACATAGGGACCCGCGGTCTGCGACGGGGTTTCCTTCATGGTCTTCTTAAGGTTCATCAGCTGCGGCCCTCCTCGAACCATGTCCCGTTCCGGCCGCGCAGCACGATGTCAAAACGGTAGGCGAGGCTGTCGAACTCGACCTGGGAGTCCATGTCCAGTGTGGCCACCAGCTGGCTGACGGCTTTAGGATCACTGATGGTGTTGACGATGGGACAATGCCTGATCAGCGGATCTCCCTCGAAATAGAACTGGGTGACCAGCCGCTGCGCGAACGAGGCACCGAACAGCGACAGATGAACGTGTGCGGGACGCCATGAACAACCGTTGTTGGGAAACGGATACGGACCGGGACGGATCGTGCGGAACGAATAGCGGCCCTCGCTGTCGGTCATGCAACGGCCATAGCCGGAAAAGTTCGGATCGAGTGGGGCAAGGTAGCCGTCGCGGACGTGCCGGTAGCGGCCACCCGCATTGGCCTGCCAGACCTCGATCAGCACGTTCGCTTGCGGGCGTGCATACTCGTCCAGCACCCGGCCCGAGATCACAATGCGCTCGCCCACGGGATCGCCTGACACAGCGGCGTTGCGGATCATGTCTGCGTCGAGAGCGCCCAGTTCGGTGTGGCCGAACACCGGACCGGAGACTTCGCTCACCGTGGGCGGCATCTGCAGCAGCGGCTGCGACGGCGCGCGCAGCGTCGTCGAGTTGTAGCTGGAGACCAGGGCTTTCGGATGCCAGGCCCGGTCGCGGGGGTCAAAGGCGGGGGCTGGTTTGTCAGACATCGTTTCCTACCCTTGCTGGCCGGAGTGATGGCCGGCGCAGCGCATGCGGTCTGTTTCGACGGTATCTTGCTGGAATGTGGGGCGTGATGAAAGCCCCCGGCGCTTGCGGGTGCTGTAAACAAAAATGACGCCGAAGCGGTTCAGCTTCAGGCGATGTCGCTAAAGACCTTGTCCAACCACTTCTCGGCCAGCGGACCGAAGGCTATCTTGACTGAATGGGGACGGTCGAAACGACGCCTAGCAGGATCACGCAGATGCCCTGTTCAGCAGAATGTTGGTTTCGCTGTTCAGAACCCCTTTGATCTCACGGATTTCGCGAAGCACCCGATCGAACTGCTGAAGGCTATGGGTTTCGATGTTGGCGACCAGATCCCAGGTTCCGTTTGTCGTATACAGACTGACAATTTCTGCTCGACGCTGAAGCGCCTTGATAACCGGTTTGGCCAATGCACCTTCGAGTTCGATCATCATAACAGCCCGGATTACCTCCAGTTCGGCTGCAGCATCGACCTCTATGGTAAAGCGTTGAATGACGCCTGCTGCGATCAGCCTTTCCAGCCTAGCCTGAACCGTGGCCCGTGAGATGTTCAACAATCCTGCCAAGGTGGTAATCGAGGCGCGCCCATCGCGCATAAGAGCACCTATCAGGGCCCGGTCGGTTCGAGACAACTCAAGCATGCTGATATCCACTTTGCTAAGTTAGCTTTGCAAAATATCAAAATCTTATGGAGAAATGATCAAAAATCCAACTATTTGAGTACGGTTAGTTGCCAGACAATGCGGCTGCTTAACAACACAGACGAGCGCATGTCATGTCCCTCAATTGCTATCTGGTGGGCGTCCCGGTCCAATCAGGCACCAGTCAGGCAGGCTGCTTAATGGGTCCGGATGCATTCCGGACGGCAGGACTTGCCTCCACCCTGGAAAGCCTCGGCCACAAAGTTAGCGATCACGGCAACGTGGCGCCTGCCTCGGTTGGGGTGCCGCAAACCGTTAACACTGCAGTACATCATCTTGAGGAAACTGTTGGCTGGGCTCTGGCGCTGCAGGAAGTAGCGGCAGCTGCTATGGAGCGGTCCAACTTTCCGATCTTCCTCGGTGGTGACCACAGCCTATCCATCGGTTCGATTTCCGGTGTTACCAAAGCTGCAGCAGACAGCGGGCGCGAGCAGTTTGTCCTCTGGCTCGATGCCCATCCGGATTTTCATTCGCTGGAAACAACCGAAAGCGGCAACCTGCATGGGACGCCGATGGCCTATCTGACGGGTCAGGGCGGGTTCGGTGAAAGCTACCCGAAGCTGTCTGCCAAGGTCGACCCTGCCAAGGTGTGCATGATGGGACTTCGCTCGGTGGACCAGGCCGAGAAGCGATTGCTGGCTGAAAGTCCGATCCAGGTCTACGACATGCGCGCCATCGATGAGCATGGCGTGGCGGGGCCGCTACGGTCGTTCCTAGAGCAGGTCAGGGCAGCAAACGGCCGTCTACATGTCAGTCTCGACGTCGATTTCTTAGAACCGAACATCGCGCCCGCGGTTGGCACTACGGTTCCGGGCGGCGCGACCTTCCGGGAAGCTCACCTGATAATGGAGATGCTGTGCGACAGCGGGCTGGTCACATCGCTAGATCTGGTTGAACTCAACCCATTTCTCGACGACCGCGGCCGTACCGCGAAGTTGATGGTCGACCTGTGCGCCAGCTTGCTGGGGCGCAAGGTGCTGGACCGCCCAACCAGGAGTTACTGAGAGATGCAGTCAGCAACCCGGCTTCCCGACAGTGCACTGGACGAGATGACCGCCAGAAAGGCAAACCCCATGAACAAGCTACCACCACTTCCGTCCAAACTGGCCATGGTGCCATTTGTCAGCGTCGACAACATGATGCGGATCGTCAACACCATCGGGGCGCGCAAGATGATGGCCGAGATGGCCCAATACATCGAGGCGGACTTCCGCAAGTGGGAAGAGTTCGACAAGACCCCTCGGGTCGCGGCCCACTCGAAGGAAGGTGTCATCGAACTCATGCCGACCAGCGATGGCGAGATGTACGGCTTCAAGTACGTGAACGGGCATCCTGCCAACATGGCACGCGGCTTCCAAACGGTGACGGCGTTCGGCGTGCTGGCGCGGGTTGATAATGGCTACCCAATCATGCTGTCGGAAATGACTGTACTGACAGCGCTCAGGACAGCGGCTACGTCGGCCCTGGCCGCGAGGTATCTTGCGCCCAAGGGGTCGAGGACGATGGCGATGATTGGCAATGGGGCGCAATGCGAGTTCCAGGCGCTGGCATTCCAGGAGATCGTGGGCATCGACACTGTGCGGCTGTACGACATCGACCCAAAAGCTACGCAAAAGGCCGTTCGCAATCTCGCAGAGAGCGGCCTTTCTGTAGTGAGCTGTAGTTCTTCCGAAGAGGCGGTCACCGGCGCGCAGATCGTCACCACATGCACCGCAGACAAACAGTATGCCACCATCCTCACGGACAACATGGTTGGTCCGGGCATCCATATCAATGCCATTGGTGGTGACTGCCCTGGGAAGACCGAGCTGCATAAGGACATCCTGCTGCGCTCGAACATCTTTGTAGAATATCCGCCCCAGACGCGAATTGAGGGTGAGATACAGCAGCTTAATCCCGACCATCCAGTCACCGAGCTTTGGCAGGTGATCACCGGTGCCACGCAAGGGAGAATCTCTGTTGACCAGATCACCCTCTTCGACAGCGTAGGGTTTGCCACCGAGGACTTCTCCGCACTGCGTTACGTTTACGACCAGCTGGAGCGGACAGGACACTTCGTCGAACTGGACATGATTGCAGATCCTGATGACCCCCGTGATCTCTTCGGAATGTTGCAACGGGCAAAAGGTTGAGGCTCTGATTTCCATTGCGACAGCATGGTCGACCGTAAGATTGCTTGGACGAAAGCAAATGATCTGGGGGCAATCAGGCGCATTCGTATAGTCCGCTTAGTGCCATGTGTGGACGGCTCCGTGTTGGCAAGGGGTTTTTTGACGGCTGATGCCTGGGTTGGTTGGTGCGGTCATGTGTCCGGCCTGTTTGGGTGCGGCGCTTGAACATGGCCGCTGGCCATAAT
>JAHEBA010000223.1 GCA_024642465.1 Alphaproteobacteria bacterium
TCGCACCAGCATCCACCAGCCACTCAATCGAACCGTTGCCGACCCAATCCATGTGGGTTATAGCTGTGGCCGCGATACGTCGCGGGCACCCGTAGCTCAGCTGGATAGAGTGCTGCCCTCCGAAGGCAGTATGGTACCACTAGGGCGAATTCCCAGAACCTAAGTTTTCCGCGGTTTCCGTGTCATCACCATGCACGGGACTGCGCCTACATGCTTGCCGAGGCACACTAGGGCCACACTGCCAGCACGCCCCTATCTGACATCCGAGCGTTGGGACAGGGAGTGCCTGCTTCCCAACGCAGGATATGCGTGGAAGTCCTAGACACATTCAACTTGAGCCATCCCTATCAATCCAGGCCTCACCAGCATTTGACGATGCCTGCCGGCTAAATGGGGTGCTGAGGCCAAGCCAGATTTGGGTGGATTTCATTCTGAAGAAATACACCCGACATGGATGAGCTTGGCACGAGCAGTATGACGCCGTGATCTGATCAATGGGTAAGGCGCAAACAAAGCCCCGGGCTTGCGGGCCCGGAGCATTGATTGATGGTTGGAGTCGCTGGCCTCAGTTTAGCCAGTAGCAGGTTTGTAGCTGGCCGAAGCCTTCTTGGCAGCTGCCATCGCCTCCATAGCTTCGCTCGCCGTCATGAGCTTGGTCGTGGCGCCACCCGAGAATGCACCGGAGGCTCCAATGGCCAAGGCTCCAGCAGCCATTGCCTTGTCATCAGGGGCTTCAATCAGCGCGACAACATCCTCGGCGCCGAAACAAAAGAACAGGTGATGGAGTGTGCCTCCAACCGCCTCGACCAAAGGCCGAGCTGCAGCTTCGCGATCTTGAGGGTTGTCGACCATCGCTTTGAGTGCTGCAGCAGTATAGCGGGCTTGGAACATATAAAATGGCATTGAACTATCCTCTCTGGAAAATGCTACCTCACCATCGATAGTCGCGGCGCAGGGAGGACGGCACTATGCGCCCATAAATGGTCGCGGCGGAAAAATAAAACCCTGGGCTTTTGACCCGGGGGAGAGATGCTCAGGGAGATTGCAGGGGAGTTCTAGGGGTAAATCTTTCGAGTTCAGCGCAGGCCAACCAGGTTGATGCCGATGTCGCGAGCTGTGCGGGCATCGATATTTGCAGGAGCCAGCATGCCGGCCGCATCGTTAGAGCGGAACAGACGCTGGGCTGATCCGAAGATGCTCTGTGCGAAGCTGGTGTGGTGCTGTCTGGTCATGGCCTCGGTCCATCTGCTGAAAGCAAGTCCTGTTTTATGACCACAAACTTGAACGATCCGTCCCCTGACCAATGTGCAATTTATCACATTGCGTGGATGGCAGCTCTACACCCGAAAGCAGACATCTTTAGCCGCAGTGCATAGAGTCCGAAATGTGCCACTTTCAGTCATTCCGGCGGAGCACAATCTCCATCAAACATGGGTATATTGAGCCTCCCCTCCTTACAAACCGAATTCACCCTGCGCTTTAATGAATAAGCGTTTTTGGCTAGCCGTTGGTTTCCAATTGGCAAATGCTCCAAGCCGTTATTGGCGCTGAGCAAAACGAATGGTTGACATCAGGAGGCGGGGAGCCCATATAGGTTGTACCGATATTTGCTTGCTGAGCTTTTGTTATCGCGCGATTGGCACCGCGCCCTAGTCGAACCTCCCTTTCAAAAATCGTTACCAGCACTGCTTCGCTTTCGCGTGGCGGTTCCTCAAACGCTATGAAAGGGTTCATCATGACCACTGGCACAGTAAAATGGTTCAATTCCGCCAAGGGCTTCGGCTTCATTCAGCCGGATAACGGCGGTGCTGACGCATTCGTCCACATCTCTGCCGTCGAGCGCGCCGGAATGCGCGAAATCGTCGAAGGCCAGAAGATCGGCTACGACATGGAGCGCGACAACAAGTCGGGCAAGATGGCTGCCTGCAACCTTCAGGTTGCCTAAATCGGGTATCTGCTTTCGCTTGACCACGGATGTACTGGCATTGCTGAGAGCATGAAATCTAGCAAGGTCAGGCAGTTTGCCTGGCCTTTTTCATTTCCGCTCGCTGAAGCGGCTAAAAGGAACACCATGACACAGACACAGAGCAAATCGCGCCAAAAAGCCGAGAGCGCCTTTTCGAAGGCTCAATCGCAGTTTCTTGCGCGATCCCGTGCCGTTGAAGAGCACGACATGATCGTCCAGGCTCGCCAGGAGAATACTGCGCGACTGAAGCAAGCCCGTCTTGCCAAAGAGGCGGACGGTCGCGCGCGGGCGACCGCGGCTCTGATCTCGAAACGCGCCCTCACGGACTGAGCTCCAAGCCAACGACACTCCATACGGATTCAAATTTGAAAAACATCAGAGACAATGACCTCTCCGAGCGCCGCAAGGCGGCTGCCGAGGCAAAGGCTACCCTTCTCCGCAACTATCGTGTCGCTAAGGAAGCCGCTGAACCCACCCGGATAGCACGGCAGGAAGAACGCATGGCCGCAGCGAAAGTCAGGGAAGAACTGCGCGCTGCGCGAGAGCGGGCAAAGCTTGAGGAGCAACAGCGCGTTCAGGCCGAGAACGTTGAACGTCAGGCAGCAGCAGACGCTGTTGCGGCAGCGGAAGCTGCAGCAGGTGAAGCGGCTGAGAACATACGCATCTCCCGTGTTGTCGAGGACGAGGCCGCCCGAAAGGCCGAACGCGACCGGCGCTACGCGAATCGCAAGGCGAGACAGCGGTAATCATTCCGTTAAGCGACCTTGAAGTCCCGAGCGCACGTTGCCACACGCCCGTTCGTCGGGGTCGACCCATCAATTATGCACAATGCAGACAGCGCACATGACCCGGTAACCGGGGAATGTACGCATCTGAGAACTCATCCGGAGTTTCAGAAGATCTAATTTCAAGAGGGAGGTAGCACTAAGCCAATGATGAAACTTAGCGCAGCCGAGTACCAACAACTGCTTAAAGCTTATCGCGAAGACAGATTGCGGCATCCGCAAAAGCTGACAGCGGCCGGCATCCTCGCTCGTTGGGGATGGGGGCTGCCATTGGAACGTGATTTTAGGGATAAGCTGACTGCATTGGGCATGGACTGGGAGCGGTAGGCTGCTCAATGCGCAGCGCTGGGCCAACAAGGCGCTAGGACGGTTGCAGTAACCCGTCGCCAAGCCGTCTAGCTAGCCCGCGCAATTTCGGCACTTCACTGCATATGGGATTGCCTTCAGACGGTCTTCGGAAATGCCCTCTCCACAAGATGCACAAGTTCCGTAAGTGCCATCCTTTATCCGCTTCAAGGCTGCGTCGATACCACGTATCTCGTTCAGGCCCGCTTGACCAACACCCTCAAGAACTTCATCGCCTTC
>JAHEBA010000224.1 GCA_024642465.1 Alphaproteobacteria bacterium
GCTTTGTGCCAACAGGCGACATCCTGCGCTGTCCTACCAATGGTCGCTTGTTTGAAGTAGATTGAGCACACTGAAGAAGGAGAAAGCCTCCCGCGATCCGAGATGGTCATGCCCAATCGCTATCAGCTGGCGACAAGCGCCGTTGACGCCTATGAGGCGCAGAAGGTCAAATCGATCTTCGCTCCGCTAGCAAAGGCCACCCTCTCAAAGGTCCAGATTGCTGACGGGGACCGGGTGCTCGATGTAGCATGCGGGACCGGCATAGTGGCTCGCTCGGTTCGCGAACGTTTCGGGCCAACCATTTCGATTTGTGGTGTTGACCTGAATGACATGATGATCGCCAAGGCCCGCAGTTTGACAAGAGACCTGCCGGGTCATTTCGACTGGCATGTCGCCGACGCGACTAATATCCCCGCGTCTTCGTCCTCGTTCTCCCGTGCCTTTTGTCAGCAAGGCCTTCAGTACTTTCCTGACGATCTCGCGGCACTTTCGGAGATGCGGAGAGTCCTGACTGACGACGGAACATTGATACTCACGGTATGGGCACCGGCGAATGAGTATTTTCTTGCCCAGTCGGCGGCCATGAGCAAATACGTCAGCGTGGAAGCTGGCGAAAAGGCGCTTGCCCCATTTGCATATCCTGGAGCACGGCGACTACCAGAACTGTTGGAACAACTGGGCTTCAAAAATGTAACGGTAGATACGGTGAGTGTTGAACGCGTCATCATCGATGCAGAACACGGGATACGTGAAGACATCCTTGGCAGCCCCCTCGGTCCGATGGTCGACAAGGAGGAACCTGCCGTGATGGAGAAAATCGTTGGGGATATTCTGTCTGCCTGCACCGGATACTTGCAAAATGCCAACCTCGTGGTCCCGCAGCACTCAACGCTCGTAATGGCATCTAGCTGACAGTAGCAACGCCCGGAGAAGAGCAATGACTTACAAGCGCCAACTCATTTCCAATGGCAATCCGATGGAAGAAGTCGTGGGCTTCAGTCGCGCTGTAAGGGTTGGTCCCTTTATCTCGGTTGGAGGAACTGCCCCCGTAGATGCCGAAGGGAAGACTGTGGGTGTCGGTGATGTGTTTGCACAAACAACGCGGTGCTTCGAAATCATCAAGGCGGCCCTGGAAGACGCAGGTTCGGGCCTGAAGGACATCGTCCGTACCCGGGTCATTCTGACTGACATCAACAACTGGCGAGAGGCAATCGAGGCCAGAAAGCCCTATTGCCAGGAAGCAAGGCCAGTAGACACCATCATGGCCATAGACAGGTTCGTGAATCCGGAATGGCTCGTCGAGATCGAAGTTGATGCGTTTGTTGCCGGCGAGTAATTCCACGCTGTACTCGCCTGCGTGAGGTTGCTGTTCCTCATGGGATGTTGGGCTCCCGTACACGTGGTTCTTCGAGGAGGATCATTATGCTGGGTCGCTGCCTTTGCGGAGCTGTGAGCTTCGAAGTTGATCTACCTGTGCAATCTTGTGTGAACTGCCACTGTGACAGCTGCCGTCGACAATGCTCGGCACCAATGACCACGTTCATTGGGGTCTCGGATGAACAGTGGCGTTGGACTGGTACAAAACCCAGAACCTACAACTCTTCTCCCGAGGTCGAGCGAACCTTCTGCCCTAACTGTGGATCGCCAATTTCTTTTCGATCACAGCGCATGTCCGGGACCATGCATTTCTACGTGTGCTCCATGGAACAGCCAGAAGCATTCAGCCCGACGCTGCATGCCGCTATTGAGGAAAAACTTTCCTGGCTGAGACTTGCCGACGATCTCCCGTTACACGTTGGACCGGACTACACGAAGGGGTCTTAATTCCGGCATCGTGTAGAAGACGGTGTTTCATCGATTGGGAGCAAGCCAGAACACTGTAAGTTAGCGGTTTGCGGTACTGCATTAATTGTCAGCTGTGGGTCAACTTCGAATGGTTTCGGCTTCTCGCAATAAGGTCCGTTGTGCTCCCAAAAGCTGCCGTCTTTTAGCCGGATCCAGGGAGTCCAAAATGTGCCGCTTCCAGAATGCCTAGCCATCGCAAGCCAAAGTCGGCTGAGCGGGCTTTCCATAGGTGTCCGAGCTAGCCTTGTCGACCATTGACTGTAATGATGGTCGCCTTCAAACAGGGGCTTGTCGTGACATTCAAAATCATCTGCCAGAAACTTCTTGATGAATATGTCGCCAGTTATCGTGCGATGGATGCCGTTGGCTGCGCATCTGTTTTCTCGACCGACGCAGAACTTTACTCGCCATATAAACCACCCGCGATCGGACGCGCTGCCATCGAGGCGATACATCGGGAGTGGGTCGCAGAAGGTGCTGATGAGAAGGAAATCAAAGTCGTGGATGCAGGAGGCTCCGAGGACGTTGGCTGGTGTGTCGCTCACTTCAGTGAAGGGGCCACCGGAAGCGGTAGGTCATTGAATGTCCTTGAACGTCAGTCAGACGGGAATTGGCTGATCTCCCGCTGTAGCATCAACGACGCTCCATAGACGACGCCAGCCAGTCACACGCTGTCGCTGGGACCTACATGGTATTTCCCGCGTAGTCGCCTTCTACTCCAGTATAGCGAGTCCGCTTACAGCGCTAGCATGCAAGCTGACGGATCTTCTGGAGAATGTCTGCTCTAGCCCCAATAGCGGACATCTTTGGTCGCGGCGCGGACAGTCCGTTATGTGCCAACTTCAGACATCGTAGATCGAGATTGGCTGGCGGTTGTTAGCGCTAATCGGTTGTTTGTTGATAGGCCTCCCGGCATAGTTTGTGCGAGCGCTATAGGAGGATGAGCGATGCCAACCGACGATGGCCCTTTGGTCAGCACAGCCTGGCTGGCAGAGCATCTGAATGATCCTGACCTTCGGATTGTCGACGTACGCTGGCACTCACGCTACGAGAACGGCAAGGGCATCAGTTTCGATGATCGTGACGGCTATTTGGAGGGCCATATTCCAGGTGCCGTTTTTGTCGGTATGATTGCCGATCTCTCTGACCCAGAGCATCCGGTTGCCGATATGCTGGTTGCTCCCGAGGCGTTCTCGCAAGTCATGGAACGTCTGGGCATCGGCAATGACACGCTGGTTGTAGCTTACGACAAGATGGGGCTACCACTCGGCTCCGCTCGGTTGTGGTGGGCCCTTTCCTATTATGGGCACGATCGTGTGAGGGTTCTCGATGGTGGACTTCGCCAGTGGTTGGCCGACGGGCTGCCCTCATCAAGCGAGGAGCCCCAAGTTCAAACCGCCAACTTCACTGCAAAGCCGCGTTCAAGCTGGATTGCCGACAAGCAGACGGTGGTCGCAGCGCTTGATGATCCCGGGACGCTGAT
>JAHEBA010000225.1 GCA_024642465.1 Alphaproteobacteria bacterium
CAGCACCGGGCGCCGCAACACTGCCATGGCGCCTTATGTGCGGCGCTACTGACCGCGCCTGACGCGCGGACACCTGATCGCGGCAGACGGAATCAGCGCTGGCCATTCACTGGCAGGCACTGGCAATCTTGACGGCGTGCCCCCCCGCAGGACCCAGCCAGGTTTCATCCTACATGCCGCTCACACTTGCCGACCACATCGTCACCCGGCTGAAGGCGCACGGCGTCAGGCGCATGTTCGGCGTACCTGGCGGCGGATCAAGCCTCGCCCTCATCGAGGCAGGCGCTCGGCATGGTGTGGAGTTCATCCTGGCCCGCACCGAGACGGCCGCCGCCATCATGGCCGCAGCCACCTGGGAACTGACCGCCGCGCCCGGCGTCGTCATCACCGGCATAGGCCCAGGCGCGGCCAGCGCGGTCAACGGCGTCGCCTACGCCTCGCTGGAGCACTCAGCCCTGATTGTGTTCACCGACTGCCTGCACACGTCCGCTTCAATCCACCAGTCGTTTGATCAGCAGGCGCTGTTCGCACCACTGGCGCGGCGCACGGCACGCCTCACGCCAGCTTGCGCAGCCGACGTCGACGGCCTGATTAGCGCTTGCCTGTGCGCACCGGCAGGCCCCGTGCATGTCGACCTGTCCGCCCCGGATGCCAACGCCGTCCTGGCCGGACTTCCAGCCTCTGCCGCAAAGTTACCGGATCCTGTTTCCGCCCCGGATGACCTGCTTGCTCAAGCGCGAGAGCTTCTCGCCAGCGCGCGCCGCCCTGTCCTGCTCATCGGCCTGGAAACCCGAAACCCCGCCGGTCAGCAGGCAGTGCGCGAACTGGTGCGCCGACTCAACTGTCCGGTGCTGCCGACCTACAAGGCAAAGGGCGTCATGCCTGACGTCGACCCGTTGTGCGCGGGCCTGTTCACCAACGCGGCTGCAGAAGCCGCCATCCTGTCGGCGGCTGACCTGATCGTCTGCCTCGGCCTCGACCCCGTGGAGATGATCCCGCAAGCCTGGCGCTATGATGCACCGGTCCTCGACCTTGCGTTCGCGCCCGGCCACCGCTTTCCCTTCGGTCCCGCCTGCTCGCTCGTCACCAGTCCGCATCAGGTGCTAGATGAATTGCTCCCCGGCACCCGGTTTTCGGACTGGACGCCGCAGGCCATTGCGGAAGGCCGGGAGGCCATGCAGCGGGCACTCGCCATGTCCCCCGCCAGCCTCAACGCCCACACCGTCACCATCGCCCTGCAACAGGCAGCGCCGCCCGGCACCCGCCTCGCCGTCGATGCCGGCGCCCACATGTTTGCCGCGATGGGCTTCTGGCAGGCTGACGGATACGCAAGCGTGCTGAAATCCAACGGCCTGTCAACCATGGGCTACGCCCTGCCTGCGGCAATCGCCTCGGCGCTAGAGCAGCCTGATTGCCCGGCGCTCGCCATCACCGGAGATGGCGGCATCAACATGTGCGCCGCCGAACTGGCCACTGCGTCTGCCCACCAACTGAACATCGTTTGCGCCGTGTTGAACGACGCTGCACTCTCGCTCATCGATATCAAGCAGCAACGCGATCAGCGCCGGCCTCTTGGCACCCGCTATGCCGCCAGCGACTATGCGCGCATCGCGGAAGGGTTCTGGGTAAGGGCGCTGAAGGTTGCCAGCCTCGATGAACTGCACGCGGCAACCCGTGATGCGTTCGCACACCCCGGTCCCGTGCTGATCGACATCGAAACGGACCCGTCCGGATACGGCGACCAGTTGTCGAGGTTGAGAGGCTGAAAGCTGGAGAGCGCCGCCCTCAGCGCCGGTCCACGTGGTAGCGGTAGGCATCGAAACTTTCGAACGGTTTGTAGCCGCGCCGCGTTTCGGCAATCACCTCTCCATCGCTGAAATGAAACACCCGCCGGCCGCGATAGCGCGCCTTACTGACAAGCCGCGCCCCGTTTCGCGACAGCGCAGGCGCCTCGAAATGCCGCTTTGACCGGGAGCCCCGCGCAAGAAAAACCAGAAACGCCACCAGCACCGGAACCAGCATTCCCGCCGCACCGAGCACAATTTAGGAAACAGCGGGAGACAATCGGCTTTCTTTCCGACAGGTCAGTTCGTGTGCTGACTTGGTCACAATTTCAGTTGTAACATTATAACGTCAAAAACACACCCGTCACTTGCAAAATGTGCAGCTTTCTACAACTATAAAGTCACCTAACGGCTATCAATTGTCATGCCTTCAAGCGGTATCTCCGGGCTCTTGCCAGCGATCAGGTCGGCCACAATACGCGACGCCCCGTGGCTCATGGTCCAGCCCATGTGGCCCTGGCCCGTATTCATCCAGAAGTTGGAGAACTTGGTATTTCCGAGGATCGGCGTGCCCTCGGGCGTCATCGGCCTCAGGCCCACCCAGTATTCGGTACGGGCATAGTCCGCCCCGTCCGGAAACAGTCCCCTGATGACATTGGTCATGTGCCGGAAGTCCGACGGCTTGAACTCGCGCCCGTAGCCCGAGAATTCGGCCGTCGCGGTTACCCTGAGACGGTTGCCCATCGGCGAATAGGCCACCAGGCTTTCCTCGTCGATGCCGCCGATCTTGGGTGCGTTGTTGCGGCCTGAAATGGGGATGGTCATCGAGTAGCCCTTGACCGGATAGATCGGCAATTCTATGCTGACTTGGCGTGCCACGTGCGGTGAGTAGACGCCCAGGCTCAACACGATGATGTCCGCCGTCAGTGAACCCTCGCCGGTCACCACCGCCTTGACCCGGTCACCGTCCGTCTCTAAGCCCCGAACCTCGGTATTCCACTTGAACGACACACCCTTGCCTTCCAGCCAGCTGACAAGGTTGCGCGTGAAGATGCGGCAATCGCCGGTCTCGTCATTCGCCGCATGCAGCGCGCCGGCAAACTGCTCCTTGCGCTCGGCCAGCGCCGGGTCCTTCTCGCCGATGCCGTCACGGTCGAGAACGTTTATTACCGCACCTTCCGCCCGCAGCACGTCGGCCTTCCTGTTGGCCGCTTCGAACGCCCCGGCAGAGCGGAACAGGTACAGGATGCCGCCATCATTGGCATCGAACCTGACCCCGGTCGCCTTGCGGGTTTCATGGAAGACGCCCTGCGAATAGTTGCACAGCCGCACCTTTCGCCTGGTGTTCAGCGCCGCCCGTTCGGCGTTGCACTCGCCCCAGAACTTCCACATCCATTTCAGGAACGCAGGGTCCAGTGACGGCTTGAGCCTGAGCGCCTGGTCGTTGCGCCACAACGACTTCAGCAGGATCATCGGCGCGGCCGGTGAGGCCCAGGCATAGGCATGGCCCGGCGCGATCATGCCGGCATTGCCGAAAC
>JAHEBA010000016.1 GCA_024642465.1 Alphaproteobacteria bacterium
GAACCTCCAGCGGATCGCCGTTCTGGCTCAGCCGCTCAAGGTGCTCTGAAAGTCCAAAAAACGATCGATGTTCCATCGCCCTGCCTCCAAATCACGACAGGACAAGTGAATCACAAAATCCAAAATCCGGACAGGTTTTTGCGGGTATCCAGCTCGAAACCCTGCAGGCCCGCATGGACACCATGTAGACTGCCGCTCCGGTTCTGCCGGAAGGCACCAGCCTGATGACCTTCCGTCGCGGCTCTGCCGATTTCAACTTCAAGGGCCCGAAGAAGAACGGTGGTTCTGCACGTGACGCCATCGACCAGAACGCCTCGTCGCCGGTTGGCCTGTCGGGCACCACCCGCCGCGACCAGATCCGTCTGACGTACACCGATGGTCCGCTGTCCTGGGCAGTGGCCATGGAAGAGCCGACCTACTCGTCCTACACGACGATGCCGGACATCACCACCTCGATCGTGTACGACGTGGCCGGTGGTCACCAGTTCCAGATCATTGCTGGTGTGGCTGACTGGTACAAGAACGGCGAAGCAGTCGATGCTGGCGGCGTGGATCACGCTGACGAACTCGGCTGGTGTATTGGCGGTGGCCTGGTGCTGAACCTTGCCGACGTCGCAACCCTGTCGGCTGATGCCGTCTATGGTGAAGGCCTTGTTGTTGCCAGCCAGCTGAACTGCTACAGCAATCTCGGCGTTTCCTCGGCCAATGCGCTTGACAACGGCTTCACCGGCCAGACGGTTGATGCGAACGGCAACCCGATCGAAGCTTGGGGCATGCATGCAGGCCTTGGCTTCAGCGTAAACGAAACCACCACTGCCAACATCACCTTCGGCTACGAAGAGGTGCTGGAATCGGCTCCGACTGAGTCTGCTGCAACCGACTTCAAGAAAGCCTGGACGGTCGGCGGCAACATCATCTGGCAGCCTGTGAAGCAGATGAAGATGGGCTGGGAAATCAACTATGGTGGCGAAGCTAAGTCCTTCGACAAGACGATCCAGACCGAAGCTCTGCAGGCAGTTTGGGGCACCTGTTTCTACTTTTAAGAACCAAGCCTACGCTTGAGACTACGGCCGGTCCGGGGTTCGCCCCAGGCCGGTTTTGTTTTGCCCCTACCCTTGCGTGGATGGGTGTGTAATCTCGCCATCATGACTTCTACGTCTAATACGCCCGCATCACCTGCCCCGGCCCGGCGCACGTGGCCAAACTGGCTCACCGTGCGCAATGTGCGTCTGGTAAGCGGACTGGTGCTGTTCGCTTTCGTCACGACGCATCTTGCCAACCATGCCCTCGGGCTGATCTCGCTCGACGTGATGGAAGCCGTGCGCGAGGTACGCACCGCAATTACCCGCAGCCTGCCGGGCACGTTGATACTGATGCTGGCCGCGATCATTCACCCGGTGCTGGGCGTCGAGAAGATCCTGTCGCGCCGCCTGTCGGCCATCTCGTTGCGCGGGCTCATCCAGATAGCGTTCGGCCTTCTCATTCCCGTGCTGTTGGCCAATCACCTGATTGGCACCCGGATCGCGCACGAGATCTATGGCGTGAACGACAATTACGCCTATGCGCTGTGGGCCATGTGGCCCGCGCAAGCCTGGCGCCAGGCAGCGCTGATCACGCTGGTGTGGGTTCATGGCTGCATCGGGCTTTACATGTGGATCCGCTTCCGCCCGTGGTACAAGCGCTGGCAGCCGGTACTTCTGTCCGCCGCCGTCCTGCTGCCTGTGTTGGCATTCGCAGGGTTTGCCAGCGCGGCAAGACTTGGCGACGGAGCGCCGCCTGCCGGGCTGCCGCTGCCGCAAGAGCAATACTCGCAGCTCGTTGCCCTGATGGATACCGCGCTCTACCTGACGCTTGCGGTGATCGCTCTGCTGGCAACCATCAAAGTGATCCAGGTGGTGCTCGGCAACATGAAGGACAAGGTCCGCGTCACCTACAACCGGGCCGAAACCCGAAGCGCGCCGGAGGGGCTGACGCTGCTCGAAATCTCCAGGCTGTCGCGCATCCCCCATGCCAGCGTATGTGGCGGCCGGGCCAGATGCTCGACCTGCAGGGTGCAAGTGGTAAGCGGGCTGGAGCACCTTGCCCCTCCCGGTACCGACGAAGCGCGCGCGCTGCAGCGGGCCGGCATCCAGTCGCCCGACATACGGCTCGCCTGCCAGGTACGACCACGCGGCGACCTGTCCGTCATTACCCTGGTGCCGGCAGGCGCCGATGTACGGCCCGTCCGCCAGGACAATTATTCAGCCGGAGTGGACCGTGTCGTGACGGTCATGTTCATCGATCTCAGGGGCTTCACGCGATTCTCTGAAGGCCGCCTGCCCTATGACGTGGTATTCATTCTCAACCAGTACCTTGCCGGCATCAGCGCTGCCATCGCGGCCAATGGCGGCTACGTGGACAAGTTCATGGGCGACGGCATCATGGCGCTGTTCGGCATGGAAGGCGCTGCACGCGACGGCGCACGGGCTGCGCTGCGTGCGGTGGCCGATATTGCCCGGGCGGTGGACGAGGTCAACTCAGCCCATGTCGCGGACATGGCGCAGCCAATGCGCTACGGCATCGGCATTCACACCGGCGAGGCCATCCTCGGCCGGGTCGGCAGCAGCCGCAGCCACAGCGCCGGCGACAGGGTTACCGCGCTGGGTGACACGGTCAATACCGCCAGCAGGCTGGAAAGCCTGAGCAAGGAACTGGGCGTCGAGGCCGTGGTGTCGAAAGCGACCCTGATCGCTGCCGAGGTGTCCATGAACGGTTTGGTGCTGACGCCCGTCGAGGTGCGGGGCCGCAGTGGCACAGTGGACTGCCTGACGATCAAAAATGCCCGCAACCTCAATAACATCGTCCAGCTTTCTGAACCGGGTTCAGCCGTCTGACTGGCCTGATGTGGCCAAATGTCCCCGGTTGTGGCACACTTGGCAGCGTAAACGGTATTGGGGAGGCCGATTTGGACGTCACCCTCATAAGCGGTTGCCTTGCCGGCGACTATCACTGGTTCAGCATCAGGATTCTGGATCTTTACCTTGATGGCGTGATCAATACCGGCGACTTCCTGCGCTGGTTCCACATGCCCAATTCCGGCTACCTGTCCACCTCTGAATGCATTGCTGCCACCATCGATCCCGGCTACGACTACCGTACCTGGCAGCCCGGCCTGATGGATGGCGTCGTGCGCATTACAGGCTGATGCCGCCTGCAGCTTGACAGCAAAAGCGCCGGCGGCCAAAGATCGCTGTCACCTTTCCAATGGCCCGACCCGGCAATGCAGCGGGCCTGCACACACGGACAATCCGGCATGAAATTCGCGCAAGACGTAACCGCCGCCATCGGCAATACGCCGCTCATAAAGCTTCGCAAGGCGTCTGAGCTGACCGGCTGCACGATCCTCGGCAAGGCCGAGTTCATGAACCCGGGCCAGTCGGTGAAGGACCGCGCCGCGCTGTTCATCATCAAGGACGCCATGGCCAGGGGGCTGATCAAGCCCGGCGGCACGATCGTGGAGGGAACTGCGGGCAACACCGGCATCGGCCTGGCGATGGTCGCGGATGCAATGGGCTTCAAGACGGTCATCGTCATTCCCGAAACCCAGACGCAGGAAAAGAAGGACGCATTGCGGCTGCTTGGTGCGGAACTGGTCGAGGTACCGGCCGTGCCCTACCGCAACCCGAACAACTATGTGAAATATTCGGGCCGCCTTGCCGAACGCCTGAACGATGAACGCGAGGGCGGCGCCATCTGGGCCAACCAGTTCGACAACGTGGCCAACCGGCAGGCGCACATAGAGACGACCGGTCCGGAAATCTGGGAGCAGACCGGCGGAAAGGTCAACGGGTTCATCTGCGCCGCAGGTTCGGGGGGCACTGTTGCCGGCGTCGGCATGGCGCTGAAGGAGCGCAACAAGGACATCCGCATCGGATTGGCCGACCCGCATGGCGCGGCGCTCTACAGCTTCTACACAACGGGCGAACTGAAGGCCGAGGGAAGCTCCATAACCGAGGGTATCGGACAGGGACGCATTACCGCCAACCTGGAAGACGCGCCGATAGACTTTGCCTGCCGCACCGCAGACGACGAAGCCGTGCGGATCGTGTTCGACCTGTTGCAGGAGGAGGGCCTCTGCATGGGCGGTTCCACGGGCATCAACATTGCCGGAGCCATGGCGCTGGCCCGCGAACTGGGCCCCGGGCACACCATCGTTACCATTCTTTGCGACTACGGCACCCGCTACCAGTCCAAGCTCTACAACCCCGAATTCCTGCGGTCGAAGAACCTGCCGGTTCCGGAATGGCTCGAGCGGCCAGTCACCGCCCCCAGCGTCTTCGTCGATCCGGAGGCCGCATGAGCGAGCCTCTTTTCCAGCATGATGCTTACATGCGGACCTGTGCCGCGAAGGTTGTCGAAGTGAACGAGCGCGGCGGCATCGTACTCGACCGGACCAACTTCTACGCCACCGGCGGCGGACAGCCCGGCGACAGCGGCAGCATGGCGCTTGCAGACGGGCGCAGCATTCGCATCGCCACCTCGGTATATGGCGAAAACCGCTTGCAGATCGTGCATGTGCCGGCGGAGGGCGAGCCGCTTCCACAGGCCGGTGAGGACGTAACGCTGGAACTGGACTGGCAGCGCCGCCACAGGCTGATGCGGGTGCACACTGCGCTGCACCTGATGTGTGCGCTGGTGCCCTACCCCGTTACCGGCGGCCAAATCGCGGAAGACGGCGGACGCCTCGACTTCGACATCGAAAACCCGGACGCGATCGACAAGAATGAACTGACTGCACGGCTGCAAGCCCTGGTGAAGGAGAACCACGCGGTCAGCCAGCGCTGGATCACCGACGCGGAACTGGATGCCAATCCGAATCTCGTACGAACCATGTCCGTGCAGCCGCCGCGCGGCTCTGGCAAGGTGCGGCTGGTCGCCATTGGCCAGGATGGCGCGGTGGACCTGCAACCCTGCGGTGGAACCCACGTCTCTTCCACCGCAGAAATCGGCGGCATCGCAATCGCCAAGGTCGAGAAAAAGGGCCGTAGCAACCGGCGCTTCCGGCTTGCGCTTCTGGACTGACCCGGTCACCCTGAACCCTGTTATCAACGAGGACGCACGCGCCATGCCCAGCCTGATGGATCAGAGAGGACAGCTGGTATCGACCGGCTGGCTTGCCGAGCGCCTGGACGCGCCCGATATCGTCATCGTGGATGCCTCCTACTACCTGCCCGATGCGGGGCGGAACGGGCGTGCCGAGTATGACGAGCAGCGCATTCCGGGTGCGGTGTTCTTCGATATCGACGAGATCGCCGACACGACCAGCCCGCTGCCGCACATGATGCCGCCAGCCGAGAAATTTTCCTCGAAGATGCGCCAGATGGGGATCGGCGATGGCATGCGGGTTGTCGTCTATGACGGCGCCGGCCTGTTTTCCGCCGCCCGCGTGTGGTGGATGTTCCGCACGTTCGGCCACAACGACGTGGCCATTCTTGACGGCGGGTTTCCGAAGTGGCTGGCGGAAGGCCGGCCCGTCGACACCAAGCCACCGATGGCGCGCACCCAGCGCCACTTCACGGCCCGGTTCTCGGCGTCAAACGTCCGCGACAAGGCCGAAGTGCTAAAGGCAATCGAGACCGGCAACGCACAACTCGCCGATGCCCGCTCGCCCAGCCGGTTCCGTGCCGAGGAGCCCGAACCGAGGGCCGGCATGCGCGGTGGGCACATGCCGGGTGCGGCCAACGTTCACTATCGCGCGCTGCTGAACGCCGATGGCACCGTGAAGCCGACAGAGGAGATCCGGGAAGTGTTCGAAGCAGCCGGAATCAAGCTCGACAAGCCGGTCATCACGACCTGTGGTTCGGGTGTGACAGCGGCCATCCTGACCCTCGGCCTGACCCTGCTCGGACACAACAACAACAGCCTCTATGACGGTTCGTGGAGCGAATGGGGAAGCAATCCGGATACGCCGATCGAAACCGGGTGACAGTACGGGAAAAGCTTGCCATACGGGGGTGCAAGCCGGTGCATGCGGCCAGGGTTTGAAGAGGCACAATGACACGCAAGATTCCCTCCACAGGGTTTGGCTCGGGCAAGAAGACACCTGCAAACGCAGCGACCCGCCAGATCGATACCACCGTCACCTTTCTGGCGATGGACCACCCGCCGACCGTACGGGTCATGCCGCCTGTCAACCTGAAGCTCGCGCTGATGCACGTGGTCGACCCTACCGTCAGCTACTATCGCTACCTCTACCACGAGGTCGGCAAGGACTATTACTGGGTGGACCGCAAGGCGCTGAGCGACAGCCAGCTTGCCGAGGCCATAAATGCCGACGGCGTGAGCGTGTACGTAGCGTATTGCGCCGGCAATCCAGCCGGATACTTTGAGATCGATGGCCGCGATCCCGAGAAGGCGTGGCTTGCCTATTTCGGCCTGCTGCCCGAATTTCACGGCATGGGCATCGGCAAGTGGCTCCTGTCGGAAGCCATAAGAACAGCATGGGCGACCAAGCCGCAGTCGCTGCACGTGGAAACGTGTACGCTGGACGCACCGCATGCGCTGGCGTTGTACCAGAAGATGGGCTTCAAGCCGTATGAGCGGCGCGACAAGACCATGACCGTGCCGGCCGAGTAACTACCGGAGATCGTTACTGATGCATCAGCCGGGATGGCGCAGCTTCATTGGCACAGTTGTTTTCGTGCTCTACCTGGCGATCTACGCGCTGATCGCGATGGCCGTTGGCGCACGCTACCTAGCGGAAGCCCACGGTGCGGCGCAGTTCATCTTCTATGTGGTCGCAGGCCTGGCCTGGGTTCCGGGAGCGATGCTGATCGTGTCCTGGATGGCCAAGGCGCATCACAACCGGGACAGCTGATTGCCCGTCAGGACGTCACAACGCGCTGAAGCCCGTTGAACATGGCAAAGGGCGCACCTGTCAGCAATACATCGGTGAGCTCGCAGTCCTGATAGGCGCCGTTGAGCGACAACCGCGGCAATGCCGTTAGGTGATCGCGATGTTCGTCAAAGACGAGGCCCTTGCGGGTCGTCACAGCAGCGGTGAACCCTGCCTCCCTCGCCATCTCGAACTCCCTCGGCCCGGCGGATGTTTCATCGCCATAGGGGTATGCAAATGTCCTTGGAACTTCGCCGAGTTCCTGCGAAATCCGGTCGCGGGAAGCAACTATTTCCGCATAGGCTTCGTTAGCATCCAGCTTCTTCAGCGCGTGATGGCACATGGTGTGGGCGCCAATGGTGCACAATGGATCAGTGTTGATCGTGCGAATTGTGTCCCAGTTCATCGCTTCAGCGCGGCACATTGCATCAAGGTCAATGCCTACCATTTCGCTATAACGCCGTATCCAGTCTCGTTGTTCCGTTTCCGGACAATTTCGGAGCGGCCAGTAGATGCGGCCAAACATGGCACACTTTTCCGCGTCGGTTCGGGTCGGCCCGCTGAAGCGCTGACCAAGCAGTTCCACGTCCAGCGAGTCACTTGAGGCAATCAGGAATTCCAGGCCGCGCCACCACAATTCGCAGGTGGCATCGGCAATGCCCGGTGCCACGAAGATCGTAAACGGGCAACTGCTGTCACGGAATACAGGCCATGCGTGGTCGAAGTTGTCTTGATATCCATCGTCGAGGGTGAATACCGCAAACGGTGCGGAAGACCCGGATCCGGGTTTCAGTTCCTCAGACGCTTCTTCAAGGGAAACAAGGCCATAGCCCTTGTTTTTCACAAGTTGAATCACCTCGCCGAGAAACTCCGGCGTTACCTCGAGGCCTGCATTTGGCGCAAACCCGCTGGCATTGCCTCCCCCGGGGCGAACATGATGCAACATGAAAATCACACCGCGGCCGCTCAGCCAGGGCGACAGAAGACTGGCAGCACCGGAGTAGTGTAGCATCTTCATGATTGCTTTGTCGTAAGCGGGCATGGCTTGGCAGTCACTTCATTCGCGTGGCATCTCGACACCAATTCCAGCAAGTGCCGTGCCAGACAATGCGCCAGTCTGCCTGTCTGTTGTTGCCAAACCCTAAAGGGAAGCCGCAATATTGTGAAAGCCGGTCGAGGCAGGCCGTGCACTGGCGGCCTCGACGCCGATCACTTCAGCCTGCCTGACCTGACCCGACTTGAGCGCAGCGCAGATCTCACGGGCCTCGGCGAGGCGTGCCTCGCCTGCCAACACAAGCACGACCTGAGATGCGGCGGCCAGTTGCACGTTGCTGTCGTTGCCCTCGCCCAGGTGCACGATGCAGACCTGATAGACCTGTTCCAGCGCCTTGATGGCCTGCTCCAGACGTTCGACGGTACCTGTATCGAGCGCATTGGCCGCCGGAGCGGACGAGCCTGGCGCGATGATCTGAAGCGCGGTGGGGCAATCCTTGCGAATGGCGTCGCTGAAACCGGCAGTCCCGGCAACGAGATCGTAGATGCCTTTTTCAGGCATGCCAGGCGCGAGATTGTGCACGCCTGCCCCGCCTGTGCCGGCATCGACCAGCACCGCATTAATGCCGCGCATCGCCAGCAACCGGCCAAGGTTCAGTGACATGGCCGTGCTGTCCATCGCCTGGCCGGTCAGGTTCACGATGGATACCCGCTTGTAGGCCGCCTGTGACAGGAGATGCGCAAGCCCGGCTGCAACAGGCTCCACCGCCGCGCGGTATACGCTTTGGGCATCGAACAGCGCCTGGTTGACCGCATGGAGCGCCAACATTGACGTCTGCATGGCTGGCAAGGTTGTCAAAACGCCTGCCGGGGACTGGGCCGGGCTTGAAGCAGCTGGAGCAGTAGCGGCTGGAGCAGAAACCAAGGGCTGAGAGGGCAGCACCTGTGCCGAAGCAGGAGCAGCCTGCGCGGCATTGCCCGAACCGAACGGCGCCATTGCCGACGGCGGCATCTGTACCAAGGGTGCAGGCTGAACGTAATTTCCTGCTGGCGCAGTTCCTGGCTGATCCGCAGCAGCCGCAGGTGCTGGCGAAACTCCGGTCTGGATGTTGCGCAAGCCGGCAGCCTGCCCCGCTGCGCCAAGCACCTCAACCACGAACGCCAGACCGAGCGCCAGCATGAAACCGCCCAGCGTTGCGAGCAGCATGATCGGGCCCTTCTTCGGGAAGGACGGCACGGAGGGCGTGCCCGCGGCAGAGATGATGCGGCCCAGGCTCGGCTGGCTGGATGCATCCTGACGGGAATTCGCATCAGTGTAGCGCGCAAGGAAACTTTCCAGCAGGCTGCGATTTGCTGCAGCCTCACGCTCGAGTTCGCGCAACTTGACGTCGTCGATGCTGCTCTCGTTGGTCTGCTGCTTGAGCTGTTCGAGGTTCTGGCGAAGTGCATTCTCGCGCGCCGCAGCCACCTTGGCATCCTGATCAAGACGTTCGACGACCTTGAAGGCCTCGTTCCGGATCTGCCTGTTCAGGTCCTCAAGTTCCCGGTTTACCGCGATGATCCGCGGGTGGTTGTCGAGGTAGATGGTGGAAAGTTCCGCCCTCGAGCGGGTCAGCTGAACCTGCTGTTCACGCAGGCGCTGGATCAGCGGAGAGTTCAGCACGTCTGCCGACGTATCCACCGCGCCAGTCGACTTCAGCAGATCGCGGATTGACGCAGCCTTGGCCTCGGCCTCGGAGCGTGCGGCGGAAGCAAGAATGATCTGCGAGTTGAGCGAGGACAGTTCCTCGTTGTCGAGCTTGGCCTGGGCGCCGCGGAAAATGCCGGCTTCGGCACGGAACCGCTCAACTGCGGCTTCCGACTCGACCACCTTGCGCCTCAGGTCCTCGATCTGCGATGCCAGCCAGTCGCGTGCCTCGCCCGTGGGTTCGGCCAGCGCCTCGCGAGAAAACGAGACGTAATACTCGGCCACCTTGTTTGCCACGTTCATGGCAAGATCGGGGTCGATGGATTCAAACTTGACCGTAATGACCGACGAGCCCGGCACTTCGAATGCCGCGAGCTTGTCGAAGTAGTGATCGATCACGCGCTGTTCTTCGCTCATGGAGCGAGGATCAGGCTTGAAACCCAGTAAGATCATCAGTTTGCCAACGCTGCCGATGCCGGACTTGAGTGAGTCGAACTCCTTCACTTCCTTCAGCTTGAGATCCTCGATCACCCGCAGCGCTAGGTCACGCGACAGAACGACCTGCACCTGCGAGGCGATATCGCGCTCACTGAGAGAGCCGCGCTCCAGCCTGTCGTGGCCGACGCGAGTATAGGGAGAATCCTGATTGGCGACCAGCACCTGCGACGTTGCGGTGTAAACCGGCTTCACCGTATTGACGAACCAGTAGCTCAGCACCGCACAGGCAGCCGTAAACAGCGCAATACTGAGCCAGCGCCTGGCGATGCCCCGCAGCACGTCCCTGACGTCGATGAATGATGCCGGTTCCATAGTCAGAAAAATCTCGTGTTCCGGACGCAGGCGGGAATCGCCGTAAACCCTCAAGTGCCTTGCCGGCAATGTGAACATTGTTGGTAACCAATGCATTAACGGACCTCGCCGCCAATGGTTTTCCGCAGCCGCTTAAGAGCTTGCTAACCATGCTCATTTACCTTGCACCTCAACTTCAGCAGCTCCAGCACAGGAGCAAAATGTGGTCGGCAAGTGTTGATGGTTGTTCTGCGTAAGAGATTTCTGCCCATTCTGATGGCCGGCTTCGCCTTGGCGGGTTGTGCCCAAACATGGGATGAAAGCCGTCCGTCGACACCTCCCGGCGGGGTCGGCGTGATGCCTGATGGAACATCTGCAGGTTATCCGCAGTTCACGGCATCGATACCGGCGCAACTGGCCTACAACGACGAGGGCAGCGTTCAACCCTTCGGCACCAGCGGCGAAGCAGCGGCATACGAATTCTCCCAGGGCTACCGGATCGGCGCAGGTGACAGACTGACTATCCGCGTCCTTGGGCAACCCGATCTCACCGGCGACTACATCGTCGATGGCGCAGGCAACATTTCCATGCCGCTGGTGCGCAGCCTGCCCGTGGCAGGCCTGTCCACGCCGGAAATCGAAGCGGTGATCATCGACCACCTCAAGCGCGGTTTCCTACGCGATCCCAGCGTGTCGGTACAGCTCGCGATCCCCCGCCCGTTCTACATCATGGGCCAGGTGGCGCAGGCAGGCAGCTTCCCATACCGGCCCGGCCTCACGGCTCAGAACGCAATCGCCATTGGCGGCGGTTATTCGGCGCGCGCCGACCACAACGAAGTGCTGGTGACCCGGCGCCTGCTTGACGGCACCAAGACCTATCGCGTGCCAGTGACAACGCAGCTTCACCCCGGCGATGTGGTTTACGTCCGCGAGCGCTGGTTCTAGAGCTCAGGCGGCAACATGCGCATCCTTCACATCTTCCGGGCGCCTGTCGGCGGATTGTTCAGGCATGTCCGCGACCTGACCCGCGGCCAGGCAGCGCTTGGGCATGACGTTGGCATCGTGTGCGATTCATCCACCGGCGACGCGCTTGCCGACAGCCGGCTTGGAGAGGCTGCCAACCATTGCAGCCTGGGTGTGCATCGCGTTGCCATGTCGAGGATGCCAGGTGCCGGCGACATTGCCAGCGCGGCCCGGATTGCCGCCACGGCCAGCGAACTCAAGCCCGACATTGCCCACGGCCATGGCGCGAAGGGCGGCGTCTATGCACGCCTGGCGGCAGCGCGCATGGGAGCGAAGTCGGTTTATACCCCGCACGGCGGCGTGCTGCACTACAGCTGGACGTCGCCGCAGGGCTTTGCGTTCCTGTCGGCAGAGCGCCTGTTGTTGCGCAAGACCGACGGCCTGGTGTTCGTATGCGAATACGAGAAAGACCTGTTTTCCCACAAGATCGGACTCGGCAACACGCAAAGCACAGTGGCGTACAATGGCCTGTGGGATGAGGAGTTTTCAGCGGTCCGACTTGAGCCGGACGCGACGGACGTCCTGTTCGTCGGCGAACTGCGCGCGCTCAAAGGGGTGGACGAACTGCTGGAGGCACTGGCCCTGCTCAAGCAGCAAGGCCGCAAGGTCAAGGCGACCCTGACAGGCTCAGGTCCGGATGAAGCGCATTTCAGGTCCAGGGCCAGTGCGCTTGGGCTTGATGATGTCGTGCGGTTTACCGGCGCCCTGCCCGCGCGTGACGCTTTCGCCAAGGGATGGCTGACGGTCATTCCATCGCGGGCAGAGTCGTTCCCGTATATCGTGCTGGAAGCCGTCGCGGCTGAAAAACCATTACTTGCCAGCCGGGTTGGGGGCATCCAGGAAGTCCTCGACCCGGACAGCCTTCTGGAGCCGAGGAACGCTGCGTTGCTGGCCGGGCGGATCGCAGGTCTGCTTGACCAGCGTGGCGCGGCCGAACGGGACGCAAAGGCGCTGGCCGACCGTTTTGCCAGCACGCTTTCAGCGTCGAAGATGTCCGCCACCATCTCGGACTTCCACAGGTCGCTGCTGCGTTAAGGATTGGTTAACCGCGTTTCCGGGTTTGCTAAACGCCGTTCCCAAAGTGGAACGCGGCTTGCTTCATCACCGTCATTATCCGGTCTTTGTGGATCGACTTGAGACGGTGAACCAAGATGAAGCACGATCCCAGGCCTGTTGGCCACATCACCATCGACCAGCTCGATACCCTCCTTGATTCCGACCAGCACCCCGGCACCGAATTCTACCGCCAGACATGGCTTGAACGGGTGAAGCAGCGCGCCGAAGGGCGCATGTCGTTCCCGATACTATCTGGCGTGCTGATGGCAGCGGACCTGGCGCTGGTGGCGCTGTGCGGTTTTGGCATCCAGTGGTTCTACCTGCACGGCTCCGAGATCCTGTTCTCGACCCGGTATTTGGTGTTCACCACGATTGTCTCGATCCTTGCACCGGGCCTGCTGCAGGCCGCCGGGTGCTACGGCACCGGCCTGATGAAAGCGGTCTGGCGGCAGGCAGTGCGCATACTGGCGGTCATGAGTGGGCTTCTGCTTGCAGCAATGGCTGCGCTTTTCCTGGCCAAGCTGGGCGATGAATACTCGCGCGTATGGCTGGTATCATTCTTCGTGGGTTCGTCTGCGCTGGTAGTGGCGAGCCATGCTGCCATGCGCGCGCAGATGCGGCATTGGCACCAGCAGGGACGTTTGAGCACCCGCGTCGTCATCGTTGGGGGTGGTGAACCAGCAGAACAGCTCGTTGCCTCCCTGCAGGAGAACAATAGCAGCCTGATCGAAATCGTCGGCCTGTTCGATGACCGTGATGACGAGCGCTCGCCGGGCGCCGTAGGACGGCTGCCCAAGCTGGGCAAGGTGCGCGACCTGGTTGAATTCACGCGCAACTATGGTGTGGAAATGCTGGTGATCAGCCTGCCGCTTACCGCCGAGAACCGGCTGCTGCAGATCATGAACCATTTGTGGGTGCTGCCGGTTGATATCCGGCTGTCCGCCCACGCACAGCGGTTGCACTATCACCCGCGGACCTACTCATGGGTGGGCAACGTGCCGATGATCGACGTATTCGACCAGCCGTTGCGCGACTGGGGCCGTGTGCTGAAAACCATCGAGGACAAGGTGATAGCCAGTGTGGCCCTCACCCTGCTCTCGCCCGTCATGCTGGCAGTCGCGCTGGCCATCCGGCTGGAGAGCAAGGGACCGGTGCTGTTCAAACAAATCAGGTACGGCTTCAACAACCAGCCGATCGAGGTGCTGAAGTTCCGCTCGATGTACACCGACATGTGCGATGCGCGCGCAAACCGGCTAGTGACCCGTGACGACCCCCGCGTCACCCGGGTTGGGCGGTTCATCCGCAAGACCTCGCTGGATGAACTGCCGCAACTCATCAACGTGTTACGAGGCGAACTGTCTCTGGTCGGCCCACGCCCCCACGCCCATCACGCCAAGGCGGCTGACCGGCTGTATGACGAGGTGGTGGATGGCTACTTCGCCCGCCACAAGGTCAAGCCCGGCATCACCGGCTGGGCCCAGATCAATGGCTGGCGGGGCGAGACCGACACCGAGGAAAAAATCCAGCACCGGGTTGAGTTCGACCTCCACTACATCGAGAACTGGTCGCTGCTGTTCGACCTGCAGATTCTGGTGCTGACGCCATTTGCCCTGCTCAAGACCGACAACGCCTACTAAGCAGCTTCACGCCGGGCGGAAACCGGGCGGTAAGGATTGGCGGGCTAAAACGTGGTTAACCAGTCGTTCACTGCGCACGGGCACGTAATGGCACACCTCTCCTCACCCGCTTCCACGGGGCACCGCCCGGTGCCCCTGCTGGCCATAGAGAGCGTGCAGCGGTTCTTCCTGTGGCTGATGCTCGCGTCGGGTTTTGTGGTAGTGATCGAACCTGCGCCCTACGAGGTGCTGTTCGCGGTGTCGCTGCTGCTGTTTCTCGCAGGCGGCATGCAGGTGTCGATGGTGTTCGGCCCGATGATCGCGTTCCTGGCGCTGTACAACATCGGCGGCTTTCTGTCGGTGATGCCGATCCTGCACGACGCCAATGCCAAGATGTTCGTCTACATCTCGGTCTACATGGCCATCACCGCCATCTTCTTTGCCATGACGGTGCTGCGTGCGCCGATGCCGATACTGGCCGTCATCCGCAGTGGCTGGATATTCGCTGGCGTGATCGCAGCCATCAACGGCATGATCGGATACTTCAACCTGTTCGGCATGGGGGACGCATGGGCGCCCATTTCCCGCGCTCAGGGCATGTTCAAGGATCCGAACGTGCTGTCGACCTTCCTGATCGCGCCGTTCGTGTTTCTGGTGCAGGACATTGTGGTCCTGAAGCGAGGCTGGGCCATCTTGCGACTGCTGGCATTGACCATCATCGCCGGCGGGCTTTTCCTGGCCTTCTCGCGCGGGGCGTGGATGAACGCAATCGCCGCGACGGCGATGATGATCGGACTGAGCTTCCTTCTGACCAGGTCGCTTGCCTTGCGCGGGCGCATCATCATGTACGTTGTCGCAGGCGTGATCGCGTTCGGCCTGCTGATTTCGGTGGCGCTGTCGATCGAGAAGGTGCGCGAGATCTTTCTGCTGCGGTTCAGCCTCAACCAATCCTATGACGTGGGCGAAACCGGCCGCTTCGGGCGCCAGCTCAACTCACTGTCGGAACTGGTGGCACTGCCCAACGGTTACGGTCCTCTCCAGTTCGGCCGCATCTGGGGCCAAGATGCGCACAACGTGTTTCTCAATGCCTTCTCATCCTATGGCTGGCTGGGCGGCATTTCGTACTTTCTGCTGATCATCTCCACCATAACAATCATGTGGCGGCCAATCTTCACCAGCACCGCATGGCAGCACCATGCGATTGCAGTGAACGCCGTACTGCTGGCGACGATACTGCAAGGCGTGCAGATCGATACCGACCACTGGCGTCATTTCTATGTGCTGCTGGGGTTGTCGTGGGGACTGTATGCGGCAACAGTCGAGCATGGCCCGCCAACCGCGCCAACGGCCTTGCACGGAATGCGACCAACGATGTGAAGAAAATGGTCGGAGCGGCGGGATTCGAACCCACGACCCCTTGTCCCCCAGACAAGTGCGCTACCGGGCTGCGCTACGCTCCGACCCTATCGTCTTCCGGTGCTGGTCGGCGCGCAAAGCGCCATGACCGGATGGGCGCGGTATAGCACCCGATTGACGCAAAAGAAAAGCCCGCATTCAACGAAGCGGGCTGTTTTGTTTGGTAGGGTTCGTGCCGGACCCGCAGTTATTTCGGCTGGTCGGGCAGCAGCAGGCGGCGGGCGGCGGCCAGGTCTGTCAGCGCCAGGCGCAGTTCATCGATCTGGGTGGGCGTGAGTTCATGCACGACGCGGGTCTGGATGCGTCCCGTTGCCTCTGACTGCCGCTCTGCCGGACGGTCTGCCGCCAAGGTGGAGTGGCCAGTTGCTGCAGCGGGTGCTGCGGCGGCAGGCTTGCGCGCCGAACCCTCCGCCTCGCTGGCAGGTTCTGCCGCCACTTCGCCGCGACCGATCGCTACGACGTGAGCAACACCTTGATCTTTCAGAATTTTCTGCGCGCCACGGATGGTATAGCCCTCGCCGTACAGCAAGGTGCGAATGCCTTTGAGCAAATCCACGTCAGCGGGGCGATAATAGCGTCTGCCACCACCACGCTTCATCGGGCGGATCTGCGAGAACCGCGTTTCCCAGAACCGCAGCACGTGCTGGGGCACATCAAGCTGTTCGGCAACTTCGGAGATGGTGCGAAACGCTTCCGGCGCCTTGTCGCTCATGAATGTCCTCTCCCCACAGTCCCGGCGTCAGTCGTCGCTGCCACCCTTCGGGTTATGCTCATTGTTGACGATCGCTTTCATGATCTGGCTTGGCCGGAACACCAGCACCCGGCGCGGTGTGATCGGAACTTCCTCGCCGGTCTTGGGGTTGCGGCCGACGCGTTCGCGTTTGTCGCGAACGTCAAAGGTGCCGAATGAGGACAGCTTGACCTGCTGCCCATCGATCAAGGCATTCGAAATGAGGTCAATGACTGTCTTGACCAGATCAGCCGATTCCGTCCGCGACAAGCCGACCTTCCGGTGAACGGCTTCGCTGAGGTCAGCCCTCGTAAGCGTTCTGGACATGTTTCCTAGCCCCTAGCACTTGGTACAGCTTATCACGCCGCTACCCAATTAAGTCAATCTAACCTGTAATGATACATAAATAAAATAGTTCGCGCGTCAACCTTTACGCGGCGTAGAAATTGACCATCTGATGTCGGATAAAGATTGGCGGGCGTTACCAGCGGGCCAGCACTGCGCCCCATGTGAAGCCGCCGCCCATGGCTTCCATCAGCACCAGACTACCGTCGTGCAGCCTTCCGTCACGCCGGGCCACGTCAAGTGCAAGCGGGATCGACGCGGCCGAGGTATTGCCGTGCTGGTCAACGGTGATCACGACCTTGTCGGTGGACAGTCCGAACTTGCGGGCAGTGCCGTCGAGGATCCGGCGGTTGGCCTGGTGGGGCACGAACAGATCGATCTGGGAGGCTTCGTAGCCGGCCTGAACAAGCGTCTCGCCCATGACGTCGGAAATGTTCGTCACGGCATGCTTGAAAACCTCGCGGCCTTCCATGCGCAGGTGGCCCACGGTTTGCGTGCTCGAAGGACCGCCGTCGACGTAAAGCTTGTCACGATAGCGGCCATCGCTGCGCAGCCGGGTTGCGAGCACACCACGGCCGGGCTCGTCGCCGGGTTGGGCTGCCGTCACCACGACGGCCCCTGCCCCGTCTCCGAACAGCACACAGGTTCCGCGGTCGTTCCAGTCGAGTATACGGGAAAAGGTTTCGGCACCGATCACCAGCGCATTGCTGGCCGAGCCGGACTTGATGAAGTTGTCTGCGATGGTGAGGGCGTAAACGAACCCGGAGCACACGGCCTGAATGTCGAAGGCGGCGCCCTGGGTGATGCCAAGTTCGGCCTGAACCGTTGCGGCTGTGGCCGGGAAGGTCTGGTCAGGCGTCGAGGTAGCCAGCACGATCAGGTCTATCTCGCTCGCCGCAATTCCGGCGTTGTCGAGCGCGGCCTGCGCCGCCTTCACTGCGAGGTGCGAGGTGAACTCTCCTTCGGCAGCAATGTGGCGCTGGCAGATACCGGTGCGCTCGACAATCCACTCATCGGAAGTGTCGACCATGGTGGCCAATTCGGCATTGGTCAGGATGCGTTGCGGCAGGTACGAGCCAACGGAGCGGATAACGGAGCGTTGCATATGAAAAGTTCTGTCCTGTTCAGCCCGTACTGGCGGCCCGTGCCGCGTCCGGCTGGTCACCCTCATGGTGGTCATGGGGTGCAAGTTTCATGCCCTTTATGATGCGGTCGACAAGGTCGTTTTCCACCATGTCGGCGGCAACGGCAACAGCAGAAGAGAAGCCGTCTGCATCGGTGCCGCCGTGGCTCTTCACCACAACCCCGTTCAACCCGAGAAAAACGCCGCCATTGTGGGCGCGCGGATCAAGCCGCTGCTTGAGGCGGCGAAAGGCGCCGGAGGCCAGCAGTGCGCCAATCTTGCTCAGCAGGGTCTTGCCAAGCTCCTCGCGCAGCACCGCGGTTATCTGGTGGGCCGTGCCCTCGGCAGTCTTCAGCGCAATGTTGCCGCTGAACCCCTCGGTCACGACGACATCGACCACGCCCTTGCCGATGTCGGTACCCTCGATGAAGCCATGGTAGCGCAACGGCAGCTCGGCCTCGCGCAGCAGGCCTCCTGCCTCGCGTACGGCTTCCACGCCCTTCACTTCCTCGACACCGATGTTAAGCAGGCCGACGCCCGGCTGGCGGAAGCCGAAGAGACAACGTGCCATGGCCGCGCCCATCACGGCGTTTGCAACCAGTTGGTCGGCGTCGGCACCAACGGTGGCACCCATGTCGAGCACGATGGAGCGGCCTTTCAGCGTGGGCCAGATGGCCGCGATTGCCGGGCGCGAGACGCCCTCGATTGTGTTCAGCACCAGCTTGGCCATTGCCATCAGCGCGCCGGTATTGCCGGCCGAGACCGCGGCATGGGCTTCGCCCTGCTTTACCGCATCGATGGCCAGCCACATGCTGGAGGTCTTGCGGCCGCGGCGAATGGCTTGCGACGGCTTGTCGTCCATTGCAATGGCAACGTCGGTATGATGAACGCTGGAGCGGGTCTTGAGGTCCGGGAGCCGGTCAAGTTCGGCATTGATGCGCGCTGCATCGCCGAAAAGCTTGAAGCGCAACTCGGGCCGCTTGGCGAGCGCAATTGCTGCGCCAGGCAGCACCACGGCAGGACCGTGGTCCCCCCCCATGGCGTCAAGCGCAATAATGATGTCGCCGGCGTCGGTTCTCAACAGGCAGGCCCCTCTGTCAAAAGAACTCTTGAAAATAGACGTTTGCCGCGGTTACTCAACAGGCATGTGCGGCTTTTAAGCCGTGAATCGCACAAACTCAATCATCATCCTTGAGCGCCTTGAGCGCGGCGAACGGATTGTTTCGTGCAGGCTCGCCTGCGTCACCCGCGTCATTTGCAGCCTCGGGCTTGAACTCTGCCCCGGGCTTGCGCGGATGCGGGTCCAGTTCGAGCAGCAGTTCCTCCACCGCCAGCTCGCCCACCTCGATTTCGCCATCCACGATCTGGCCGATGTCGTCATCGTCGACGGACACGACAATCTCCTTGCCATCCATCCGAACAGAGGCACGCTCGGCGAACAGCCGGTCGAGACGGACTTCCAGCGTCGTGTCGAACTGATCCAGAGTGACCACGCAGGTACGCGTCATCGCCGCCCTGGCCTTGCCGCGCACCCGGCACGCCCCTTTCTTCCAGGGCTGCACGGAAAGCTCGACCTCAAGTGACAGGAACGCATTCACGCCAAACCGGTCCTTCAGAGCCGCACACTCTTCTTCCATGGCCGCAAAGCGCTCGTTGCGGCCTTCAGGTGGCAGACGGCTGACGTCAATGGTGCGGGAGAATTCGGGTTCGATGTTCATGGCAAATTACCCTGTCGTGCTCTGCGGCAGGCTGACCGCCGGCCATTCAAGACGACCCGCGCGAATTGCATCATTCGAAACGTTCGTCATGGCTGCATGCAGCTCCATGGCATAGGCCGCCAGGTCCCGGGCGCAACCGGCCTTGGCTTCGTCGCCGGCATAGACGTTGCGCAGCAGCGCAGCAGCGAGCACATCCTGGCCGCCTGTTCGTGCTTCGGCATAGGCATTGGCCCGGCCATAATAGACCGTCGCCATCTTCTTCACGCGCTTGCCGACACCCATGTCGCCTACCCCCATTTCCCGCAGCGAGCGGTCCATGTCGCGGAACAATTCCTCAATGAGCTCCTGCGCAAAGGCGCGGTCTTCCCCGCTTCCAGCCTGCAGGTGGACCATCACGGCATCGGCGTGCAGCACGATCATGTCGTAGCGTCCGTCCACCGAGTCGGGCACGCCGCCCGACATGTAGAAGCCGGGCTGCCGTGCCTGCGCCACAATCGCCTCGTACACGCTGCGTATGCGGGATGTTCGGGGATTGCGGGAAAAAAGTCTTTTCAGCAACATTCTCGTCCGGTTAAACAATTGCAAAGGGTTACGCGCGATTGTTGCGCTGCCTGACATATGGGAAGTGAGCGGGTTGGTGCAAAGTTCCAGGGTCAAATACACAGGTGGCGGCAGATTGTTCAAGTCAAGTCTGACGAAGGCTGCCCTTGCCGTGGCTCTGGCTGCCGCCGTGTCCGGGTGTTCGCGCGACATCGAATACCGCGGATACCAGCCCCGGGCGCAGGACATGCAGCAACTTCGGATGGGCATGACCAAGGCCGAAGTCCGCAGCGTACTCGGCTCGCCATCGACCACTGCTACCGTGCAGTACCAGGGCGACAGCTACTACTACATCTCGTCCAAGATCAAGACGAGCTCGTTCCTTGAGAACGAGGAACTGGACAGGCAGATCCTGGCCGTGCGGTTCAACCAGTACGACCAGGTCCAGAGCTTCGGGCAGTACACGCTGCAGGATGGCCAGGTCATCGACATGAATACCCGCGAGACTCCGTCACGTGGACGTGAACTGACCGTGCTGCAACAGGTGTTTGGCAACCTTGGCAACTTCACGCCGAACGACACAGGCGCGCCCACAAGTGGACGGACTGGCGGCGGCGGCTAATCAGGCCGCGCAAAGACCGGACCGAAGCGTTTCGCTCAAGACATTTTCCAATCCCGCGTTGGCCAAGAAAAACCCCCGCCCGGTGTCTCGGACGGGGGTTTTGATTTTCGTGTGTGCCAGCCTTTAGTGGGCCAGGATCGCCAGCAGCAGCAGAGCCACGATGTTGGTGATCTTGATCATCGGGTTGATGGCCGGGCCTGCGGTGTCCTTGTACGGGTCACCAACGGTATCACCGGTCACCGAAGCCTTGTGAGCTTCAGAACCCTTCATGTGCTTGACGCCGTCCTTGTCGACGAATCCGTCTTCGAAGGACTTCTTGGCGTTGTCCCAGGCGCCGCCGCCTGCGGTCATCGAGATAGCCACGAACAGGCCGGTCACGATCACGCCCAGCAGCATGGCACCCAAGGCCGCAAAGCCCTGCGACTTGTCGCCGGTGATCCAGTAGATGGCGAAGAAGCAGACGATGGGCGACAGCACCGGCAGCAGCGAGGGAATGATCATTTCCTTGATCGCCGCACGGGTCAGCATGTCCACGGCGCGGCCGTAGTCAGGCTTTTCGGTGCCCTTCATGATGCCCGGCTTCTCCTTGAACTGGCGGCGGACTTCCTCCACCACCGCACCACCGGCGCGGCCGACGGCCGTCATGGCAATGCCGCCAAACAGGTACGGCAGCAGGCCGCCGAACAGCAGGCCGACCACGACGTACGGGTTGGAAAGGGAGAAGTCGACATTGACGCCTTCGAAGAAGCTGCCCGGCTGGGCATTTGCCGCGAAGTACTTCAAGTCTTCGGTGTAGGCTGCGAACAGCACCAGCGCACCCAGACCGGCGGAGCCAATGGCATAGCCCTTGGTGACGGCCTTGGTAGTGTTGCCGACAGCGTCCAGCGCGTCCGTGGTGTGGCGCACTTCAGCCGGCAGATCGGCCATTTCGGCAATGCCGCCTGCGTTGTCTGTCACCGGGCCGAACGCATCGAGAGCCACCACAACACCGGCAAGCGCCAGCATGGTGGTCACCGCGATGGCGATGCCGAACAGGCCTGCAAGCGTGTAGGTGGCGATGATGCCGGCAATGATGACCAGCGCCGGAATGGCGGTGGACTCGAGCGACACGGCGAGACCCTGGATCACGTTGGTGCCGTGACCGGTGACCGAAGCCTGGGCAACCGACTTGACCGGCCGGTATTCGGTGCCGGTGTAGTATTCGGTGACCCAGATGATCAGGCCAGTAACGACCAGGCCAACCATGCCGCAGTAGAACAGGTGACGGCCAGTGAAGGTGGTGCCGCCACTGGTGGTGAACGGCGTATCGCCGCCGAGCCAGCCCCACACGATCACTGCAAGCGCGACAGCCGACAGGACGGCAGTGGCGATGAAGCCCTTGTACAGGGCGCCCATGATCGAGTTGTTGGCGCCCAGCTTCACGAAGAAGGTGCCGATGATCGAGGTCACCACGCAGCTCGCGCCGATCAGCATCGGGAACAGCATCAGCGTCTGTGCGGTTTCACCGGAGAAGAAGATCGAAGCCAGAACCATGGTGGCGACGATGGTCACCGCATAGGTTTCGAACAGGTCAGCTGCCATGCCGGCGCAGTCGCCAACGTTGTCGCCGACGTTGTCTGCAATCGTCGCGGGGTTGCGCGGGTCGTCTTCGGGGATGCCTGCCTCAACCTTGCCGACGAGGTCGCCGCCGACGTCTGCACCCTTGGTGAAGATGCCGCCGCCGAGACGAGCAAAGATCGAGATCAGCGATGCGCCGAAGCCGAGCGCGACCAGCGCGTCGATCACGGTGCGGTCAGTGGGGCCGTAGCCCATCGGACCGGTCAGCACCCAGAAGTAGACGGCAACGCCCAGCAGGGCGAGGCCGGCGACCAGCAGGCCGGTGATGGCGCCCGACTTGAAGGCGATCTCAAGACCGCCTGCCAGGCTCTTGGAGGCAGCCTGTGCCGTGCGCACGTTGGCCCGGACCGAGACAAGCATGCCGATGAAGCCGGCGGCGCCGGAAAGCACGGCGCCGATGAGGAAGCCGATGGCCGCCGGGCCGGAAAGCAGCAGCCAGGCTGCAACGAACACCACGGCACCAACGATGGCGATGGTGGTGTACTGACGGGTGAGATATGCGGTGGCGCCCTCGCGAATAGCGCCGGCAATCTCCTGCATGCGGGCATTGCCTGCATCTGCCGCCATGACCGACTGGATGGCCCAGACGGCATAGACGATGGACAGGATACCGCAGCCAATGATTAGCCAGAGTGTCGAACTCATGGAGTTTATCCTTGCTGTGTTTGTATGACTAAGACCCGGCCGGATGGTTGATCGATGGCCTGGCGTGCGCAGAATGCGCCTGCCGTGCCTGCCCCTGCTCTATGACGCAAAGAGAATCCCCTCGAATGCCCTTTCCCGGATCGACCGCGGCGGAACATATTAAAAGTGTCCTAACAAGGCAACACGTTTGGACAGACTGTCGACGGAAGCATTAACGGGCCCGCAAGGTGCGGTCATCAGCCCCGGGCGGGCTGACCTGCACGCCGGTCGTAAACCAGCCAGGCGATGGCCGCGAGACAGAGCCCCACCATCGGGAATACGGCCACGTTCACGGCACTCCAGCCGAAGAACGCCAGCAACTTGCCAGAGGTCAGCGAGGCCGTTGCCACAGTGGCGAAGACGCAGAAGTCGTTGACCGCCTGCACCTTGGCCTTCTCGCTGGGCCGGTAGCATTCCGTGACCAGTGCCGTGCCGCCGACGTAGCCGAAGTTCCAGCCGATCCCGAGAAGGATCAGGCCGACGGCGAAGTTTGCATAGTCGATACCGGCTATGCCCGCCGTACCCCCAAGCGCCAGCAACGCCATTCCGGTGGCCAGCACCTTCTCGACGCCGAACCGGGCAATCAGGCCGCCGGTGAAGAAACTCGGGATATACATGGCCAGCGCGTGCCACTGGATGACCCAGGCGCTGTCATCGACGGTGAAGCCGCAGGCGACCATGGCGATGGGCGTGGCGGTCATCACCAGGTTCATCATGCCGTAAGCCATCATGCCGCACAGGACTGCCACGATCAGCCGCGGCTGGCGTAGGATGACGGACAGGGGCCGGGCATCACTGGTGCTGGTCTCATCACGGGTGTGCGGGATCTGGACCTGCGAGACGATGCCCATGGCAATGATCGACAGGATCGCCACGGCGGCAAAGTTGCCGGCGAACATGACTGGCTCGAACAGGTCCCGGCTGGCGATGACGATCATCGGACCGAATATGGCCGCGGCAATGCCGCCAATCATCACCCAGGATATCGCCTTGGGCCTGAACGACGGCGAAGCCATATCGGCAGCGGCAAAGCGGTAATATCCGGCAAACGCCTGATAGGTGCCTTGCATCATGGTGCCGAACCCGAAAAGCCAGAAATTGCGCTGGAAAATGGCGATCACGCAGACCAGCGCGCCGATGACGCCAAAGCCGGCGCCGGTCAGAAATCCGGGCCGCCGGCCCACCCTGCGCATGAACAGCGATGCCGGCACCGTGGACAGTGCCGTACCGATGACGAACGTTGATACCGGTAGCGTGGCCCAGCTCAGCGAAGGCGCGATCTGGGTTCCGACGAGCCCGGCGGTGACGATGAGGTTCACCGCAGACATGCCATAGAACGCCTGCGCCAACGCCAGCACCAGCGCGTTGCGCCGGGCGTTGTTGTCATCGAAGCTGGCGGGATGATGGATCGTGCTGGCAGTCATGTCGGGCGGGACACTGTGACAAAAGCCGATGCTGCGCAATCGCGTTTTGCGCGCAGGGGGCATACCCTTTCGTCATTGGTCTTGTTGCCGCCAGAAAACCAGCGCACACTGATATTGCTGGTTCATCAACAACAACAAGCAGGAGGAAACAGCCATGCAGGTACAATCTATCCTGAATGCAAAGGGCGATCAGGTTACAACCATCTCTCCCACCGCGACCGTGCGCGAGCTTGCTGCCTTGCTGAAGGCCAACAAGATCGGCGCTGTGGTGGTCAGCAGGTCCGGCAGGTCGATTGACGGAATCGTGTCCGAGCGCGACGTGGTTCACAAGCTCACCGACTTCGGACCGAAGTTCCTCGCCGTTCATGTGAGCGAGATCATGACCTCGGACGTGCTGACCTGCTCGCCGGATGACACGGTGGACGATTGCATGGAGATGATGACCGGGCGCAGGGTGCGTCACCTGCCGGTCGAGAAGGCAGGCAAGCTGGTCGGCCTCGTCTCCATCGGTGACATCGTTAAGGCCAAGATCGACGAAATCAGGGTCGAGGCTGAATCGCTGAAGCAGTATATCGCAGGCTAAAGGATCAGAACTCTTCCGGACGGCGCTCGCGGGCGAGTTTGTCCAGCGCGGCATTGATGAAGCCTGGCTCGGAACCGCCGAAGAACGCCTTGGCGACCTCGACATATTCCGAGATCGCCACCTTGGCGGGCACGTCATCGCGGAACATGATCTCGAACCCCCCGGCGCGCAGGATGGCCCGCGCGGTCGCATCGAGCCTCGCAAGCGTCCACTTGTCGCCAAGACAGCCATTGACCTTGCGGTCGATGAGCGCCTGGTCCGTAACGACACCTTCGATGATCGACTTCAGGAAACCGTAGTCCGCCTCACCGCACTGGCCGTCGTCAAAGCTGTCGCCCAGCCGGCCGCCGCCGTATTGCGCCAGCACATCGGCAAGGTCGGTCCCACCGATATCCATCTGGTACAGGCCCTGCACTGCACCCAGGCGCGCGGCAGAGCGGGCCACTGCGGGTTTGCGGTTTCCGCTGGCCGTCTTGCCGGATTGCCCTTTCGAGGTTTCAGTCATGGAGGGCTACCTGTTCGTGAGCCATGCGGAACTTCACCAGCGCTAGGCATGCTTCCGCCGCCCCTGCCCCCTTGTTCATCTCACTGACGCGGGCGCGCGCCAGCGCCTGCGCCTCGTTCTCAACGGTCAGGATGCCATTGCCCAGGCAAACCCCGTCTAGCGTCAGATCCATAAGGCCACGTGCACTTTCGCCCGACACGATCTCGTAGTGGGTGGTTTCACCGCGAATGACGCAGCCCAGCGCGACGAAGCCGTCATAGTCGCCGAACTCGAAGGCCATTGCGATTGCGCCCGGTATCTCAAGCGCGCCGGGAACTGTTGCCACTTCAACGTCGCAACCGGCATCGGCCAGATAGCCCCTGGCACCGGCAAGAAGCTCGTCGGCGATGTGCTGGTAGTAGCGCGCCTCGACAATGAGGATGCGCAAGCCCTTGCCCTCGTCCGGCTTGATCGATGGTACGGTTTTCATAACTGCAGACTCTCGTTCAGGCGGGCCACGTACCGCGCAAGCATGTCGATTTCGAGGTTGACCAGATCGCCCGGCTTCGCGGTGCCCCAGGTGGTCACTTCCAGCGTATGGGGGATGAGGTTGACGCCGAAGCTGGCGCCTTCAACCTCGTTCACGGTCAATGAGGTACCATCAAGGCAGACGGAGCCCTTCGGCGCGATGAACCGGGCAAGTGCTGCCGGCGCACGGAAGCTGAAGCGGCGGCTGCCGCCTTCGTCGCGCATGCCTGCGATCTCCGCCACGCCATCGACGTGACCGGACACGATGTGCCCGCCCAGCTCGTCACCAGCCTTGAGGGCGCGCTCGAGATTGATGTGGGTGCCTTGCGTCCAGCCCTCCAACGTCGTCTTCGACAGGCTCTCTGCAGATACGTCGACGGTGAAGCGGCTGCCGCCTTCACTACGGGGTTCCACGGACACCACGGTCAGGCAACAGCCGGCGCAGGCTATGGAGGCTCCCAGCGCAATGCCGCCCGCGTCATAGCCGCAGGCAATGGTGAAGCGGGTGTCGCCACGCTGCTCAACCGCCTCGATGGTGCCGACGTCTGTGATGATGCCTGTAAACATGGGCGGGGTGTTTAGCGCACCCGGACATATCTTGCCAGCCAATCCGCACCCACCTTCTCATTTTCTCCGGCGGCGCGGTAAAGCTGGGAGGCGCGCACCGCATCGAGTGGCAAGCCGGCCATCGCATCGAGCCCCTGTGGTCCGATTTTCGCTGGTGCGGTGAACAACAGCACCTCATCCACAAGGTCCGCCTCGACCAATGCTCGCGCCATGTGCGCCCCGCCCTCTGCAAAGACTTGGCCGATGCCGCGCGAAGCCAGCTTCCGCAGTATGTCGTGAAGGTCCACCTTGCCGTCCGGCGTGGCGTTGCAGGCAATAACCTCGACCCCTTCCGCTTCCAGGGCTGTCTTACGGGCCGGATCAGCGGCTTCCAGTGTCATTATCCAGACGGGCACGTCGCGGGCCGTATGGACCAGCTTAGATGCAAGCGGAATTGACAGCTTAGAGTCCGAAACAACCCGCACAGGCGAACGGTCGAACATACCCGGAAGACGGCAGGTGAGGTCCGGATCATCGGCCAGAACGGTACTCACCCCGACCATGATGGCATCGGCACGCGCGCGCAGCAGGTGTACGCGCGCCTTTACTTCAGGTCCCGTAATCGGCGTCGGCTGACCCGGCTTTTGGGCAATCTTGCCATCAGTGGAAACGGCAAGCTTGAGAGTCACATAGGCGCGGTTGCTGCTATTGCGCATGAGGTAGCCGCGCAGCTCGTGGCGAATCAAATCGGCCAGCACCCCCTCGGCCACCTCAACGCCGGCCTCGCGCAGCCTGGCATGCCCCTGACCGGACACGCGGGGGTCCGGGTCTTCCAGACCGGTGACGACGCGCGCCACACCGGCGGCCACAAGCGCATCGGCACAAGGCGGCGTGCGGCCGTGATGGCTGCACGGCTCGAGCGTGACATAGGCAGTTGCGCCGCGCGCAGCCGAGCCGGCCATTTCGAGGGCAAGGTTTTCGGCATGCGGCCGTCCGCCCTCACCCGTCGCAGCAGCGGCGACAATGGCGCCGTCCTTCACGATGACGCAGCCGACAGCCGGATTCTCGGCGGTTGCGCCGCGGGTACGCCTGCCTGCGGCGATGGCGCGGCGCATGTAGTCTTCGTCATTCATGGCAGGATCAGCCGTCTGAGCCGGACACAGGAGGAACCGGGGGGGCACCCTCTTCGTCGCCCGACAGTTCGCCAATCAGGTCTTCGAAGTCCTTGGCTTCGCGGAAGTTCTTGTAGACCGAGGCGAAACGCACGTAGGCCACGTCGTCAAGCACGCGCAGGCCCTCCATGACGTGCTCACCGATGAGGTCTGCGGGTATCTCGGTCTCGCCGAGGCTTTCCAGCTGGCGCACGATGCCGGAGACCATGCGCTCGATGCGTTCAGGCTCAACCGGCCGTTTACGCAGGGCGATGGCCACTGAACGGGCGAGCTTGTCGCGGTCGAAGGGAACGCGCTTGCCCGACTTCTTGACCACGATGAGTTCGCGCAGCTGGACGCGTTCGAACGTGGTGAAGCGGCCGCCGCAGTCCGGGCAGTAGCGGCGGCGGCGGATCGCGGCCCCGTCTTCAGAGGGCCGCGAGTCCTTTACCTGTGTTTCCTGGTTGCTGCAGTAGGGACACCGCATCTGCAGTCATCCCCTTTCATGTTTTCCGGTGAGTGAGTCTTTCGGCTCACGAATAAATCGGAAAACGCCCCGTCAATGCAACCACCTTCTCCTTGACCGCTGCCTCGACGGCGCCATTGCCGTCAGGGCCATTGGCGGCCAGGCCATCGAGCACCTCGATGATCAGGCGGCCGACCTCGTTGAACTCGGCCACGCCGAAACCGCGTGTGGTGCAGGCCGGCGAACCGAGGCGGATGCCGGAAGTGATCATCGGCTTTTCAGGGTCGAACGGGATGCCGTTCTTGTTGCAGGTGATGTTGGCGCGGCCCAGAGACTGTTCAGCATCCTTGCCGGTCAGCTTCTTGGGACGCAGGTCAACCAGCATCACGTGGGTGTCGGTGCCGCCCGAAACGAGGTCCAGACCGCCATCCTTCATGGCGCCCACCAGAGCCTTGGCATTCTCGACCACAGCCTTTGCGTAGGTCTTGAAATCAGGCTGCAGCGCTTCACCGAAGGCGGCTGCCTTGGCGGCGATGACGTGCATCAGCGGGCCGCCCTGCAGACCGGGGAATACGGCAGAGTTGAACTTCTTGCCGAGTTCCGGGTCGTTGGACAGGATCATGCCGCCACGCGGACCACGCAGCGTCTTGTGGGTGGTGGTGGTAGCCACGTGAGCATATTCGAGTGGGTTCGGGTGAACGCCGCCGGCCACGAGACCTGCAAAGTGGGCCATGTCGACCATGAACATTGCGCCAACCTTGTCGGCGATCTCGCGGAAACGCTTGAAATCGATAATGCGCGGATAGGCAGAGCCGCCGGCAATGATCAGCTTCGGCTTGTTCTCGACGGCAAGACGCTCGACTTCATCATAGTCGATCAGGTGGGTCTTAGGGTCCACCTTGTAAGGAACCGGGTTGAACCACTTGCCGGACTGGTTGACCGGCGAGCCGTGGGTCAGGTGACCGCCACAGGCAAGGTCAAGCCCCATGTAGGTGTCGCCGGGCTGCAGCAGCGCGAGGAACACGGCCTGGTTGGCCTGTGCGCCGGAGTGCGGCTGGACGTTGGCGAATTCGCAGTTGAACAGCTTCTTGGCGCGGTTAATGGCCAATTCCTCGGCGATGTCCACATACTGGCAGCCGCCGTAATAGCGACGGCCCGGATAGCCTTCGGCGTACTTGTTGGTCAGTACCGAGCCCTGGGCTTCCATGACTGCGCGCGAAACGATGTTTTCGGATGCGATCAGTTCAATTTCGTGGGACTGGCGGCCATGCTCCTTGGCAATGGCGGCTGCAAGGTCGGGGTCGCTGGACGCCAGCGCATCAGAAAAGAAACCGGGGAAAATGCCGGACTGGCTGGCTTTCGGTTGGGCGGTCATGGGTTACTCCGTCTTGTTCTGTCGATATGTGTCAGTTTCATTGGCCCGGTGGGCGCCAGCCTGCACCGGCGCCTTAGTAAGTCGGAAGTATCACATATTCGTATCGCAGGTCAGGATGGCATACCGCAATGCGGCACCGTGACCAAGTGCCATTGCGTCGCGAGAAATGGCAATTGCGACACTGCGGCCGCTTAGCCTGCCTTTTCTTCCGGGATGCCGATGGGCTGGCCGGTAATGAAGCCGGTGCCGTCAAGACCGTAGATGTCCTGGCGGAAGCGCACCATTCCATCAGGGCCTGCCCAGGCGGTCAGATAGACCCAGCGCACGCCAACCTTCTCCTGCAAGGTCACGTCGATACGTTCCTCGGACTTGGCAATGCCCTGGACCTGGCGAAGGTTCCATCCGTCCTGGCCCTGAAGAATCCAGGTGGTGAGTTGCTGCACGTCCTCGACGCGCACGCAGCCCGAACTGAAGTATCGCGCACCCTCGTTGAAGAGCTGCTTGGTGGGCGTGTCGTGCATGTAGACGGAGAACTTGTTCTTGAAGTTGATCTTCACCGACGCCATGGCATTGATGCCGCCCGGCTCCTGGCGGAAGTGATAGCGCTCGGCAATACTCTCCGGGTCCGCCTTCCAGTCGATAGTGCTGGGATCGACCTCGGGGCCCTGGTAATCGCCTTCCAGAACCATGATCTGCAGCTCTTTCAGCTTGCGGATACCGTGCTTGCGCACTTCCGGAACGATGTCCTTGGCGACGATGGACTTCGGCGCATGCCAATACGGGTTGAAGTTGATCTCGCTGACTTCGCTGGCCACGATCGGCGACGGGCGCTCAGGCTTGCCGACGATCACGGCATGTTGCGACACCACGCGGCCGCCATCTACGGCTTCAAGCTTGGCGGCAGGAATGTTCACGGTGACGTAGCGCCTGGGGAGGTCCTTGCTGTACTCGGGCAGCCGGATCAGGTTGGCGCGCATTGTCTCCAGCCGTGCGCTGACCGGCACCGACATCGCGTTGGCAGTGGACTCATCGACCCGGCCGGTAATGGCTAGCCCATAGTTCTCCTGGAAGCTGGCGACCGCCTGCTCAACCGTGCTGTCGTACCCCTGGCCTGCTGCAGCAGTGCGCGGCAGATAACCTTCGATGGCGAGGCGGCGGCGGATGGCCTCCACTGCCCTGCCATTTGCGCCCTTGCGCACGGTCTTGTTGACGATGATCTGGCCCCATCCGCCTTGCCGGGCAATACCTTCGTACTCGGTGATGGCTGCCTGCAGCGCAGACTCGCTGCGGCTGTTCAGGATGGGCGCCACAGACCGATCCAGGCCAAACACCTTGGTGCGGGCAGACAGTTCACCTGCCGAATCAGTGTCTGAACCGGCTGCGTACCCGGATGAGGTGGCGGCGCGCTCGGAATAGGAGGCACGGCTGCCCTGGCTGCCGAAATTGAACAGGCTGCCGAACGACGGGGCAGCGGCTCCCCTGGAAGATGGCTCTTCCGTTGGCGCGGCCACAGGCTGCTGCGACGGGGCCCGGTTGAAGTTGGTTACCGCGCGGGGCGCGCCATCGTCGTGATTGCGCTGACCGGCCTCCGACACGTTCAAGCCACTGGCCAAGTAGACAACAGCCGTCATTGCTGCCGCGGAAAAGCGGAAGACACCAGAATTCATGCAAATCACCCCAAGATGCGCCGTTCTCTGCCTTCACTGCGTATACAGCAATGGCATCGTGTTGAACAGTGAGTGACCTACAAATCAGGCCGCATTGCGGCCAATTGCGGCGGCCGGATGCGAAGTCCATGGAAAACCCGCGAAAGCTTGAGCGTTCGCGGGTTCACAATTCTGTTATGTTCGGTAATGCGCCTGCTTCGACGCTGCCCGCCCTATCAGAGGCGATACAGGATCTGGTCGGTCCAGAAGCGCTCGAGCCGGCTCAGGGCCTTATTCAGGCGGTCGAACTCGTCGACGTCGATGCCGGCGACTTCCTGCAGCGACAGAAGCTGGCGGTTGTACAGCGCGTCGACCTGTTCACGGATCACCTGGCCCTTTTCAGTCAGCGAGATGCGGACCGAGCGCTTGTCGGCGCTGGAACGCTCGTGGCTGACATAGCCCTGGTCGACCAGCTTCTTGAGGTTGTAGGACACGTTCGAGCCCTGGTAGTAGCCCCGGGTCTTGAGTTCGCCGGCGGTCAGCTCGCTGTCGCCGATGTTGAACAGCAGCAACGCCTGCACGGAGTTGACGTCCTGCTCGCCATTGCGGTCGAACTCGTCCTTGATCACGTCCAGAAGGCGGCGATGCAGACGCTCGATCAGCGTCAATGCCTCCAGGTAGCGGTGTTTGATTTCTGGGTTACCCTGATCCGCGACTTCGCGGACCGCAACTGCGGTCATCTTGTTCATGTTTGATACCTGCCCGTATGTTCACTGTTAGATCGTCTAGTTGTTGGCAGGTGTTTTTTGCCCCTGCCTTGTACATGACTCTAGCGGCAGGTTTTTAAGATGATCCGAACGAGATAGGTAAACTCGAAGATAATTTGCGTCCAATTTGACAGAGATGCGGTCAGAGTTAGCAAACTCTTGTGAGGCGCGATCAAGTGCAGTTTTCCGCTAGTTTGAGGTTTTCAAGTAACGGATGATTCCCGAAAAATCGGTATCTGCACCACCTGCCTCGATAAACCTTTCATAAAGCTCAAGTGCGCGTTTGCCCATTGGGGTGCTGGCATTTGCGCCCTTAGCGGCGTCGGCAGCGAGCGACAGATCCTTGATCATCATGGCCGCGGCAAAGCCCGGCTGGTAATCCAGGTTGGCGGGCGATGTGGGAACCGGGCCCGGAACCGGGCAATAGCTGGTCAACGACCAGCACTGGCCGGATGCCGTCGACGAGATGTCGAAGAAGGTCTGCGCATCAAGCCCGAGCGCCTCGGCAAGATTGAAGGCCTCGCAGGTGCCGATCATCGAGATGCCCAGCAGCATGTTGTTGCACACCTTGGCCGCCTGGCCGTTGCCGGGACCGCCGGCATGGAAGATGTTCCTGCCCATTTTCTCTAGGATCGGCCTTGCCGCTGCAAACGCCTTGTTCGAACCGCCGCACATGAAGGTCAGAGTGCCGGCGGCCGCACCAGCAACACCGCCCGACACCGGCGCGTCCAGCATCATGTGGCCGGCGGATTCTGCCGCGGCAATGACTTCACGGGCCGTGGGCACGTCGATGGTTGAGCAGTCCATGAACAGTGTACCCGGCTTGCAGGAGGCAATCAGGCCACCGTCATCCATGTAGACCGAGCGCACATGCTTGCCCGCCGGCAGCATGGTGACCACGGCATCTGCACCAGATGCCGCTTCAGCAGCGCTGGCCACTGGTTTGCCGCCGGCTTCTGCGAAGCGGTCGAGACTGTCTGCAGACAGGTCGAAGCCGCGAACGTCATGGCCTGCCTCCACCAGGTTGGCCGCCATTGGCCCGCCCATGTTGCCCAGTCCGATAAACCCGATCACCGCCATGTTCTGTGTCTCCGTCTTGCAAACGCTGCCGCCTGCTGGTTAGTGAGCGCCAACATGCCAAGGCGCTACACTCTTATGCAAGGGGCTTGAACCACATGGATACCACCCGGCTGGACAAGGCCATCGCCGCATCGATGGCACACGAGGTAAACTGGTCGCGATCTCCCGATGGCGAACCGTGGGGCGTCCACCAGACCGACCCCGCTCCCTGGAACCGGCTGTTCGGGTCGGTGCACGAGCGCGGCGGGGTATCCGGCGCCATTTGGCAGCACGGCAAGCCGGTGACGAGCTGGGGTGAACCCGGCCGGGCGGACCTGACCTTTTCCGTCGCCAAGACCTATCTGGCGCTGCTGGCCGGCGTCGCCCAGGCGCAGGGGCTGCTGCCGGACGTGCACGAACCTGTTGGCGCACGGATCAAGGGCATCGGCTTCGATGACGCGCACAACGGCAAGGTCACCTGGCACCACCTGCTGCAGCAAACCAGCGAGTGGACCGGCGAATGCTTCGGCATTCCCGACCATGTGGACCACTACCGTAACCTCGATTTCGCACCGCCCACCGGTGGCACCAAGGGCGACAAGCGCCCTCTCAACACGCCCGGCACCTACTGGGAATACAACGACGTGCGCATCAACCAGTTGTCGCTGGCGTTGCTGCACCTGTTCCGCCGCCCACTACCGGAGGTGTTCGCCGAGTTCATCGCATGCCCTGCCGGCGTCAGCGACGGCTGGGCCTGGCGCGGCTATGACCATGCCTGGGTCGAAATTGACGGGCAGCGCATGCAGTCGGTACCCGGCGGCACCCATTGGGGTGGCGGCATCTCGATCAGCGCCAACGACCAGGCCAGGATCGGTAAGATCCTGCAGGGCAACGGTTTTGCCAATGGCAGGCAGATCTTAACGGAAGGCTGGGTGCGGGCGATGCGCACGCCCTGCCCGATCGCGCCGTTCTATGGATATCTGGTGTGGCTGAATCATGCCCGCCGCATATTTCCTACAGTGCCGGAGAGCAGCTATTTCGCGCTCGGCGCAGGTGGGCAGTACACGTTCATCCAGCCTGAAACCGAACTGGTGGTGGTAGTGCGCTGGCTGGACGATGCGCATGCCGGCACGCTGTTCGGCGAGGTGCTGGCTGCGCTGTCATGAGGGACGGCTGTTGAAATTGGGCCGGACGGGCGCCTCACCCCCACAGGTTTCCCGGGGCACCCGTCCGTAGCCTCCCCTGCAAAGGGATCGGCTTGATCGGTCAACTGGTCAGTTGCGTGCCACCAGCGACAGGCCGGCGCTCACCATGCGGCGGGTCTGGCTGCCGCATGAACCGGTGGCTGCGGCCATCGAGATGGCACGGGCTTTCGCCTGTGCGACGGCGGCCCTGTCATGGCGGGACAGCATCGCGTTGTGGCGCGAGACCACCTGCTGCCAGAAGCGCATGGCGCGGTCACCACCCAGATGCTGACAGCGGCGCTCCACGTAATAGGCGGCGGTAGCCTGTGCATACCTGATGAGTTCTGTGTCTGCGTTATTGCGGGACGCCTGCTTCGGCTGGCTGCCCTGCTGAGCGTGGCGGTCCGGCTGGGCCTGATCGATCACACGGGCGGCCTGCTCCTGCTCATCCGTAACCGGCTCCACGACCGGCGCATCAGCGATGGTGTCGCGAATCTCGACACCGCCCTCGGCCTGCTGCAGGGCTTGGCGCGCTGCGTTTACCGCCGATAGCGCAAGTTCTTCGGTTGCGGCGCCACAGGTCATCTCTTTGCCCTGCTGGCGGCCTTCCTCGATCAGCCGGACGATCTCTTCCGGCCCCACGGATGCAGACGCTACAACCTCCGCCATGTTCACGTAATCCGACAGTTCGCTGAGCACATCCGCCGTCAGGTGTCCACACTTCTCGGCGGCGCCATGGGCGCGGGCCATATGTGCGGCAGCATCGCCCGGTCCGAGAATGGTCTCGGCTGCGGTAGGCTTCATCGGCACTGAAACCAATGGCAATGCAGCCAGTGCAAGAGATATCAGAAGTCCGGATTTGTTACGCATGCCCATTCACCCCCAGAAACGCGCGAGAAACTTACCGAGTCCTAGCCTAGGAGGCCCGTGGTTAACGGGCATTCAAGGTTTGCGGCATGTTGAAGGGATGGTTAACGGATTACTTCGAGTTTTACCGGTTCACACCGGCAACTCTTCTTCCAGCGGCGCAAAGTAGAGATCGACCTCAGCCTGGCTGACGCCTGACAGCGTGGACGGCTGCCACTGTGGTGCGTTGTCTTTGTCGATGACGACGGCACGGGTGCCCTCGAAGAAGTCGTGACCGGTGAAGATGCGGTTGACCACACGATATTCGAGCCGAATGCAGCTTCTGAAGTCGAGCGTCAGGCCCTCGCGCAGCTGCCGGTGGCAGATCTTCAGACTGGTGGGTGATTTGGTGGCGATGATGGCCGCCTGCTTGTGCGCCCAATCGGACGGGTCCGCCTTCAGGCTCTCCATCACGTCTTCTACGGTGGTCCGCAGGAAGTGACGGTCGATGGCCCCGCGGTGCATGGCCAGGGTTTCCGGATCTGCCTTGCCGGCATATTGCTGAATCGCTTCATCCACATCAGCGAATGTCTTGAGAGCCTGCCTGAGCCCGGCAAGCCTGTCGCGCGGCACGAAACTGGTGCCGACGCCTGCGTACAAGGCGTCGCCGGCCTTCAGCCGCGCGCCGGTCAGCCCCATGTACATGCCGGTTTCGCCGGGGCAACGGGGCATGAAGTAGGTGCCGCCCACGTCCGGAAACAGGCCGATGCCGGTCTCCGGCATGGCAAACATGGTCGCCTCGGTGACGATCCGGTGCGATCCGTGCACCGATACGCCAACGCCGCCACCCATCGTGATGCCGTCCATCAGCGCGATGTATGGCTTGGGATAGTGCTTGATGTAGGTATTGAGGACGTATTCTTCGCGAAACAGGTCGAGGAACCGTGCATCCATGGCAAGGCCCCATTCGTAGAGTTTGCGAATATCGCCACCGGCGCAGAATGCCTTGTCACCCGCCCCCTCGATGACGATGCGCTCGACCCTCGTATCGGTCTCCCATGCCTTCAGCTGCGCGTGAAGCGCGCGGAACATGTGCAGAGTCAGTGCATTCAGCGCAGCAGGCCGGTTGAGGACGATCCAGCCGGCGCGGCCTTCAATGGAGAACAGGATTTCGTCGGACTCGCTCATGCGTGGAACCGCCTATTGCCGAAGCATGTCGCGGGAGATGATCAGCCGCATGATCTCGTTGGTTCCTTCCAGGATCTGGTGCACGCGCAGGTCGCGCAGGTAGCGCTCGACCGGATAATCCTGCAGGTATCCGTACCCGCCAAACATCTGCAGCGCGCTGTTGACCACGTCGAAGCCTGTATCCGTCGCCTTGCGCTTGGCCATCGCGGCAAAGCGGGTGGCGAGCGGGTGCTTGTCATTGACCTTCTGGGCGGCTGCATAAAGCAGGATTCGGGCAGCTTCCAGTTCGGTCTGCATGTCGGCCAGCCGGAACTGAAGCGCCTGGAAGTCGGCAATCGCCTTGCCGAAAGCCTTGCGGGTCTTCATGTAGTCCATGGCGTGCTCGATGCAGGCCTGGGCGCCGCCGATGGAACAGGCCCCGATATTGAGCCGGCCGCCGTCCAGCCCAGACATGGCAATGCGGAAACCGTTGCCCTCGCCGCCGATCAGGTTCTCCACCGGAACCCGGCAGTCATCGAAATTGACCTGTGCCGTGGGTTGCGAATGCCAGCCCAGCTTGCGCTCGTTGGCGCCGAAGCTGAGACCGGGGGTGCCGTCCGCGATCATGATGCAGGAAATGCCGTTTGGCGAGTCGTCGCCGGTGCGCACCATGGTGAGGTAAAGATCGTTGGCCCCTGCCCCGGAGATGAACGCCTTGGAGCCGTTGAGCACATAATGGTTGCCGTCGCGTACGGCCTTCGTTCTAAGCGCAGCAGCATCGGAGCCGGAACCCGGCTCGGTCAGGCAGTAGGAAGATATCTTCTTCATCGCCGTCATGTCCGGCAGGAAGCGCTGGCGCTGTTCTTCGCTGCCATAGCGATCGATCATCCACGCAGCCATGTTGTGGATGGAAATGAAGGCGGCGGTGGACGGGCACGCCTTTGCCAGTTCCTCGAAGATGATGGCCGCTTCCAGCCGCGACAGGTTCGAACCGCCCACGTCCTCGCGCACGTACAGTCCGCCGAAGCCCAGTTCTGCCGTCTTCACGATCACATCGCGTGGGAAGATGTGCTCGGCATCCCACTTTGCTGCATGTGGCGCCATTTCGCTGGCGGCGAACGAGGCGGCCAGTTCGCGGATGGCGACCTGTTCCTCGGTGGGCTCGAAGTTCATCGGCACTGACCTCCGGTGAATGACGGATACCCTGCCGGTGATAGTGTGGCCCGCGGCAGATCGTCAACATGACTGGTGACTGACACGGGAATGTTGCATAGTTCCGTCTGGAAAAAACCAACGACAATCGATCTGGAACCGACTGACCATGACCGGCCCCAAGGCAAAGACCGCCAAGGACAGAACCTCTCTCGACAGCGACAACGGCTTTTCCGGAAACGGCTACCCCGGCATGCGCCTGCGCCGGACACGCCAGGCCGACTGGTCGCGGCGGCTGGTCCGGCAGACGCACCTCACGCCTTCAGACCTGATCTGGCCGATCTTCGTGATGCCGGGCAAGAATGAGAGCGAGCCGGTTGCCTCCATGCCGGGCGTCGAGCGGCGCACCGTCGACCGGGCGGTGAAGGCAGCGAAGGAAGCGCACTCGCTGGGCATTCCACTTATCGCGGTATTTCCCAATACGCCGCGCGACAGGCGCACTCCGGACGGCCGCGAGGCCCTGAACAAGGACAACCTGGTGTGCACCGCAGTGCGCGCCATCAAGGACGCCGTACCAGATCTCGGCATCATGACCGACGTGGCGCTCGACCCCTACACCGACCACGGCCATGACGGTCTGCTGGAAGGCGGACGCATTCTCAACGATGAAACCATCGAGATTCTCGTCGCCCAGTCGCTGGTTCAGGCGGAGGCCGGCTGCGACGTGATCGGTCCGTCGGACATGATGGACGGGCGCGTGGCAGCCATCCGCTCAGCACTGGAAGGTGCGGGGCTGCAGGACGCGATGATCATGGCCTACACGGCCAAGTATGCCTCTGCCTTCTACGGTCCGTTCCGCGATGCCGTGGGCTCGTCCGGCACGCTCAAGGGTGACAAGAAGACCTACCAGATGGACTTCGCCAACATCGATGAAGCGCTGCGTGAGGCAGAACTCGACATCGCCGAAGGCGCGGACATGATCATGGTAAAGCCCGGGATGCCCTACCTCGACGTGGTCAGCCGGCTGAAGCAGGAGTTCGGCATGCCGACCTTCGCCTACCAGGTGTCGGGTGAATACGCGATGCTAATGGCAGCCATCGAGCGCGGCTGGCTGGACGGCGAGAAAGTCGCCATCGAGGCGCTGCACGCCTTCAAGCGCGCAGGCGCGGACGGCGTGCTCACCTACTTCGCTGTCGACGTGGCGAAGAAGCTGAACGGCTAGTGGCAGCCGATGCGGGGTTTACGCGGGCAGGCTGAGCCGGTAGATTCCGGTTTCGCATGAGCACCCGCGCCTGTGCAGCGGCCTCTTCAATTCACCCTACATCCGAAAGAATTTACCCATGACCCAAGTCAAGGTGGGCGACACCGTGCGCATTCACTACACCGGCACCCTGGACGACGGCAGCACGTTCGACTCATCCGAGGGACGCGACCCGCTGCAGTTCGAAGTGGGGTCCGGCCAGATCATTCCCGGCCTCGACAAGGAACTGCCTGGCATGGCAGTCGGCCACAAGAAGACCGTCAACATTCCAGCTGCCGAAGCCTATGGCGAAGCGAACCCGCAGATGCAGCAGGCCATTCCGCGCGCACAGATTCCGGCGGACATCCCGCTTGAGATTGGCATGCGCCTCCAGATGAAGACGCCGGAAGGTCAGGTCATTCCGGTCATGGTTGCCGCCGTTGACGAGGAAACCGTCACGCTGGACGCCAATCATCCGCTGGCCGGCAAGGACCTCACCTTCGACTTCGAAGTCGTCTCGATCGGTTGATCGACTCCGCCAAGACAAAAAAGCCCGGCGCGAATTGCTCGCAGCCGGGCTTTCCTGTTGTGGCGTGACAAGCGGTTCAGGCGTTGCGGCGCTTCACTTCTTGCATGAAGCGGTGCTTGATCACCGGCGCATCCATCTCGATGACCGGCACCGGCACGTTGCCCGACTTGCACTTGCACACGATGATGGTCATCTGGTCGCCCTTCAGCGCGGCTTCCATCACTTTTGCGGTGTCTTCCGCCTTGCACTCGATTACGTTGTCGCAGCCGCAGGCCTCGGCCACCCTGGCCAGCGAGGTCTTGCGCCCGGCATAGGTGGGCTGGTCGCCGGTCGAGCCATAAGACCCGTTGTCGATGATCAGCAGGATGAAGTTGCTGGCCGGGTTGTTGGCGATGGTCGGCAGCGTGCCAAGGTTGGTCAGCACCGAGCCGTCGCCGTCGATGGCGATGACCTTCTGCTTCTGGGCCAGCGCAAGACCCAGCCCAATCGACGAGGCAAGACCCATCGTGCCCAGCATGTAGAAGTTGGACGGCTGGTCGTCCATCATGTGCAGTTCCTGGCTCGGCAGGCCGATGTTGCACACCACGAGCTGGTCGGAGATGAGCGGGATCAGCGTCTTGAAGACTTCGGAACGGATCATCTCAATAGCCTCCCCAGAAGTTCGAGTCCGTGAGAATTGCGGTCGGCTTGCGGCTCATGAAGGTGTGCTTGATGATCGCGCCGATCTCTTCCACATCGTCAGGCTTGTGGAAGTGGTAGGTCTGGATGTGAAGCTGGTCCAGCAGCGCCTTGGTGTGAACCGCCATCTCGACCTGGCAGGCGACGCGCTCACCCAGTTCGCCACGGTAGGAAATGATCATCGGCAGCGGCATCTGGTAGAACTGGATCAGCGTGGCCAGCGTGTTGACGGTCACGCCCAGCGCGGTGTTCTGCATGATGATGCAAGGCCGCATGCCCCCCATCCAGGCGCCGGCGCAAAGCCCCATGCCCTCGTCTTCCTTGTTGGACGGAACGTGCAGGACCTCCGGCGTCTTGTCGATGATCTCGATCACGCCGGCGAGCTGCTTGCACGGTACAGTCGTCACGAAGTTGACCTTGTGCTCAACAAGACCGTCGACAATCTTCTGGCTTATCGACACGCTTCTACCTCCTGCAAATTTGGCGCCGCAAAAGACGCATGACCTCGTTTACCCCTGCCGCACGGGGCGTGGCAGATCCACTCGAAAACGATTATGGAGCCAGTGTCTGTGGCCGGCGCGGATCAGCATGCCAACCGGTCGACGGTCGCATATTCGAGCGCGCCGAGCCCGTTGAATGTGGTGAGCAACGCATTGGAATAGGCGCCCATCCAGCCAAACACGACATGGTCTCCCTCGTCCACACCCTCCGGCAGATCAACCTGCGCGGGCAGAATGTCGACGCTGTCACAGGTTGGCCCGCAAACGGTGAAGGGCTTCGGTTCACCTTCGAGTGGCTGGCCGTCCTGTGATAGTGCGAGATGCGGCGGCGATACGCGGGTATACTTCAGTTCGGCCATCGAACCGTAGACACCGTCGTTCAGGTAAACCCGGTCATCCTTGCGCAGCACGACTTGCGCCACCGTTTCGCAGCCGCGCCAGACCAGTGCCGAGCCCGGCTCGCAGTTGAACGCCGTGCCGGGCAGGTGTTCGGCCTTCGCCGCCCGAATGACCTCGAAAAAGTCCTCCAGCGTCCGGCCTTGCGGCATCAGCACGGATGGATAACCGCCACCCAGATTGGCGTACTTGAGCGTGACGCCGGCAGCGGCAGCGGCACCTGCCCCCATTGCGATGGCCTCGGCCCATGCCTTGGGCTCGCGCGACTGCCAGCCCACATGCGTGGCCAGTGCAACCTCAAAACCGAGATCAGCCGCTTGCCGCATCAGCTGTGCCGCAGTCTGGCCGTCGCAGCCAAACTTGGCATTCAAGTCCACTTCCGAATCCGGGTTGGCTCTGGCTATGCGCACCTGCACCGTGACGTCCCGGCCGCAGATGTCGGCCAGCTTTGCCAGTTCCTTGCCGTGGTCGACGACGAAGTCCCGCACGCCATGCACCCGGTAGGCCGTGTCGATGTCGGCGCGCGACTTGACCGGGTGGTTGAAGGCCAGATGCGCGCCCTGCCCCATCTCGCGCCGGACCAGCTCAATCTCGGCGATCGAGGCCACGTCGTAGCCCGTCACCCCGCCTTCCCCAAGCCAGTGCAGCACGCCGGGATACGGGTTGGCCTTGACCGCATAGTGAATGTCGCCGGGAAAGCCCGCCACGAAACGCCGGGCCTCTGCCCGGAACACATCCGGGCAAAGGCACATCAGGGGGTGTTGCGGCTTGAGGTTTGAGACGGCCTCAACCGCGGACGCAAAGTGACGGGGTTTCATGGTGATGCGGGCTTTCAGGACAGCGGTTACTTCGATTTCCTGTCGAGCAACGAAATGAGGCTCGATGTATCCCAGCGCCCGCCACCGTTCGACTGTACCTGCGAGTAGAACTGGTCCACCAGTGCCGCAACCGGCAGATGCGACTTGTTGTTGCGTGCCTCGTCAAGGCAGATGCCGAGGTCCTTGCGCATCCAATCTACCGCGAAGCCGAAGTCGAACTTGCCCTCGATCATGGTCTTGTAGCGGTTTTCCATCTGCCAGGAACCGGCCGCACCCTTCGAGATCACGTCGATGACGGCTTCCATGTCGAGCCCGGCCTGCTTGCCGAAGTGAATGGCTTCGGACAAACCCTGCACCAGGCCTGCAATGGCAATCTGGTTGCACATCTTGGCAAGCTGGCCCGCGCCGGGCGTGCCGAGAAGGCGGCAGCTGCGCGAATAATTGGCGATCAGCGGTTCAGCCGCCTTGTAGTGGGCTTCATCGCCGCCGCACATGACCGTCAGAACGCCGTTCTCGGCACCGGCCTGACCGCCAGATACCGGCGCGTCGACGAAACCGCATCCCTTCGCCGCGGCCGCGGCGTGCAGTTCACGGGCAACGTTGGCCGATGCCGTGGTGTGGTCAATGAACACAGCGCCCTTCTTCATCGACTGGAACGCGCCATCGGGACCCGTCGTCACCGAGCGCAAATCATCGTCATTGCCGACGCATGCGAACACGAAGTCGGCGCCCTCGGCGGCTTCCTTCGGCGTCAGTGCGCGCGAACCGCCATGCTGTTCGACCCACTTGTCGGCCTTGGCGGTGGTGCGGTTGTAGACGACCACATCGTGGCCTCCCTTGCTCCTCAGGTATCCTGCCATCGGATATCCCATTACGCCGAGACCCAGCCAAGCAGTCTTGAAAGCCATATCGCTGTCTTCCTTCTGTCCGATTTTGCGGTATTGGATTGATCCCCATTGGTATTCGCTTTATGCCCCGCTGGCAATCGCTCCCCCAGCAGGCATTCCGGCAGGCAAAATGACCATCGGCTTCGACGACATCGAAAAGGCAGCCAGCCGCATCTCGGCAGACGTGGTGCGCACGCCGATGGTCAGGGCGCACACGCTGTCGGAGATGACCGGCGCGGACGTCCAGCTGAAGCTGGAGACGCTGCAGGTCACCAACGCGTTCAAGGTACGCGGCGCGCTGAACAAGCTTCTTATGCTGAGTGATGCCGAGCGCAAGGCCGGGGTGATTGCGCTGTCGGCAGGCAACCACGCCCAGGCGGTCGCCTATCACGCCACCCGCCTGGGCATTCCCGCCACCATCGTCATGCCCGAGTATACGCCCTGGACCAAGGTGGAGCGTACCAGCCGGTTCGGCGCGAAGGTCGAACTTGCCGGAGAGACGCTTGCCGAAGCCCACGAGCATTTATTGCGGCTCATTGCCGAGCGTGGCCTGACGCTGGTTCACCCCTATGACGATCCGCTTGTCATGGCTGGTCAGGGTACCATCGCCCTTGAGATGCTTGCCGACGAACCGGGCCTGGACGACCTTGTCATTCCGGTGGGCGGCGGCGGGCTGATCAGCGGCATGGCAGTGGCCGCCCGCCATCTCAAGCCCGACATCGGCATCACCGGCGTCGAACTGGAGCGCTATCCTGCCATGCACGCCGCGCTGGCCGGCGAGGCTGCAGAATGCGGCGGAACAACGCTGGCCGAAGGCATTGCCGTTCGCGATGTCGGCAAGCTTGCAATCGAGTTGTGCCGCAAGGCCGTCGACCGGATCGATCTGGTCAGCGAAAGCGCCATCGAGAAGGCCATCGTTACCCTGCTGGCGGAAGAGAAGCTGTTGGCGGAAGGCGCTGGCGCAGCGGGCGTGGCGGCGCTGCTGGCCGAGCCGGACCGGTGGGCCGGCAGGACCGTGGGACTGGTCATTTGCGGGGCGAACATCGACCAGCGCATGTTGGCCTCACTCATCGTGCGCGAACTGGCCCGCGACCGGCGCGTGGTGCGGCTGCGATTCCTGATCGAGGACCGGCCCGGCATTCTCGGGCTTATCTCCACTGCGCTGGGACGCCAGAAAGCGAACATTCTTGAAGTTCACCACCAGCGGAACTTCCTCGATGTGCCGGCCAAGGGTGCCGTGCTGGAGATCACCGTGGAGACGCGCGGGCCCAGCCATACCGAAGAAATCATGTCATTCATGCGCGAACAGCCCTATATCGCGCGGGTGACGCAACTTCAGGCCGGTGAATGATACCGCCTTGCCGGCGACCACATGGGAGAGATGGATTGACAATCGGCGCAGTCCATTTAACCCTTCAGCGAACGGTCATGTGGCCAGCCGCCGGCTGGAATCGGGTGCCAATAGCCACGCCAGGGATGACAGCGCAACTTGAGCATCGAACGCAGAAATTTCCCGCAGTTTTTCATCACCGCCCCGGCGCCCTGCCCGTATCTGGAAGGCCGCCAGGAGCGCAAGGTGTTCACGCACCTGATCAATGCGGATGCGCGCCAGTTGCATGACACGCTGGCGCAGGGCGGATTTCGCCGGTCGCAGAACATTGCCTACCGTCCGGCTTGCGACAGCTGCAATGCCTGCGTATCGGTGCGCGTGCCTGTTGACAGGTTCCGCTGGACCCGGACGTTCCGCCGTATATTCCAGCGCAACAGCGACCTGTCCGGCACCCGGCAGCCGGCATCGGCCACCACAGAGCAGTACCAGCTCTTCCGCCGCTATATCGATGACCGCCACTATGACGGCGGCATGTCGGACATGGCGATGATGGACTTTACCGCAATGGTCGACGAGACATTCGTGGACACCCAGATCATCGAGTACCGGCTACCGGCCCAGCCCAGCCTTGCCGGCCCGGACCACCGAGAGGGCGAACTCGTCGCGGCGGCACTGACCGACATTCTCGATGACGGCCTGTCGATGATCTACAGCTTCTTTGCCCCTGAACCCGCCTCGCGAAGCCTTGGCACGTTCATGGTGCTCGATCATATCGAGCGGGCACGCAGGCTAGGCTTGCCTCACGTCTATCTCGGCTACTGGGTCGATGGATCTGCCAAGATGGACTACAAGGCGCGATTCCTGCCACAAGAGCGGCTGACCCAGACCGGCTGGCAGCTCATCGGCCAGCGCGGCCAAAGCCACCACGAATGACCCGCACCTATACGCCGGGCACGGCCGATGCGAACGGGGCCGATACCAGCAAGGGAATTGCGTTGTCCTTGCTGGGCGGCATGATGCTGTCGTTCGACGTGCCGCTGCTGAAACTTGCCGGGGTCGATCCCTACACACTCATCTACACGCGCGGCATCATGCTGTTTGCTGCCATGTTCCTGTTCTGGCTGTTCTTCACGCGCCTTCGCGGGAATCCCAAGCCATTCATAAATGGCAAGACCGGCATGATCATCGCCCTGTTTGCGGGCATTTCCAACATCATGTTCATCTTCTCCATCTCGCTCACATCGGTGGCGAACGTGGTGTTCATCCTGGCGTTCAACCCGATGTTTGCCGGGCTTCTGGGCTGGGCCTTCCTTGGCGAGCGGCTCCATCCGTTCACATGGGCTGCCATCCTCGCCTCGCTCAGCGGCGTCGCGATCATAGTGGCCGAAGGACTGGAGGTCGGGACGTGGAAGGGCGACCTGCTGGCGTTGGGCGTCGCCACGATGATGGCCCTGTCGCTGACGTTGGTCCGGTACCGGCGCTCGGACCAGTCGATGAGCGCTGCGACCGGCCACCTGCTGGCTGCGGCCGTCGTTGCGCCCCTCGCCCACCCCGGCTCGCTGACCGCAAGCGGCTGGGGCTGGCTGGCGCTCAACGGCATGCTCGCCGCCCCTGCCGCGAACGCCTTTCTGATGCTTGGCCCGCGCTACGTCGCCGCTGCCGTCGTCGCCATGTTCTTCCTGCTGGAGACCGTGCTCACACCGGTGTGGATGTGGTTCATTTTCGCCGAGGTTCCAACGACGCAAGCCCTGATTGGCGGTATCGTGGTCATTTTGGCACTGCTGACGCATTCGATCTGGAAGGTCGCATCAACCCGGCGGCTGTCGCCACGGCGTGAAATTGGCCCGTCAGCAGCCTGAATCTTCAACTAGTTACCTGAATACGCATAGTATGCCGGTGGCACGCAACTTGCTGCGTTTACCAAGCAGACTGTTTTGAACAATACGTCACACATGGGGATGACGGAATTGCGCAAGGGAATTCATAACCCGCTAGCGGTTGTCTCGACAATCAATGCCATCAGGGACTTCTTGGGCGAACAAGGCAACAGCATCGTCATGTCAACTGACATGAAGCTGTTTCAGGATGTCCGGCAAACCGCCAGGAGCGCCCGGACTTCCCCAATGTTCGACCATGAAATAACCCAGCTCGAGGGCAAATCGTTCTGGCTCGGGCTAAAGAACGAGTCCGGAGACTATGTAGCCTTCCAGGCGTGCCGCCTCGATCTTGTCGACACCTCGTTGGCCGAATGGGCCGTTGGGTGGATGAGCGGCCTCTACATGAAACGCGACATGCTGATGGTGCCGTCGAAGCTGGAGCCGTTTCCCTCCTCCAAGGCGTACCGCATCAGTGGACGCGTGGTGTATCATGGAGAACTATGGCTTGAACCAAGCCCGCTGCGCGGCAGTGGCATAGCCAGTGCATTTTGCTTCCTGGGTATGGTGCTTGCCCACCTGAAATGGCAGCCTGACGCCATCTGGGCCCTGGTGTCGAACCGCATGGCGACAAGCGGGCATCCAATTCGTTTTGGCTATCCAACCATCGAACGCAGTTTCTTGAACTGGGCATGGAGCCCAGACGATGTTCCAGGCAACGAATGGCTACTTCTCGCCGATTTCGATGATATGGAGCGGCTTACAAGCGAGTACGCAGAGGTTGGCCCGATAGTGAGTTGAGCGCGGACCGATGACTACGGCAGCTTTATATCCACATCGCCGAACTCAGTGACTACTGCAACGCCCTGCCGGCCATCGGGGAAGCTATGCGGCATGATAAGCCTTTGATATCCCATCCACTTGTTGGTCTGGGAGCCCACAGGAAAAACTGCCATCACATGGTCATAGACCGACTCTTCCGACGTCATGGCGCGCCGGTAAGCCTGTGAAACAATCGTATCGTAGGAGTGCCCTGTGAGAGCCGGGTAAGAGGTTGGCGACATGCCGTAGAGCTTTGCCAGACTCGATTCCTTGCCGATGCGCTCAACGAAGAACCGCCCAGACGACTTGTCGAACACGCAATCGACACAATAGTCAGGGTTCACCGATCGATCAAACAGGGCCTGACCGACCAACTTTCCGACCTTGCCGAAGGTGGAGTGGTCGACCTCTCTGACATATGTCTTCTCGCGCAGGTGAACGTCGCTCTTGACCACCAGCTCCTGCAAACGGCCGCATGCGAGATAGGGTTCGTCGATAGTCTGCGTGAACCAGCCGCTGAGGAAAAACTCGAAGGTGTAGGGTGGCGGGAGAGTGGGCAGAAGTTCGCCCACATAGTATAGCGAAGCCCAGTTCGAGGCGAACATGGCCCAGCGGATGGTGGTGCCATTGCGCGATGAGGCTACGAACACACCGCCTGCGCGCTGCATCAGCTGCTCGGGGCTGTCGAGTCCCGAATTCCTGAACGGGTCGTCGTCGACACGTCCGTTCACTACCCAGTATGCCGTACCTGTCATGTCCAGCCGTACCCTTTGGCGCATTTTCATCCCTGCACTGACAGCGCCGCCATCGACACGTCCGGCAGGGTACGCAGCCATATTCAGGACACAAATCCTCAAACAAAACGTTAATCGATCATTGCCGTTACGTCAGCGCAATGCAATCGCCAGAGGGTCAGCCGAACCTGTTGTTGCGCGGGAAGCCCTTGGGCGGCAGCCTTCCAGCCTGGGCGCGCGCGCCCATCCATTCAGCAAGCTCGGTCACCGTCCAGGTGCGGCCGGAACTATCGGTCCAGGTCAGGCCTGCCGCCAGGTTGAAGGTGCGGACATCACTCAGGCCGCCATCCTTGAACTTCTGCAGGCGGACGCCCTTGCCGCGAGTCATTTCCGGCAAATCGGCCAGCGGGAAGATCAGCAGCTTGCGGTTTTCGCCGACAACGGCGACCTGATCATCGCCCTCCTCGACCGGCCGGCACACCAGCGCATCCACCGGGAGCTTGACGTTCAGTACCTGCTTGCCCTTGCGGGTGTTGGCCATGCA